>SOJQ01000007.1 GCA_004376075.1 Dehalococcoidia bacterium | reverse complement strand
AAAGCTGAAATTGGGCAGCGAGTTAAGGCTGCCCTGAAGCTGATCCGGCTTCCGGGGTTAGAGGGACGCCGCACCAACCAGTTGAGTGGTGGGCAGCAACAGCGGATCGCCCTGGCTCGGGCCCTGGTCTTTGAACCCTCTGTCCTTCTCCTTGATGAACCCCTTGGAGCCCTGGATCGCAAATTGAGGGAGGAGCTGCAACTGGAGATAAAGCATCTCCATGAGGAGCTGCGGATTACCGTCGTTTACGTCACCCACGACCAGGGTGAAGCCCTTACTATGTCCGACAGAATCGTAGTGTTGAACGAGGGTGCTATCGAACAGGTAGGGACACCCGACGAAGTGTATCGGAGACCGGCGAACCGGTTTGTTGCTGAGTTTTTCGGGGAGTCTAACTTCTTTACTGGTCCTGTTGTTGAGGTGCAAGGGCAGATATGTACAGTGAAGACTAAGGACGGTCTCCAGGTTTCAGGCATCTTGCGGGACTCGTCAGTGAAGCTGAAGGAGCCAACTCTGATGATTCGCCCCGAGAGTATTATGCCGGTAAGCGAGCCGGATGGTCTGCCCATCACCTTTGAGGGGAAGGTAGAGGAGGTGATTTACCTTGGGGAGGTCACCAGATATCGTATTAGACTGGGACCCTCCACGGTTGTGACCGCTACTTGGCAAAACCGGGTAGGGGTACAGTCTCCCAAGCGAGGAAGCACGGTGAGGGTAGGGTGGGATATTGAGGAGGTGATTATTGTGTAAGTGATGAGCATTCAACCGAATACGCCTATTTTGAGTTTTAAGGAGGTAAATCGGTGAAAAAGAAAATATTGTTAATTCCGCTGGCATTGTTGTTAGCCATCAGCTTGGTTGCTATCGGCTGTCCGGCACCAGCGCCGCCACCGCCACCGCCACCAGCTCCCCCGACGGTGCGGGTGCCAACCCTCGCTGAGCCTATGACCCTTGAGGAGATAGAAGCCGCTCTGGAACCGCTTAGAGGGAGAGAACTGGTAGTAGTCAGCTGGGGTGGCGCCTGGCAACGGACTCAAACAAAGGCCCAACTCGATCCCTTCGCTGAGAAGTTTGGGATTAAGGTAATTCAGGAGAGTCCGACAGATCTTGCCAAGATAATGGCGATGGTAGATGCAGGGAATACGACCTGGGATGTGGTGGATGTAGAAACCCGACAACCTGAGATGCTGGGTCCTAGGGGATACCTTGAAGAGCTTGACTACACCATCATTGATCCCCGCACTACAGTCCCCGAGGCTGTTACCCCGTGGGCTATCGGGACTATCTTCTGGTCCACCGTTTTAGTATACCATGAGGAGGCGTTTCCTGAGGGGGGACCGCAGAGCTTTGTAGACTTCTGGGATGTGGAAAAATTCCCTGGGCCGCGGAGTCTCCGTCAGAACCCCTACGGTAACATTATGTTTGCCCTGGTGGCTGATGGTGTGCCGGTGGACCAAATTTACCCCTTGTTATGGACCAAAAAGG
This sequence comes from Dehalococcoidia bacterium, assembly GCA_004376075.1. Lineage (GTDB taxonomy): Bacteria > Chloroflexota > Dehalococcoidia > E44-bin15 > E44-bin15 > E44-bin26. The sequence continues at coordinate 1,304 of SOJQ01000007.1, read as the reverse complement.
AAGAAACGTTAGACCGAGCCTTTAGAAAACTGGACGAAATTAAACCGCATATCACAGTCTGGTGGACGTCGGGCTCCCAGCCCGTTGAGCTTCTGGCTAGAAAAGAGGTGGTAATGGCTACCGCCTATAACGGGCGTATTTATGAGCTTCAACAAGAGGGGATACCACTCAAAATCGTGTGGAACGGGGCGCATGCATCGATAGACTCCTGGGTTATACCCAAGGGCGCACCAAACAAGGATGTCGCCATGCTCTTCATCGCCTGGGCGACGCAGCCTGAAATACAGGCAAGTATAACCGAGTTCATCCCTTATGGGCCACCCAACACCCTTGCCAACGCCTATATCGATCCCACATGGGGGCCAGTAGTATCCGGTCTCCCGTCTGCCCCAGAGAACCTGGCAGTACAAGTCATAGCAGATGGCGTATGGTGGGGAGAGAATATCGAGCAGCTTCTTGAGCGTTGGACTGAGTGGGTGCTGGAATAGGGCTTGGCCAAGAGAGCAATGACAGAGAAGGCAGTAGCTGTGCTGGATAGCAACAGGGTAACCACCATTTGTTGCTATCCAGCACTGAAAATGGAGGCTTGTCCTAGAGGATTTAGCTATGGCACAACCCAAGGTGTTGGCTTCAGTCAGCGAGAGGGCAAACTACAGGGAGCTCTTTTTGGTGAGGATTCGGGAGCAGTCTTATTTCTTCCTTCTCACCCTCCCGGCAATCCTTTTACTGGTGTTTCTGTTCTTATATCCCTTGTTGAGTTTCTTCACTCGGAGTCTATTCGACCCATCTTGGACTACGGAGCATTACGTACAGGCGGCAACAGGGGCTGCTTGGGGGAAGATCTTTCGTAATACCTTCGAGATTTCTCTTTTCACCACGCTAGGGTGCTTAATCTTGGGCTACCCAATAGCCTACCTGCTAGCGAATATCTCAAACCGGCGACGAAACCTACTCATGCCCCTGATAATCATCCCCTTCTGGACCAGCGTTCTAGTGCGGGCCTATGCCTGGATAGGGGTCATAGGAAGACAGGGAGTCTTCAATGTCGCTCTGGTAGACCTGGGGCTTATCTCCTCACCACTGGCTTTGCTCTACAACCGGCCTGGGGTTTACATCGGGATGATTCATTATTTATTGCCCTTTATGATATTCGCTATCTACGCCGTAATGAGTGGTATCCCCAAAGATCTCCTCCAGGCAGCAGAGGGGTTGGGAGCTAGCCCGTTACGAAGTTTTCTGCGAGTCTACCTCCCCCTAAGCCTGCCTGGGGTCGGCGCGGGGTGTCTTCTGGTATTTATCTTGGC
>SOJQ01000012.1 GCA_004376075.1 Dehalococcoidia bacterium | reverse complement strand
TATATAATGTCTTGAGGAATGGAAAATCCCTATGGTTTGGTTTCTTAGATTATAAACTCTCGCCCATCATGAGTTAGTCGGAGGTGACACTTGTCAGCTATGATCGACAACCTAGACAGGCTCAACCGGAAAGAACGCTTCTTCTTCATCGGCATGGTGTTAGGTAACCGCAAGTTCAAACTGGACGCGTTGTTCCGTCGTGAGCTGAGCGACAAGTTTGGTATAGTCGTCACTGATACTGCCTTTGTGGCAATGGACTATCACTTGAACTGGATATATGCGGCGGCAGCCCTGACTTTCGGGAATCCAGTGCGAGACCGCTTATACGACAACAAAGACGGAGTCATCGACGGCACTCAAGAGGACGTTGATCTCCTTGTGGCGTTCGAGGACGCCGCTGGTGTCACACACCTAATCATGTTGGAGGCCAAGGGTGTCACTGCATTCAGTAACAGGCAGTTCGAACACAAGATAAGCCGTTTTAGGAGCATATTTGGAGAGAACGGTAACAGATGGCCGAAGGTCAAGCCATATTTTGGTTTAGTATCACGTCGGGAATCAAAAGGGTTACGTGTGGACAGGTGTCCTTCATGGCTCAAAGTTAACGGGAAGATACCTTGGTTCATGATGCCAATTCCAGAGGACAGGCTTACCGTGTTTGGATGTGATGAGCAAGGCAGACCGAACCATGAGCGTGCGTTTTGGACGGTGAGACGTGGATAACTCCCAATAAGTGAGGCGTAACCCCACAGTAAGATGGTATTCGAACATACAAATCAATTTGAGCCTCTTCGTCTGGCATCAGGGTTACTCAAATTGTCGAAAAAGATCGGGACACATTAGGGCGGATTGTTGGATGACAGCATAGGCACGGGCATAGCGATGTAGTCAAATGAGCCGCTTTCTTACGTACAATTGCGCCCCCCTTAACCGAATCAGGGTGTCGAGTGCTCCTCTACCAAAGGCTGAAAGATCCCGAACTCCAGTCGACTCACAGCTTCAGTTTCCTCATTATTCCCAATTCTGACATATCTCATAGTCGTTTGTAAGCTTTTATGGCCAGCCAAGTTTTGTATAACGAAGGGATCAACCGCCTTTTGGGGTAGTATGGTGCAGAAGCTGTGCCTCAGCATATGTGGTCCCCATTTCCCTTTGTCTATGTTGGCCAATCTAAGGTATTTTCGCACGACCCCGTATACACTGGCACGCCGCAATCTTTGCCCTCTAGCAGATACAAAGAGCCATCCATTCTTTGACTGCCCTCCTGCCATCACATGCCTGGTCAACGCTCTCATTGCTTCGCCGTTCAGGTTCAGGTATTGCTCCTTGCCCCCTTTTCTCACCGCTTTTATCTGCTTTTCCCTAAGGTTCACATCGCTCAGCTTCAAGTTGCAAAGCTCGGACGCCCGTAGACCGGTAGCCAGAAACAAGATCACCATCGCCAGATCCCGATCCTGCACTTTTGGTTTTGCCCGTTGGACCACGGTTTGCAGCAGGCGGATACACTCATCTTCAGCCAAATAGACTGGCTCCTTAAGTGATACCTTCGGGCTCCTTAGTCGAGCGGCTGGATGTGTTTATCCGGGGTTTCCCATATCAACCAGTGACGGGAGGGGATGCGCCGCGGCTATGCCCTTCGGCTATCTGGTTGCGCGGGCCAGCGGGGAAGTCAACCCCTGCATGTTGCTGCAGATAAACCTCGGCAACGTAAAGGAGAGAGGCGTCAGGGAGATATGGCAGGAATCACCAATACTTGCTCAGCTCCGCTCCAGGGGTCTACTAAAGGGCGACCTAGATGTGACTATGAGGAGGCCTGTGCCGGTTGTAGGGGGAGAGCTTACGAGGAAGCGGGAGATATGCTCGCCTCAGATCCAGGCTGCTGGTTTGTGGGGGTAGGAAGGCAAGTGTCATGGCCCTGATCGAGGGATCGGCGGGGAGATGAGCTTGCTGAGATCGGGCGCCGCGTAGGCCTATCCAGGGAAAGGGTAAGGGTGATCGTCAGGAAGGCGGGCGTGACAGGTTAATTCGGGGGCTGCAAGGGATTCATGCGTCTTCACTTGAAGCAGGCTCACGGAGTTCCTCTATCAAAACTATAAGGGCTCTCTTTACCTGGAGCTTGAGCCGCCTATCAGCTTTTATTGCTGGTATTGTATCTGTGATAATCCCTTCCTTGCCAGACACAAGGTAGTCAATAGTTACCCCTAACTCTTCAGCCAATTTGGCGAGGAAATGCAAAGAAGGGGCTCGCTTGTCTTGCTCTAAAGCCGAGATGTGCTGGGGCGTCACCACGAGAGCTTGAGCCAACTGTCGCTGGGTAATCCCCAAGATCGCCCTTCGTTTTCTGATTCTTTTTCCCAAGGTCACTTGCGTAGTCATCATCTGAACCCCCTACTGCAAAGGCTAACAGGAGATTGACGACGTGCGCAACTTATCAACTACTAGTTGACAAACACGTTCATTTATGCTATACTCGGCCTAAACATTCAGGGGGACATGTTGCGGCACATAAAACGAGACCTGTGGGGGCAGGTCTCTCTTGGAGTCGTGCCGGAGGTCTCTTCATTATAAAGCCTTGCGGGGGATGTCAAATCGGGGTTAGCGGCGGGGACTCTTTCAGAGGTAGAAAAAGGAGCGAGTTCGCTGATTAGGACTAGAGGTCACCGGGAAAAAGGGGGGAGGATATGTTCTGGAAGAGGAAGACTAGAGCGTTGAGATGGGATGTTGCCATCAGCTCAAATAGCATTATTGAAAGATGGAAAGGGGGCGACACTGGGTAGTGGTTACCTAGCGCTGCCTTTTTTGATTCAT
>SOJQ01000058.1 GCA_004376075.1 Dehalococcoidia bacterium | reverse complement strand
CAAAGGCTCCACGGTGATGATGGGACAGGCTCCCCTTATCTTGGCCCCTAGCAGGGCGCATAGCCCGATGGGACCCTGACCGAAGACGGCCACCGCATCGCCCGGTTTAACGTTTGCGGTGTCAGAGGCAGCAAATCCAGTCGACATAATATCACCTACGAAGAGAACCTGCTCGTCGGTCAATTCAGTGGGAATCTTGGCCATATTGACTTGGGCATCGTGGATTAGGATATACTCTGCCTGGGCTCCATTAAGATAATTTCCGAACTTCCACCCTCCCAGCGGTATGCCCCCGCATTGAGCAAAGTCTCCATTCAAACAGAACTCACAGTGACCACAAGGGGTGATCGCCCCTACTGCCACCCTATCCCCAACCTTATAGCCGGTGACCCCATCACCCAGCTCCTTGATGACCCCGACGAACTCGTGACCGATGATCAACCCGGGCTTGACCGGGTAGCCACCACTAAGGATGTGGATGTCGGTTCCGCAGATAGTGGCCAGGGTAACCTTAACTACTGCTTGGCTAGGCCCTGCCTTGGGCTCCGGAACCTCTTCGACTCTTATGTCATTTACCCCGTGAAATACGTTTGCCTTCACCTTTTCCACCTCCGCTGATATGATGATACTTATGACTGTCCTGTAGTGCTTCGGTCGCTTTCGGACAAATCACGCCTGCGAAAATGTTAGGTTCCCATCATGGTTTCTGTCAAGGTCAGCCTGTTCACCTCCTCAGGAAACGACGGCCGGTGCCTACGCCGCCGCAGTGACGCTGCTCTCGTCGTAGCCCTCGATGACTCGTCCGAAGGGCAGCGCGAAGTTGTAGCGACCCCAGGCCCTCTATTCGGGCCAGCGGGCCTCGGGTGGAGGCATCACCTCGGGCATCTGGATCGCCTCCCAGATAGCCTTCAGGGTGTTGGCCGTGTCCAAGTAGCCGTAGCCACCGCCGTCGAAGTGCCCGCTCTGCAAGCAGGGGAAGCCCTCCTTTTCCATTGTCTGGACGGTCTCATCCATATTCTTCACAAAGAATCCCAGGTGATGGAGCCCCTCCCCACGTTCCTCCAGAAAATCCCTGTAGATAGTGTCTCCCTCCAGGTGTTCAATCAACTCCAGCATCACCGGCCCCACCATAGTGAGCGCCAGCTTCATCCTATACTGGGCTGGCTTGCCATGATAGGTCATCTCAGTGACCAAGGGAGCCTGAAAAGTATATATGTCCCATGGGCCAATACCGAAGGTGTTCCAGTAGTACTCCATAGTCTTCTGCAGGTCCTTGACCACAATGGCAATCTGGTTGATCTCCGTTACCTTAACTTTGGCTGGACTTGCCTGTGCCATAATTCGCCTCCTTTCCACACATTGAGTACGCAACCCTATCAGGCGGAAACCTTTCCGCCTGCCCTATCTCAATATCCACTTTCGGGCGGGTTTTTTCTCCCTCCCTTTCAGTTTACCTCCCCTGTCTCCTTGCAGGCCATTACCTTGAGCCCAGAATACTAACCCTTCTTCTTAGGTCCAATCCGCTTGATAACACCCAAACCGAACCTGAGCAATCAAGGGTAGCCCTTCCTGCGCCCCTGGGGAACGGGCCGATTTGACTTAAACGATCTCAGTTACCGCCTTAATCAGGTTCTCCTCATCCGGCATGTAGAATTTCTCCAGAACCGGGCTGAAGGGAACAGGGGTATCAGGTGCATTGACCCGTTTTATGGGTGCATCCAGGCTATCGAAGGCCTCTTCAGCCACGATAGCTGCGATCTCGGCTGCTGAGCTCCCCGTCTTGCATTCCTCGGTCATAATCACAAGCCTGCCCGTCTTTTTCACCGAGTCAATGATAGTCTGCTTATCAAGGGGCACCAGGGTTCGAGGATCGATAACCTCTATGCTTACACCCTTTTCCTGAAGTTTCGCTGCCGCAGCAAGGGCCCGGTGGACCATAAGCGCTGTAGCAACAACGGTAACATCCTTACCTTCTCTTTTGATGTCTGCCTTTCCCAAGGGTATGGTGTACTCCTCTTCTGGCACCTCACCTTTTAGAGGCATCACTATCAACAGCTTGTGTTCAAAATAAATGACCGGGCTGTCATCCCTGATTGCCGACTTAAGCAGGCCCTTGGCATCGTAGGGGGTTGAGGGTATCACAACCTTAATCCCCGGGATGTGCATGAACAGCGCTTCAAGGCACTGAGAGTGTTGAGCAGCAGCACCTATGCCAGCACCGATCAGGGTCCTGATGACTATGGGTAATTTCGCCTTTCCGCCAAACATGTATCTCATTTTAGTCAGCTGATTTAATATCTCATCCATGGGCACGCCCAAGAAGTCACAGAACATTATCTCGGGAACTGGCCTCATCCCGGTTGCCGCCGCCCCCACAGCTGCCCCTACGATGGCAGTCTCCGAGATCGGTGTGTCTCTTACCCTGTCGGGCCCATATTTATCAAATAGACCCGCCAGTTGACCCAATATACCCCCGTACACACCCACATCCTCACCCATGATAAATACGCTTGGGTCCCTGGCCATTTCCTCATCAAGGGCTTCCGTTATGGCCTGGGCAAAAGTTATCTCCCTCATTTTTTCACCTCCTTAGGCATAGACGTCCTCTAAGGTTTCCTCAGGCTCTGGCAATGGGCTTTCTTCAGCAAACTTCACGGCCTTATCGATTTCCCCTTTCATTTCCCGGTCAATTTCGTCTGCTTCCTTTTCGGCCAATACCCCCATTTCAATGAGCTTACCTTTGAATCTGCTGATGGGGTCCTTCTTCTTCCACTCATCCACCTCTTCTTTGGTTCGGTAGGGCGTTGGGTCTCCCTCGAAGTGCCCCCGGTGCCGGTAGGTCTTGCACTCTATTAAGGTGGGACCCTCACCCCTCCTGGCTCTGGCAACCGCCTCGCCTACCGCCTCATACACGGCTATCACATCGTTTCCATCAACAACTACGCCTGGAATCCCATAGGCGGTCGCTCTATCTGCGATGTCAGCTATGTTTTGATGTTTGCTCTGGGGGACAGAAATGGCATACATATTGTTTTCACAGACGTAGACCACAGGGAGCTTCCATGCTGAGGCCAGGTTTATTCCTTCGTGGAATCTGGTGGTATTGGATGCGCCATCTCCGAAGAAGCAGATAGCGACCTGGGCTGTTCCCCTGAGTTTGGCTGAAAGAGCTGCCCCGGCCGCAATGGGTATTCCCGCCCCCACAATCCCGTTAGCCCCCAGTATGCCGATATCCACATCGGCGATGTGCATGGAGCCGCCCTTACCCTTACAATAGCCAGTCTTCTTGCCGAATAGCTCGGCCATCATGCGCTCTGTTTTGCCACCTTTGGCGATCAAATGCCCGTGTCCCCGGTGAGTGCTAGTTATATAGTCATCATCTCCCAAATTGGCACATGCGCCAACGGCGACCGCCTCTTCGCCAATATATAAGTGGACAAAACCTACGATTCTGCCCGCCGCAAATTCGTCGACCACCTTTTCTTCAAAGCGCCTGATTCGAACCATCCTGTGATACATATCGATCAGTTTCTCTTTTTCTATCGCCATGGTATCCTCCTCTTCTTCCCTATATTCAGATATTCAGATGTTGCACTTATTCACCCATACGACACCACCTCCTCCAGATTTAGGAGAGCTTCGCGGCTTCTAAGGAGTTCTCTTTGTCGATAGTGTACTCGACAGAAGTCGCTCATGCTACCACACAGCCCAAGTGTTGTCAAGCCCTCCAATCCCAACCTCGTCTTGACCTTTTAGTATAAGCCCCGTTTTTCCTCCTCTCAACACCCCCTCACCGGGGCGGCCTGAAATCAAGCAACAGCTTGGGGTAAACGATTTTTGATAACTCCGTGGGCACTATGTAGGCTTAGCTATAAGGGGAGTTTCGCACATCCCTATGCCCACGAATAACACTCAGCTTCCTATGGACTTCCAAACCAGCTGCGTGATGTCCACAACGTCGAACTTTGCCTTTTCTCTGGTCTTAGCCATACTTATGGCTCTAATACACGCAGGGCACGCCGTCACCAGTGTTTGGGCCCCTGTGTTCAACACCTCCTCCACTTTGCATCTGGCTATAGCCAGCGAGAGGTCCTGATTGGTTACCAGCAGGTCCCCCCCGGAGCCACAGCAGTTACAATACTGTCGGTTGTTCTCAAGTTCTTGAAAATTGAGGCCAGGAATTTTCCCCAGTATGTACCGAGGTTCACCAAAGATGCCGCCATTTCTCCCCAGATCACAGGGATCATGGTAGGTGACACTATCCTCCAGCCCGCCAAGGACTATCTTGCCCTCTTCAATCAGTTTGGCTATGAACTCGGTAGAGTGAAAGACATCGAAGGGGTGTCTCTCCTGAATCACATCGTGGTACTCGTGTTTCCATACCATGTAGCATCCGGGGCAGGTCATCACCAGGCTCTTGGCACCTGTTTCCCTAACCCTATCTATGTTATGCCTTATATATTTCTCTGCCCTCTCGCCCATCCCCCCCGCTATCAGCGGGAAGCCGCAACACCACTCCTCACCACCCAGAATAGTGTAGTCTACGCCGGCACAATTCAATATTTGAGCGAAAGCCCGGGCTAGCGGCTGAGTCATAGCAAAAAAGGAGGTAAGACAGCCAACAAAGTAGACTACTTCAGCCCCCCTCTTTTCATTCAGATATTCCAACTTGGACCTTTTGGTCCAGTTGGCCCTTTGATCGTTGGGCTTAGCAACAATATTATTGGTCTCGTTGATAACCTTTGCCAGGCCCTCCAGGCTCTCCATTTGGAAGCCGCTCTTCAGGAGATAGCTCCTCAAATCGAGCCACATTTGAGGCGATTTGATCTCGACGGTGCAGTCCACCCTGCACCTCCCGCACAGCGTGCACTGGAAAACCCTGTTTATGTATTCCTGGGTTATCCCTTCTTTCTTACGAGGTTGGTCGCCAAACAACTCCTTGGCCTTGAGGATCCTGCCCCTGGGGGTAGATGAAACCCATCCCAGATTGGTGGGGCAGGCCTCCATGCAATAGCCGCACTGGACACAAGAGGCGATTTCCTTGGCGAGGCCGCCTTCCTCAGCCCTTCCCACTCCAGCGGGAAATATCTTGTCCAGTATAGAGATAACCTGCATGGTGGGCTGGTATACCTTGGGCCTGAGAAACAGCGGCGGTTCGAGCCACATTCCCGGATTCAAGATACCTTTGGGATCAAGCTCTCGCTTTCTCTTCCGCATCTCTTCGATCTTTTTCTCCGTGAGCACTCGCTTCCTATAGGGAGTATTCCACACACCCAAGCCCCCCCCCGGTTTGCCCCCCAGCGATAGCGCCAAGTTGCAAATATCTCGGGGGGTGTGCAGGGAAAAGGTATACTCTATAGACCTTTTTTCATCGGTGGCCAGCATGGGCAGAAGATCGCACTCACTCTTAGATATGACGTGTCCTAAAAGCCCGATGGTTCTCTTCCTGAGCCTCTCCAGGGCCGAGTAGAATTGTTTCAAACTATCTAGAGGTACAATTACACTGCTGGGAATTATGGTCTGAACCGCCGTCTTGATCCGGAGGATATTGAATCTCTGCTCCCATTCCTGCTCCGCGCCCTCCCTCTCCCTCCCACTATAGGAACCTATGAGCCTTCTTATCCCATCCCTAGCTTGTTCAATCTCCTCCCTCTTGCCGTCCCAGGTAGCCAGCAGGATACCGCTTCTGAGGCCGAAATCTGCCACCTGATACCCCGAGGCCCTCAGCAAGTCAAGGTACTTGTGATCATAGATCTCCATGCTGTAGGGGCAAGGGATCATGTTGGCCAGGGGCTTAAGAACCTGGAAGAGGTTTTCGATATCATGGAAATAGACAAGGTAGTGGGAGGTTGATTCTGGGATAGGTCGAACCTTCAGGACAACTCTGGTCACTATTCCAAGTATCCCCTCGGTCCCGAAGAACCACTCAAGCCCCTCCCCACAGTTATACTCTTTGATGGCGCCATCGGGGAGTACTATCTGGGCAGAAAGGAGTTGGTCAAAGACGGGGCCATATCTCAAGCTGCCGATGCCGCAACCGCTGGTCATTATCCACCCCCCCACTGTGGCCGATTTAGCACTAGAGGGATAGCTCCTGACAGCGAAGCCGTGCCCGCTCAACCTTCGGTTCAACTCCCACCAAGTAATACCGGCCTCGGCGGTCACTGTTTCTCTTTCCCTATCTACCTCAACCACGCGGGACAAATCCAGCAAGTCCAACACAACCCCACCCCTCTTGGGCACAGATCCAAGGAGGCCGGAGGAGCCTCCACCCCGGGGCACTACCGGTATGTCGTGGCGGGAGCAGTAGCCGACGACAGCCGAAACCTCTTCCGCTGTCTCTGGTTTAGCTACGGCAGAAGGCATGGTCCTGAACAAGCGCTTGAACTCCTTCCGCAGGGGGAGCACGTCGCTTGTATAGAACGATCGCTCAAACTGGCTGGTGGTTACCCGCTCTCCAAGTAGCTTTGCTAGGTCCCTCGCCAGATCTTCCTCTTTCACAATTTCACTCCACTCGATTCAATCCCAAACCTGTTCCTCTCCGAATTTATCTTTGCGTAAAGCTCGGCGGCGTGGAAGGAGCTTCTCACCAGCGGAGCGGAGACAACATCGGCAAACCCCATGTCCCTGCCCATCTTTTCATATTCCGAAAACTCCTCGGGGGGAAGATACCTGACCACAGGGTGGTGGCTGGAGGACGGCTGCAGGTACTGGCCCATGGTGAGCAGGTCGCACTCCACTGCCCTCAGGTCCTCCATCACCCCTACTATCTCGTCTCGTCTCTCTCCTAGACCAAGCATCAAACCGGATTTGGTGACTGTCAGGGAATCGAGCTTCTTAACCAGAGAAAGAAGGTTCAATGAACGGCGATAATCCGCTTGCGGCCTCACCTCTGGATAAAGGCGTGGGACCGTCTCCAGATTGTGGTTTATGACCTCTGGCCGCGCGTCCATCACCACCTTAAGGGATTCCAGGGAGCCTCGGAAGTCTGGGATAAGGACTTCAACGGTGAGATCCTTCCTCTTGCCCTTCAACGCCCGGATGGTCTTGGCAAAATGGGATGCACCGCCGTCAGGAAGGTCGTCCCTGGTCACCGAGGTGATGACCACATGCCTCAGACCCAGCTTCTCCACCGCCTCCAGAAGATGTTCTGGCTCCTTTTCATCGACAGGAGAGGGGAGGCCCTTCTTTACCGCGCAGAAGGTGCAGCGCCGGGTGCAGACGTCGCCCAGGATCAGGAAGGTTGCCGTCCCCTGGGCGAAGCAATCCCCCTGATTTGGGCAGAGGGCACTCTCGCAGATGGTATGTAGATTAAGGCCACCCAAAAGCCTCTCCATACCCGACAGGAGCCTTGCATCCGGTATTTTCTTTTTGAACCAGGGAGGGAGCCTTCCTTTCACCAGTGGCTCCTCAACGATGTATTTGACACCCATTCAATACGGGTATCGAAGACCTCCGAAAAATGCTCGGTCACTCTCCCTATTACCAGCTCCATCGGCACATCCTGGGAGAGAAGCTTGGAAATGGATGTTACCCTTTCACTGGAAATACCGCACGGGTTTATTAGCGAGAAGCTTTCCAGGTTCGAGTTTACATTCAGGGCAAACCCATGCATGGTGATCCACCTCTTAATGCTCACCCCTATGGCGGCGATCGCCTCGTTTCCCACCCAGACCCCCACATAGTTCGCATCCTTGCGGGCCTTTATGGAAAGATCATCCAGCGTCCTTATAATCACCTCCTCCAGGTCACAGACATACTTATGAATATCTTTCCCCCTTCTTCTAAGATCGATGATAGGATAGGCGACGAGCTGGCCAGGGCCGTGATAGGTGATATCTCCCCCCCTATCGGTGAAAAAGAGGGATATACCCTGTTTTGCAAGCTCTTCCTTAGGAACGAGGAGATTCTCCACCTTGCCAGACTTACCGATGGTAAAGGTAGGGGAATGCTCCAGAAGAAGGAGTGTATCTGGAATCTGTCCCTCTATCCTTTGGCGCACCAGCCTTCTTTGCAGATGATACGCCTTGTCATACTCAACCAGCCCAAGCTGGTGAACCGTACACAACATCTTTTTATCCTGTAAGGCACTTATCAAGGTTCGGGTTAAAGGAGAGAGAACCAAGAACAAGAATCAGAAAGACCCCCTATCAATGATTATACTGCCGCAAGGTCACCTTATCAACGTTAGCAACTTGGGCACACAAGAATCAAAAGACGTGACGGGGGGTCTTTCATTGACAAAAGCGATGCTATCCATGAAAATTGATACCAAGCATGGTGGGAGGGGTGTCAATGACAATGAAACCTTATATTCTAGAAATGGGGACGGGCATCGATTTGCACGGACAGGACTACACCAAGGCGGCTAAAAGGGCGCTAGAGGATGCCATTCACCGCAATAGCCTTCTCTTCGTGAGAGCCCTGGGGATCGAAAGCTACGATAGGCTCAACGTGGACGTCACCGTGGGCGTCCCCAGACCGGAGTCGGTAAACAAGCAGGAGGTGTTGGCGGTTCTCCCCGTGGGTCAAGGGAGGATAACTCTGGTTAGGGGTGGCCTTGAGGTCTCACCGTGGGAAGACTCGTCTGATAAGGTGGTAGTGGCCAACTGCGCCGTGGTGGTCAGCCTAGACGTGGACTGACAGGCCAGCCAGCCTACATACCCTTAGGGATAGTGTCTACCTCGTTGCCCAGGGCCGAGGATCAGAGCTAACATAAGGGCGGGAAAAACAAAGAGCGCCTGGGCAAGTATGTAAATAGATGGGGGAGTTCCACCAACCTCGTATACATGTGGTTTTATTCGCATATTGGTCCTTAGGGGCGAATGGCTTCTGCAAGAGGGCGGTCCCCAGTTCAAGGCGGAGGTTAACTTTGAGGGCGGCAGGATAGTTATGGAGTCCGACCAGCCCAAGAATCTGGGTGGTGACGGCACCAGGCCCGGCCCCTTACACTACTGTTTCTTCGGGCTGGTCGCCTGTTATACGGCTACTTACGCCACCACGGCTAGCATGATGGGCATAGAGCTGAGAAGGCTCACCACCAAGCTGGAGGTCAAGGGGTGAAAGTCGGTATCATCGTGAATACCAGTGACCCGGAAACCGCGTGGAACGCGCTGCACTTAGGAAGTAAGGCGCTCAGCACCGGAAACGAGGTTAACATGTTTCTCCTCGGAGGCGGTGTGGAGATAGAGAATATCAAGGACGGGGCCTTCAACGTTGGCGCAGCCCCGAAGTCTTAGGCATCGGGGTGCTGGTGTGTGCCGCATCTCAACCATATCGGAGTTAGTAGAGATGATTTCCGACTCGGACAAGGTGGTCACCCTTGGTTGACCAGGATAATGGCTGGGGGAGCGAAGCGGATCTACAGAGCAGGAAGGGAAATAGTCATGCCCCAAAAGATGGTCGTAGTAAACTATAATAAGTGCCGCCCTGAGTACTGCGATAACGGAATCTGTGCCGCAGCATTGGTATGTCCTCATAAGTTACTTAAGCAGGAAGCGCCCTATGAGATACCAATATCGGTTATACTTTGCCACGTTAGGAACGACATAGAACCCCCCGCATTCTAGTAAGGGCAAGACGAGATGAACCCTGACAAGAGGGTTGAGCTACTAAGACGGTCGCCTCTCTTGGTCGCCCTGGAGCCAAAAGAGCTCCGGGAATTGGCCGATCTGGCCGTTGAGCACTGTTTTGCACCCGGCGAATTCATCTTCTGGGAGGGAGACCCACCTGAGTGGTTCTACATTGTTGAGCGGGGAAAAGTAAAAATGCTCAAGCTTTCCTCATCGGGAAAAGAATTCATTATCGCCGTCTTTGGTTCAGGGGAGATGTTCGGCGAGGTTGCTGTCTTTGATAATGCACCTTACCCGGCTTCAGCCCAAGCTACGGGTGAAACTTGCGTTTTGGGTATCAGGAGGGAGGATTTCCTAGGCTTTCTAGGCCGAAATCCTTCGCTGTCGCTGAAGATAATAAATGTATTGGGGGGGCGTCTCAGGGACGCCCATAACCGTCTGCGTGACCTGGCTGGAGAACGGGTGGAGCAGCGCCTGGCCAGCATCCTACTGATGCTCTACTCCAAGCTGGGCCCAAACCTGCCCTTCACCCGTCAGGAGATTGCCGCCATGGCTGGAACCACCACAGAGAC
>SOJQ01000040.1 GCA_004376075.1 Dehalococcoidia bacterium | reverse complement strand
GGTCGGGGTCTCTCACTGCACCGGCATGCCGGCAGCGATGATGCTTGCCCAGCAGCTTGGCGATGCCTTGTTCTTCAATAATGCGGGCCCCAGAAGAACCGTGCCCCAATAGATGGTGAGCCTATTTGCCTTTCTCTTGACATCGTAGTATAATTAGCCTCCAGGGGGTGATGAATGTCCTTAGCAGAGTTGCGCGATCTTTTCATTGTCATCTTTTCCATACTGGCAATCGGGGCTACCATCTTCCTTTTGGTCATTTCCTTTTTGCTTTTCCGCAGGATCAGGTCCATCCTCGATTCGGGGAGGGCGACCCTAGGCAATGTTCACGATATCACTTCCCTGGTGTCCAAGGAGATTATCAAACCCTTGGCTGTGATCGCAGGTATGGTGCAGGGGTTGCATCGCGCTCTAGAGTTCATCTCTAGATCTTCTAAGAGAAAGGAGGGGAGGAGAAGTGACCGAGGAGAATAGATTTCGGGTGTTTCTCATGGGGCTCCTCGTGGGAGGAATTGTCGGCTCGGCGCTCACCATCTTTGTTGCTCAGAAGGTAAGAAAGCAGTTGAAGGAGAGGGGCATGGATCTAGGCAGGGCGGGCGAGCTTGCCGCCTTAGCCAAGGAGAGAGGTGACCAGTTTTTGGCAAGGGCGAGAGAGATAATGAGGCAGGCTATTGAGGAAGGAAGAAAGGCTGCTAGCAAGGCCCGCTCCGAACTTGGGGAAAGGTTCGAGAAGGAAAGCGGAGAATAGTCGTATATCGAGGCTTGGGGTAAAAGGGAGGTTCTACCTCCCTTTTACTTCTCTACGTACCTTGGATAGGAGCCGAGGATCTTGAAAAGGGCGGTCTTCCCTTGTACTCGAGCCAGCGCCTCGCTTACCAGAGGATCGTCATGGTGACCCTCTAGATCGACGAGGAAGATGTAGTTACCCAAACTTTCCTTGGTGGGGCGTGATTCCACCTTGGCCAGGTTGATATTTCGCTGGGCGAACTCCTGAAGCACGCTGCAGAGAACCCCGGGGCGATCCTCGGCGAAGGAAAAGCAAAGCGAGGTCTTGTCGAAGCCCGTTGCGGGATGGTCTGTGGGGGCGAGGACTACGAAGCGGGTGACATTGGAGGCCTGATCCTGAATCCCTTTGGCTGAGGTTTCCGCCCCGTAAAGCTGTGCTGCTCGCCTGGTTCCGATAGCGGCCGCGGGATAGTCAGAGGTCATCATCTCCTCCACAGCGGCGGCGGTTGAGAGGGCGGCCACTATCTCCACTTTTGGAAAGCAGCGCTCAATGAAGTGGCGGCATTGCCCCAGCGCCTGGGGATGAGAGAAGATCACCCTCACCTCGCTCACCTGGGTCCCTGGCTTGACCAAAAGGTGATGTTCGATGGACAGAACCAGCTCCTTCCTGATGAGCACCCTCGATTCATGGATCAAAAGGTCAAGGGTATCGGTGACTGATCCCTCGATGCTGTTCTCGATGGGCACCACCCCCTCCTCAGCCATCCCTGAATCGACGGCCACAGCAACCGCAGGGATGCTGGGGAAGGGAATGAGCTGGGCGGTTTCATCATAAAGAAGCGCCGCCTCTTCGGTGAAGGTTCCCGGCGGCCCTAGATATGCGATCCTTTTTGCCATTTCTACCCCAAGACTTTCTAGCTACCTGTTAGTGCCGCTCTCAGTGCCTCTTCCGCCTCAGGCCTGGTTACGGCGATTACCTGAGCCTCAGCCTCCAAAATGGTATCTCCCGATGGCACCTGTGCCCCCCACTTTCCGATCATGAGGCAGATCACGCTACCGGGGGGGAGGTCGATCTCCTTCATCCTTTTCCCCGCTACCGAGGAATTTTGAGGGATCTTTACCTCCACAATCTCCAAACTGCCCCCTTTGAGGGTGAGCAAGTGGACCAGGGGGTGGGTGGGCACCTCCTCCTCGATATGCTCCAGGATGAGATTGGTGCTGCTTACCGTGACATCGATGCCCAGTTTCTTGAATATCCGTTCGTTCTTAGGGTTGTTGATGCGAGCGATGGTGCGCGGCACCTTGAACTTGTACTTGGCCACCTGACAGGCCACCAGATTGTCCTCATCCTCGTTGGTCACCGCGATGAGCATATCCGCCCTCTCCGTCCCGGCATCGGCGAGGGTTCTGGCCTCGCAGCCGTCGCCGCGCACGATCACGCTACCTAGCTCCTCAGTGATGGCCTCGCATTTTTTAGCATCTTTTTCCAGGATCAACACCTCATGCCCTTCGCTGAGCAATGTCTTGGAAAGATAGTAGCCCACCTTTCCCCCACCGACGACGATGATATACATCAAAGCCCCCTTAGCCTACGATTACATCTCTCAAAAGTCGTGCCCCTACCGTGGTGGGACTGATGGTTTCCAGACCCAGGGTGTGGTACATCTCCTCACGCAGTGGGTCATAAATGCGGCAAACCACCTTGGGCACATTGAAAATATGCTTCGCTATCTGAGCGGCCATTACATTGCGGTTATCCCCTTGAGTCACCGCCACAAAGGCATCCGCCTCCTCTATTCCTGCCCTTTTAAGCGAGTCCTCGTCGGTGCCATCGCCCACCAGGGCTGTGCCTTGGAAGTTGGCGGGAAGCCTTCTAAAACTATAGGGCTCCATGTCCAGAATAGCCACCTTATGTCCATCTTCATCTAATAATGCCGCTAGCTGGGCGCCAACCCTTCCGCAGCCCATGATAACCACATTCATGCTTCCCCCGCTACTCTATGGGTTCTCGCCAAAGCAAAACTCGACAGGGAGCATTCTTGAGCACATAGGGCACAGTGCTCCCCAGGTTGAATTCACCGAAGCGCTTCTTATAATTTATACCCATCAGGATTAAATCGACACCTCGTTCCACCGCCTCATCCACCAAGGCAGGTCCCACCTCGCGCGCCTGAAGGAGCTCTGTTTCCACCTGGTAGTCCAATTCACCGGCAATACGCTCGGCGCGTTTAAGTATCTTTTCCCCCTTTTGTGTCTCTGACTCGATCTCCGCATCCAAGGGGAGGGCCCGTTTCACCTGAATCACATAGACCACGTATACCTTTCCTTTCCTTCTCCTGGCTATGGTGCAGGCCAGTTTAATGACCTCCTCATCCACCCTCTCCCCGTTTACCGGCACCAAGACCTTGGTCACTTCCATGGGCTCATCCCCTGGCTTTGCCCTCCAAAGAGCACATTATAATCCCTGCCACCGATTCCTGCAATGATTTATCATCGCCAATTATCGGTCATCACCCCGATGACCCTTCCTCAAGTCTTCCTATCTGGGCATCGATAAGCGAGTCGGTGGTCTCTTTGAGCAACTCCAGCTCCTCTAGAGATAGCTCCTCTAATCTTCCCAGGTTATATTGGACAGTAGCTATGATCTGCCGCGATGGACGCTGCCTTGAGTAGATGAAATAGGAGGTGACACTAGCGATTACAGCGCCAAAGAAAAGCATGGTGCCCAGAACCGCCCAAATGCCGCCAATCGTCTTTCCAGCAGTGGTTATCGGTTGGTTAGCCGTCGAGCCCATGGTTTGCATGGCTGAGATACTCCACCACAACGCCTCGCCATAGGAATCTAGGGATTCGTTCTCGCCCCGCTCGACGAAGTACAACCCTGCGGAGAAGAGCAGGAAAAGAACAAGAAGAATGGACAGGATGGGCACAAGGGGTGTTTGGGTAACGATGTCTCTGAGGATTCGAAAAACCTCGGGGACATTGGGCGCAATTCTCAGCCTTCGCCGCGGCCTTCTCTTTCTCCGAAGCACCTCGTCGCCTGGTCGGATTCTGGGTACCGGTTCGAAGGGCCTTTCATCTCCCATGCTTGAACACCTCGCCTTATGTTAGCTTCTTTAGCGGCGAATTCTACTCTGGTCAACACTAATTGTCAATGGTTCTAAAGGGTTGGGTTGCCTGAATTTATTACTCTCAAAAGCAGAGGACACACATGTAGGGTGGAGGCCCAGTTCGAAAAGGGCACTTGCTAAATATAACCAGCGATAGTAGAATAATATAAATTTCTAATTTTTGGGAGAAGTGGCATGGATAGAGGGACATGGACGGTGAAGAGCGGGCTGGCGCAGATGCTGAAGGGTGGTGTGATCATGGATGTGGTCACCGCGGAGCATGCCAAGATCGCTGAGGAGGCGGGGGCCTGTGCGGTGATGGCCCTGGAGCGGGTTCCTGCGGATATCAGAGCTGCGGGAGGGGTAGCCCGCATGGCGGACCCCGCAGTGATTGTGGCCATCATGGAGGCGGTCTCAATCCCGGTGATGGCCAAATGCCGCATCGGGCACTTTGTGGAAGCCCAGGTTCTTGAGGCCCTTGGCGTGGACTTTATGGATGAGTCTGAGGTGCTCACCCCAGCCGATGAAAGCCATCACATCTGGAAGCACGATTTCAAGGTGCCCTTTGTCTGTGGCTGTCGCGACCTGGGTGAGGCGCTAAGGCGTATCGCCGAGGGGGCTGCGTTGATCAGAACCAAGGGGGAAGCGGGCACGGGAAATATTGTGGAGGCGGTCAAGCATATGAGGGCGGTTATGGACGAAATCCGCAAGATTCAGGGCATGACCACCGATGAGCTGATGGCTGAGGCTAAAGCCCTGGGCGCCCCCCTGGAGTTGGTGCTCGAGGTGCACAAAACGGGAAGGTTGCCGGTGGTGAATTTCGCCGCAGGCGGGGTGGCTACCCCGGCGGATGCAGCGCTGATGATGCAGCTGGGCGCTGAGGGGGTCTTCGTTGGCTCCGGCGTCTTCAAGTCCAGCGCCCCGGAGGTGAGGGCAAGGGCCATTGTTAAGGCCACCACCCATTATCGAGACCCCGAGATCATCGCTGAGGTCTCCAAGGGTCTTGGGGTGGCCATGCCTGGCGTTGACATAAAGACGATCCCCCAGGAGGAGCTCCTCGCTCCCAGAGGGTGGTAGAAGGTGCCTATAAGCCCTTGATTGGAGCCGATAGCAGATTGACCCATGTCGACCAGAGGAATTAGAGCGAAGAAGATTGGCGTGCTTGCCCAGCAGGGTGCCTTCTCAGAACACATCGCTCTCTTGCGCCGTCTCGATGTGGAAGCCTTCCCCGTCCGCCTAGCCAAGGAGCTGGAGGGATTGGATGGGCTCGTTATCCCCGGTGGGGAAAGCACCACCATCGGCAAGCTGATGAAGGAATACGGTCTTACCGAACCGGTGAGGGGGCTTGCTAAAGAGGGCTTCCCGATATTAGGGACCTGTGCTGGCATGATCCTGCTTGCGAAGAGGGTTTCTGGTTTGAATCTAGAGCCCCTTGGGGCGATGGATATAGAGGTGAAGCGTAGCGCCTTTGGCAGGCAGGTGGATAGCTTTGAGACCGACCTAGAGATCCCTGTTATTGGAGAGCCCCCATTTCGTGGCGTTTTTATTCGAGCCCCATTTATTGAAAGGGCGGGAGACGGTGTGGAGATCCTGGCTCGTCTTCCCAATGGCGTCGGCGTTGCCGCAAGGCAGGGGAACATGGTCGCTTTGGCCTTCCATCCTGAGCTGACCAACGACCCCAGGCTCCATGCCTACTTCTTAGGCATTGTCCACGGCGGGAGGTGAGCGGGTAGGAAATGATTCGATCCCTTTATCCCATTGACCTACTATCCCTCCCTTTCTTTTCCCGAAGGGCGCTTCCCAATGAGGCGATAACCAGGGATAGGCTGCGCAGAGCAAGCCTTCTATCCGCGGAGGCTTTGCTTGAGCATTGGCTTCCCTTGAGGGGAAGACGGCACACGTGGGTCTTACTAGACCGAGGTCGCATCCTCGGTGTGGTCTCCACTAAGAGTTGCTCCGGTGCCAGCGCTTGGCAGATCGACTATCTTCAGGTTAATGATGAGGAGCGCTGCCTTGCCCTCTTGGACAAAGCGAGCGCTGCTGCTGCAGAGAAGGGTGTGAAGAAGATTTTTCTTCGCCTCCCCTCCACTAGCCCTCTCATCGATGGGGTGAGGCGTGCTGGCTTTTCGTGCTATACCAAAGATTACCTCTTCCGCTATGGTGGGGAGGGGGGGCAGGGGCCTGCTGAAGTGCCGCTGCCTTATCTCCTTCGCCCCAGGTCCAGAGCTGATGAATATAGCCTCTTTAATTTATATACTGCCGCTGTCCCCCTCGCGGTGCGCAGCGCCGAGGGGATGACCCTGGAGGAGTGGCAGGAAAGCAGGGATCGGGGGTCATGGCTGGGGCAGCACAGGGAATTCGTCCTCGAAAAGCAGGGCAGCCTGGTGGGATGGTTGCGAATTAATGTCGCCAGAGGGATGGGCTGTTTTGCAATCCTTTTTCAACCCCGGGCCCAGGATGAACTTGAATGGCTGGTGAACTATGGCTTAACCTACCTTGATGGAAAGTCCCCGATACTCTGTATTGTTTCAGCCTTTCAAGGGCAATTAAGGGTGCTTTTAGAGAGATTAGATTTCGAGGAGGTGGCGGAGTACTCCACCCTGGTGAGGGAGATCGCCCTCAGAGTGAGAGAGCCATCTTTTGTGCCGATGAGGGCATAGTGAGGGAAGGCGATGTTTAAGAGAATTACCGATGATCTGGAAGGCTTGCTGGAGAGGTTGCCCCCCAAAATCGCTCAACCGCTGAAGGGGGAGGATCGCAACGAGCTCCTTGAGGTGGTCATGGACCTGGGGCGCCCCCCCGAGGCGAGATACCCAGGTCGAGAGGTGGTGCTCAGCGACCGAGAGGTTACTGCCGAGGATATCGAATACATCGTTTCCCGTATCGGTGTCTTTAGCGGCGATAACCGTGCCGGCATCGAGCGCACCCTGCATCGCATCTCGGCGATCAGAAACCGAGAGGGGCAAATCGTTGGGCTCACCTGCCGCGTCGGCAGGGCGGTCTTCGGCACCATAGGGATTATCGAGGACTTGATCCGATCGGGGGAAAGCATCCTGCTTTTGGGGAGACCCGGGGTAGGCAAGACCACCATGCTTCGTGAGGTGGCTCGGGTGCTTGCCGACGACCTGAAGAAGCGCGTTGTTATCGTCGATACCTCCAACGAGATCGCCGGGGATGGCGACATCCCCCATCCCGCCATCGGGCGTGCCAGAAGGATGCAGGTGCCCACCCCCCGGCTCCAGCATGCGGTAATGATCGAGGCGGTGGAGAATCATATGCCCGAGGTGATCGTCATCGACGAGATCGGCACCGAGCTTGAGGCTCAGGCGGCGGGCACCATCGCCGAGCGAGGGGTGCAGCTTGTGGCTACCGCCCATGGAAACACTCTTGAAAACCTGATCATGAACCCCACCCTCTCCGACCTCATTGGCGGCGTGCAGACGGTGACCCTGGGCGATGAGGAGGCAAAGAGGCGGGGCACCCGGAAGTCCATCCTGGAGCGAAAGGTACCCCCCACCTTCGATATCGTGGTCGAGATTCAGGACTGGTATCACGTGGCCATTCACTCCGATGTCGCTGCGGTGGTTGATGCCATGCTGCGGGGGCGCTCCATCCACCCCGAGATTCGCTGGCTGGATGAGACCGCCGAGGTAAGAAGGGAGCAGATGGCGCCTCCCAAGAAGCCCAGGGTAGGTAGAGGGCTTGCCGGTACGCTGACAAAGATCTACCCCTTTGGCATCAATCGCAGCCGACTGGAGCAAGCGGTGAAGGGGATGGGTCTACCGACAAACGTGGTGGCTGATCTGGAGGAGGCAAGCCTTGTCATGACCTCGAAAAGCTATTATCGCAGGAAGCCACAACCCATCCGCGATGCCGAGGCAGCAGGCATCCCCATCTATGTCCTCAAAAGCAACAAAATCTCCCAGATGCAGCGGTCTCTGGCTAACATATTTGATATGGAGAGCACCACGGATCCTTTTAAGTCTGCCATCGAGGAGGCGGAGCAGGCCATCGCCCAGGTGATGGAGGGGAAAGATTCTGTGGAGCTCAGCCCCCAGAACTCCTATCTCAGGATGCTCCAGCACCAGTTGGCGGAGCGCTACAGCCTTTCCTCGCAGAGCACCGGCCGCGAACCCCGGAGAAGGGTGCGGATTTTTAAGGTTGGGGAGGCTTGAGGGGGATAAGCGTGCTCCTGTGAGATATTGAAAGTTCAAGCCCTGCTTGGGGAAGCACTCGTTTTTCGAATCTGGAATCACTACTATAGGGCCAACATTGCGAGCTTTCACGCCTATGCTCATAGGCTGAGCCTAGCTCTTACTTGGGGGAAGAGAAGTTGCTATAATAGGCATGGGTGAGGCAACTTATGGCAGCAAGAATTCTTGTTGATCCCCTATCGTGTGTTTCTCTTAGTCTGGAGTGCCTGCTTCAAGGCACCGTAATTGGAAAAGGAACTGGTTTTATAGTTATCCGAAATGGAACCAACTACTTAATCACAAATTGGCACGTGGTGACTGGTCGAGATCCAAATACAGGGCAGCCAATGTCAAGTACTGGAGCTGTTGACCCCGATACGATTGGGATTTGGCACCATGATGCAAATAGACTCGGTTCTTGGCACCTAAAAACAGAACGATTGATTGCAGCTTCGACTGGAAACCATCTATGGAGAGAACACCCCCTTGGCAGGCAGATCGACGTCATTGCTCTACCACTCTCTACCCATGAGGATACTAGAGTCTACAATCTAGATATTTCGCTGGCTCAGACCGATCTGGTGCTATCTCCTTCAGAACCAGTTTCAATAGTTGGTTTCCCTTTTGGAATAGCTGCTGCCGGGAAATTCCCAATTTGGAAAACAGGACACATCGCATCTGATATTGACCTACATTACGAAGATAAACCTGTTTTCTTGGTTGACGCAACAACGACGCCTGGAATGTCAGGATCACCGGTTTTTGCTAGAAGATTAGGCATGCATAGATCGTCAACCGGGTGGAATATAGGTGGGGGGGACATTGTTAGATTTCTCGGAGTTTACTCAGGGCGCATCCGAGAGGAGTCCGATGTTGGCATGGTTTGGAAACCCGGTGTTATAGATGAGATACTACGGTCTTAGCATGATGCCTTAGGCTCCTAATGAAGCCAAGCTCAAGCCTATCCCACACCAGTGCGCTTTGGGCCGTTAGTCCGGGGGCAGCTAGTAAAAAGAGCAACGAGGTTGAGGTAACCATTGTCCCTATTCATCACCTTTGAAGGCGGGGAGGGCTCGGGTAAATCCACCTATCTATGCTATAATCACAGCGCGTGGTTCATATAGCATGTCTAGGCTACCCCAAGTAAAAGGTGATAGACTGGCAAGCGCCCTTAGGAAGGAAGGCTGGTATATTGACCATACCCGTGGCAGCCATGTTATTATGAGACATGAAGGCAGACCCGGCGCCAGGATAATCATCCCCGTCCATGGAAAGCCGGTGAAGCCTGGAACTTTAAGTAACGTCTTGAAAAAGGCCGGGCTTTCAGCAGAGGAGATCAAGAAGCTTCTTTAGGAGGCTAATCATGTTGAAATACACTGTTATCCTTGTCCCCGAAGAGGAAGGTGGCTATTCTGTGGAGGTGCCCGCTCTCCCCGGGTGCTACACTCAAGGAGAGACCAGAGAAGAGGCGATAGCTATGGCCAAGGAGGCCATCGAGCTGTACTTGGAATCCTGCAAAGCCCATAACGAGCCTATACCTGAAGAATCAGGTGTTGAGTCTTTAATCGTTGAAGTCAAGGAACCAGTGGCATAAACATGCTGCTTTTAGGTTCTTAAGCAGGCATGACTTCCATTTGAGTATGACACCTCAATCCTTTGGTGACGCAGATTTTCACCCTATCCCAAAACAGCGCGCTGTGCACCGTTAGGTCGGTGACGCAATAAGAAGAGTAAAGAAGCCGAGGTAGCGGTTGTCCCTATTTATCACCTTTGAAGGCGGGGAGGGGTGCGGCAAGTCGACCCAGGCAAGGGGGCTTTACCGGCGCCTTTTGAAATCGGGCCTCCCAGCAATCCTCACCCACGAGCCCGGGGGTACACCTCTGGGTAACGATTTGCGTCGCTGGCTCAAGGGGGAGGGGGAGATCGATCCCCTGACCGAGCTCCTGCTCTTCAATGCCTCCCGTGCTCATCTCGTTTCTCAGGTGATCCGCCCCGCCCTCGATGGGGGTTCTATTGTTATCTGCGACCGCTTCTACCACTCTACCATCGCCTATCAGGGCTATGGGCGCGGGCGCGGTCTCGGCGGCATCGCAGCCGTCTATACGCTTGCCGCGCCGGGGGCGGG
>SOJQ01000082.1 GCA_004376075.1 Dehalococcoidia bacterium | reverse complement strand
CCAGTGACCCCTCTTGATGAGCAGTGGTTCGAACTGGAGACCGCTCGCCAGCTTCTGCTGGATCACTTCGGAGCCTCATCGCTCGAGGGGTATGGCTGCGCCCACCTCCCCCTGGCGATAAAGGCCGCCGCCGCCATTCTCCATTACCTTGAGCAGACCCAGAAGGGGGCACTGGGGCAGCTCACCAGGCTCTCCACCTACTCCACGGAATCCTTCATGATCCTCGACCCCCAGACGAGGCGCAACCTTGAGCTTTTCCAGACCTTCCGCCTGGGGACCACAGGCTCGCTCCTCTCCGTGATCGACCTGACGAAAACGGCAATGGGGGGCAGGCTTCTCAAGAGGTGGCTTGGTCAGCCGTTACTTGACATAACATTACTAGACAAAAGGCTCGATGCTGTTGAGTGGTTTCAGAGTAGGGTAGGGAGGCGCACTGAGGCCATCGCTCTACTCAGCCGAATCGCTGACCTGGAGAGACTTATCAACAGGATTAGAAGTGGCATCGCTACCCCCAGGGAAGTGGTTAGCCTGCGCCGCAGCCTGGAGCTGGTCTCCCAGGTCAGGCGTGTAATTGAGGATGAGGCTGAGCCTTCCCCTTTGGACTGGCTCCTCGCCGAACTCAAGCCTTGCCCGGATGTTGTCGCCCTCATCTCCCAGGCGATCGCTGAGGAGCCCCCGCAAAGCCTTGGCGATGGCGTCATCAAGGAGGGCTTTTCGGCGGATCTGGACCAAATTCGAGTAGCTTCCAAAGATGCTAAGAAATATTTAGCTAACCTGGAGCGCCAGGAGAGGGAGAGTACGGGGATTAAGTCGCTCAAGGTGGGATATAACAAGGTCTTCGGCTATTACATTGAGGTGAGTAAGCCTCATCTCAGCCGGGTGCCCGACCATTATATTCGAAAGCAGACCCTAGTGGGTGCAGAGCGATTCTTCACCCCGGAGCTTAAGGAATATGAATCCCTGATCCTCAATGCCCAGGAGAGGATCGCCGAGCTGGAGGGAACCATCTTTCGCCAAGTATGCCACCAGGTGGGCGCCGCCGCCGAGCGCATCTTAGAAGTGGCCTCAGCCTTAGCCCAGATAGATGTCTTCTCCTCCCTAGGCGAGGCGGCGGCGCGCTATGGATATGTGAGAGCGAAGCTGACCAACGATGATGCCATCGTCATCTCCGGCGGTCGCCACCCCGTGGTGGAGCAGACCATCTTCGATGAGCCCTTCGTCCCCAATGACACCTATCTCTGCAATAAGGACGCCCAGATGGTGATCCTCACCGGCCCCAATATGTCTGGGAAGTCCACCTACCTCAGGCAGGTGGCGCTCATCGTGCTCCTGGCGCAGATAGGAAGCTTCGTCCCCGCCGATTCAGCATCCATTGGGCTTGTCGATCGCATCTTCACTCGTGTTGGCGCCCAGGACGAGCTGGCGATGGGAAGGTCCACCTTCATGGTCGAGATGGAGGAGACAGCCAATATCCTGAACCATGCCACACCTCGCTCTCTGGTGATCCTCGATGAGATCGGGAGGGGAACCAGCACCTACGATGGCATCTCCATCGCCCAGGCGGTGGCTGAATACATTCATAACCACCCCAGGCTTGGGGCCAAGACCCTCTTTGCCACCCACTACCACGAGCTGGTGGACCTGGCAAGCTTCCTGCCCAGGGTGAAGAATTTCAATTTTGCCGTGGCCGAGGAAGGGGGGAGGGTGGTATTCTTACGCAAGATCCTTCCCGGTGGCACCGATAAGAGCTATGGCATCCATGTCGCCCAGCTTGCGGGACTGCCCCGCTCCGTCATTCACCGCGCCCGGGAGGTCCTGGTGGAGCTTGAGGGCGACCGGGAGCGGAAGGGGAAGCCAAAGGGGAAGAGACCCCGCCGTGAGCCGCAGCAGCTCCCCCTCTTTTCGCCCGCATCGCCGATATTGGAGGAGCTTTCCAGTCTAGAAGTGGATTCCATGACCCCCCTTGAGGCGCTCAACAAGCTCTACGAGCTGAAGCAGAAGGCGAAGGAGGGGTAGAGGAATTTGAGTCATCCTCGGTGAGCCAATCGGAATTTAGAGCAGCAAGCGATCCAAAGTCGCGCTGTTTTCGGAGCATGTGTTGTGCCCCAACGATTCAAATGTTATAATTACACGAGCAAGTAACGGAGGGTTTTCGGGCAGGCGTATGATGAGGAAGTGAGCCAAGGCCTGGGGCCTGCCCCTGTTGATGCCGCTGATCAGAGGATGTCGTGGAAACAGCTATCCAAATAGTCAGTCTCGTTGCGGCGCTTTTTGCAATCGCTCTCGCGGTCATCGTGCTATGGCTTTCATTGTATTTCTACCGAAGGAATAATGAACTCTACACTTCCTTGAGTGATATGCTTTCTAGAGTCGAAGCGTCATCTAAGGTTACCGAAGTCGCATCGAAGGATATTATCAAGCCAATTGTCGAAATCGTGCAAGAAATGGTTCAGGATAGCGCACGGGGTCGTATTGATAGCTTACGTCCGATGATCATTCAAAGGTCTGCCGCAGGGCTTGATGAAGTGCTCAAAGAATTACCTGAATCCGAGAAGCACAAAGTCCGGGAGGCAGTTTATAAAGAGATCGATTCCTTTCTCGGAACTCTAGGGTGGCAGCTTGGCACGGGCCTAAAGGAAACCATCACACCAACAGCAGAAGCGGTTCCTTCCAAGTTCGTGCCAATTCCAGGGTCGGCCTTGTACGACTGGGTGCTTTTCGTTCGACGAATTCGGGATTTAGAGGCTCATAATAAATTCCTTTCCGTCAAGATGTTACGTGAAAAAGCATTCGCTCGCGAACCGGAAACTCAAGAGGCCCTACAGATTGCTATCGATAGAGAAATGCTATTGACTTACTATGTCGATAACCCTAAGAATCCGCGATTCCCCACATTGGCTTGTAAACTCAATCGGGAGCATCCAGTCGCTAGAGACATCCTTCAAGCTATCGGCGAAGCAGTCGAGGGAGGCAAGGTCAGCGAATAAGGAGAGAAAGGCTTGACATTCGGGCGTGAATGCGTTATACTATAATCAGTCAAGCGTATTAATAAGCCTCCCCCGGTAGGGCTAGTTTGAGCTTACTTTACCGGTAGGAGGCTTTTTTATGTATACTTTTTCGCCGTTGAGGTAATCAACGTGTCGCAAGCAGATATAATCCATGCCCATCAAAGTCCTAGCCCCTGACGTCGTATCCAAGATCGCTGCCGGGGAGGTGGTGGAGAGGCCGGCGTCCGTGGTCAAGGAGCTCATCGAGAACTCCCTGGATGCCGGCGCCTCCCAGGTCGCCATCGAGGCCCGCGGCGGTGGCGTAAATCTTATCAGGGTCGTCGATAACGGCATGGGGATTGCCGCCGATGAGGTGGAGCTCGCCTTCCACCGCTATGCCACCAGCAAGATCGAAGGCATGGCGGACCTTGATTCCATCTCCAGCCTCGGCTTCAGGGGTGAGGCGCTTCCCAGCATCGCCGCCGTGGCTCAGGTTGAGGTATTGACCCGCACCCACGATGAGGTAGCGGGAACCTACCTTGAACTTCAAAATGGCGCCGTGGTCGAAAAAGGGAAAAGGGGGTGCCCTCAGGGGACCAGGGTCACGGTGCGTCACCTCTTCCGAAATGTCCCCGCCCGCCTCAAATTCCTCAAGTCGCCGGCTACGGAGAGCGGCCATATCTCCAATCTGGTGAGCCAGTATAGCCTCGCCTTCCCCGAGGTGAGGTTTACCTTGATCATGGACGGGCGGATGGCACTAAACACCCCAGGAAATGGCGATCTTCGCGATGTGCTGGTCAAGGTCTATGGCCTGGAGGCAGCCCAGGCGATGATCCAGGTGGGAGACCAGGAAAAGGACCAATTTCCCAATGTCTGGGGCTTTGTGAGCCCGCCCTCGCTCGCCCGCTCCAGCCGCAGCTACCTCAGCTTCTTCGTCAACTGCCGCTGGGTACAGAGCCGCCTGCTCAGTCGCGCCGTGGAAGATGCCTATCAGGGGCTTCTCATGGCAGGAAAACATCCCATCGCCGTGCTCAACATCTCCTTACCGGGTCAGGATGTTGATATCAATGTCCATCCCACCAAGAGCGAGGTCAGATTCCGCTACGAGCCTGCGCTTTTCGTCGCTGTTCAGAGGACGGTGCGAGCCGCTCTGGTGGAGCAGATGCCCGTGCCCCTGGTGAGAAGGCAGCCCGGCGTGCCCACACTCCTCCCCGAAGAGCAGCCCTTTGCGAAGAGGGAGGAGCTCCCTGAACCATCGCTCTTCACCCTAGCCAAGCCGCCTCTGGAGTCGCCCCTGCCCATTCTTCGCGTTCTCGGTCAGCTCTCAAGCAGCTACATTATCGCCGAGGGGCCCGATGGGCTCTATCTTATCGATCAGCACGCCGCCCACGAGCGTGTCCTCTTCGAGAAGGTTTGCGCCCAGCGAGCAAAAAGAGAGGTAGAGGTTCAGGGATTGCTTGAGCCTTTGACCATCGAGGTTGCGCCACGCCAGGAGGAGATGCTGAAGGCCGGGGGGGAAATTCTTGCCACCTATGGCTTCGCCATCGAGCCCTTCGGTCAGCGAACCTACCTTTTGCGCACCGTACCTGCCTTGCTCAAGGGTGAGAGGGTGGCTGAGGCGCTTGTGGAGGTGCTGGACTCCCTTGGTGTTGAGGGAGACCCAAAAAGCTGGGAGGAGAAGGTAGCCCTTTCCCTTGCCTGCCACAGCGCAGTGAGGGCAGGACAGCTATTGAGCGCGGAGGAGATGCGACAACTGGTGCGAGAGCTGGAGCTAACGGAGTTGCCCCGCATCTGCCCCCACGGAAGACCAACGATGGTCCGCTTCACCTCCTCACAATTGGAGAGGGAATTCGGCAGGGGTTAAAGCTGTAAGTAGCTGTGGGCGTAGATCGTCTTGTTTTCCAGAACCCTGATCGTCTTCAGGATGTCGCTTTGCTTCGGGTCGCTCATGTCGACGATGCTGGGGTCGAACTCCTCCTCCGCAGCGTAGGCGTCGTAAAGGGCGAGGTAAATCCTTCCCTTAGCGGTGGAGTCATCACGACCCTCAAGGATTCGTATTGTCTCCATGAGCTCATCGTCGAAGGGGTCGAGGATCGCCGAGTCAAGCCCAGCACCCATGAGCATCACCAGGTAGATGCGGTTGAGGATCGGTCTCACCTCCCTGGGGGCACCGTTGGATATGTTGGAAAGGCCGCAGGTTGTGTGAAGGGGGGGATCGGTTATCTGTTTGAAGACACGCACCGCCTTGATCACCTCAGGGGCGTGGTCCTGGCAGCCGTCCACGGTGAGCACCAGGGGGTCGATGTAGACATTCTCCAGGGGCACGCCGTATTGCTCAATGGCAGGAAGCAGGTCTTCGGAGAGGATCTCGACCCTGGTATCTGCTGTCGCCGGTAACCCGGTGGCACGCAGGGTGAGGGCGATGATGTTGGCATCATGTCTTGCGGCGAGGGGGAAGAGGACGCCCATTCGCTCCGGATCGGCATTGGTGCTATTGATTATTGGCTTCTTCTTACAGACCTTAAGACCTGCCTGGATGGCTTCAGCATTGGTTGTGTCCAGGGATAGGGGGACATCGGTGACCTCTTGAATAGTGTTCACCAGCCATTCCATCACCTCAGCGCCTGTCTTCTTCTGAGGACCGATGTTGAGATCAAGCATGTTTGCGCCCTTATCCACCTGACGCTTTGCCAAGTCCTGAAGGAACCCTTTGTCCCGTTCCTCAATGGCTGTCCTCACCCTGCTTGAGATTATTTGCAGACATTCTCCAATGGCAATCATTGCTCCTCTCCTTATTTCGAACTCAAATATGCTAATGATTTGCCCGCTATCATAGCAGGCCCAATCTCTTCGCTATCTCCAAGATCCCCCGTTGAAGCGGGGACTCAGGTGGGAGGTCGGTTAACGGGGCTCCCGTTATCTCCAGCTTCATCATCCCCGGGTCCTCAGGGAGCAGGCCGATGAGGTCGAGGTTTGCCTCCCCACTCGCCTTCTCAATCGCTGAGGGGCGACCATCGCCCACCCGATTGACCACCAAGGCGATCCTGCCCACATGCGTTCTCAGCTCGCCGATGAGTTCCTTCATGCGAGCGGCAGCGGAGATCCCTCTCATCGTTGGATCCGAGGTGATAAGCAGGATGTCCACATCCCGCGTCGTCTGGCGACTTATATGCTCCATTCCCGCCTCGGAGTCGATAACTACATAGTCATAGCTATCGGCGAGGCGGTCGATGGAGGCGCGGAGCATGTGATTGGCAGCGCAGTAGCAACCAGGGCCCTCCGGTCGCCCCATAGCCAGTAGGTCCACCCCCTTCGATTCCACCAGTGCCTCCCGAATTCTCAGCTCAAGATAGTCCTGCTTTGGTATCCCAGGGCTGAGAAGACCTTTACCGGCAGAGCTTGCCATCTCCTCACGCACCGCACCCACGGTCTCCGTTAGAGGCAAGCCCAGTGCCATGTGAAGATTGGCGCTGGGGTCACCATCGATGGCAAGGACTGCTCCCTTCTCAGTGAGAAGTTTGATCAGGAGGGCAGCGATGGTAGTCTTTCCTGTGCCCCCCTTCCCTGCAATGGCGATGGTCTTACCCATCTTTCAAGCCCCTGTCGTTCATTTTCCCTGCCTTGCCAGAAGCGCCTTAACAGAGGGGAAGTTGTCGATATTGGTATGGGGCAGGAAGAGCGCCGCAGTGAATTCGCTCATAAATGTGCCATCAGCGATAAGTTCAAGGTAGGTGCTCTTGTCTGCGATCTCCTCCACCTTAGCCCGAGCGTATTTGGAAAGAAGGACATTATAGGCACCCCAGGCCGATGTATTACCCAGGAACTTGAACCTCTCCCAAGGGAGATCGGGGAGTAGCCCGATCTGAATCGCCTTCTCCACGTTTATATGTTGCCCGAAGGCGCCACCGATGAGCACCTCCGCCACATCGGAGATGGGGATGCCAGTGCTGCGCGCCATCACCATGATCCCAGCATAGACCGCAGCCTTGGTGCGAATAAGATTATCGATGTCCACCTCACTAAGCACGATATCCTGCCTATCTCTCGATCCCCAGGCGAGAACATATTCAGGGCCGTGATCCCCGATGCGAACGCGACTCCTCTTGCCCATCCTGCTCGCCACATAGTCAAGGTTGATGCGACCGGCCCTATTGACCACCCCCGTGATGAGCATCTCGGCGAGGGTTGACATCATCCCGGAGCCACAAATACCCCGGGGGGCAACATTGCCGATCACCCTGATGGTGGGCTCCAGGGTTTTCGAGTTTATGGTCACCTCCTCAATGGCGCCCTTCACCGCCCTCATGCCACACCTCACCCCGGCGCCCTCAAAGGCAGGCCCCGCACTACAGGCGCAGGCGACCATCCAATCAGAGTTGCCTAAAACGATCTCCCCATTGGTGCCCACGTCCAGAAAGAGGGTGAGCTTATCAGCTTTATAGAGACAGGAGCTAAGCACCCCCGCGGTGATGTCACCGCCCACATAGGCGGCAACCGCAGGCAGGCAGTAGACCGGGGCGTGGGGATTGATGGCCAGTCCCAGCTCCCATGCAGTGACCAAGGGGAAATGACTTGCCGTGGGGATGTAGGGCTCCTCTCTGATATGCTTTGGTGGCAATCCCAGGAAGAGGTGAAGCATGGTGGTGTTGCCGGCAGCCACCATCTCCTCGATGTCGGTGGTAGCGAAGTGGTGCTTCTGGGCAAGCTCATCGAGCAGCTCGTTGATCGTTTCCATGACCAAGCTCTGGAGTTCCTCCAGCCCCTTACCTTGGCGCTCGGTATAGACGATGCGAGAGATCACATCCTCGCCCCGAGCGATCTGCTTGTTCCGAGAGGACACCCGGTCGATAAGCCGACCCGACCTGAGATTGACCAGGTCGATAACTACATTTGTGGTGCCAATATCCACCGCTACAGCAAGCAGAGGCCCTCTTGAGCGACCGGGGCGCAGATCGATGAGGCGAGCACCCTCCATGTCCTTCAGGGCCACGGTAGCGGTAACCTTCCAGTTGCCTTGGCGCAGAGTAGCGGCTAGATTCCTCATCAAAGGCAGCTCAATAGATAGGTTATCGATGCCATGCTCCCTTTGCAGGGTTCTTCTCAATCGCTCGAGGTCGGTAGCGTTGTCTTCAAGGCTGGGAGGGGGGATCTCTAAGAAGAGCTGGCGCACTAGGGGATATTGAGGCCAATCGCTCCATACGGGGAGGGCGCTCCTGGCGGCGGCGGTCTCCGCAACAACCCTCTCCCGCTCCCTCTGAGGGGGCACGGAGATAACCAGGTCCCCGGCCACCCTGGCTGTACAAGAAAGGACCCAGCCCTGCTCCATCTGCTGGGGGTTAAGGTGGGGGTTTCTGCGGTGGGGGGCCTGGCCGCTTTCCACCCTGACCATACACCTGCCGCAGCGCCCCTGACCGCCGCAGGGGGTATCGATGGCAAGCCCCGCCTCGACTGCAGCGTCGAGAAGCAAAGCGCCCTCGGTCACTTGAGCGCTTTTCTCTAGCAGCTGAAAGGTTACACTGAAGCTCTTCTTCAAATCCTCACCCCACCCAGTGTTGCTTCAAGAAGCCTCCCACATCCATGGCCTCTGGGGGACCAACCATGATCTTCCAGTCAGGCAATTCTTCCTCAAGCTCTCCTCTGAGGACCGCCACCTTGCCAGGGAGGATCACGCTTCGATGGCTGATGCGCTCGGCGATATTGAACTCCTTGACCGTTTTGGCGATCTTCTCAGCGTCAAACTTACCAGCAGCCCAGGAGGTTAGTACGGAGAGACCCTCGGTATCGCAAACCAGGAGCCAGGAAGGGAAGCCACTGGACTCCAACTCACCGGCGATGGAGAAATAGGTGAGGGAGAAATTGGTAGTGACGCATAGCGGGCTATCCTTCTTTGGGGAGCCTATCTCATATATTCCCGGTGCCATCTGGATCGGCTTCTGAGGGTCTGTGTAGATGTTGAGGCGAAGGGTAAGCAGAGGGTAGCACATGCTAGGGGAGAAGTGGTCGAGCACGATGATCCCAGCATACTTAGCGACGTGCTGCCCGGCAAGAAGCGCCTCCTCCTCCATCGAGGTCGCTGCCTCGCCGGGGAAGGTGATGATGGGATAGCCCAAAAGGCGGAAGCTCTTCTTCAGGGCAAGCCGGCGAAGCTGGGTTAGGGTGGAGAGGGATTCGCTAAAGTCACGGGCTCCAGGATCAAGCACCACATCCTCCACACCAGCGCCCGTCACCTGCTCCACCACCGCGGCAAGCTCGCCCAGCCCCGCTGGCTCATAGACGGCGAGGGGGCATCGCTGCTTTAGGGCAAGCTCCGCCATTTTATCCCAGTTCTCCTTGGTTGCCGCATAGATCAAGGGCTTGGCGCTGGCCACTTTTTCCAGCACTTGGCCCATAATAGAAGGGTCCTCCGACATAAGAATCAAGGGGAGGTCAATCTTAGAGGAGACCAGCTCCACGCATTTGAAGAAGCTGCCGCCATCCTTGGATTCATTCTCAACGGCAAAGCCATCCAATCTCAGCTCCAGACCAACCCGCTCCACGCTATAGCCTGCCACCTCATCGACGAGTCTGGCTACAGCATCGGCAGGGTCGGTATCCTTAACCCGCAGCACAAAGCCAGGCGGATGGTAGAAGGTCTTCTCGTGGCGGAACATGACCACCTCATTGCCCACCTCGATCCTCCTCTCGCCGGCGCCGATGCTGACCAGGCGAATCGGCGGTCGCGCTGCCGCCTCAAGGGCTTGCTTTGATTCCTCGGAAACATAGGGGCATAGGGAAAGCTCCACCGCCTTGGCAGCTAGCTTCATAGCAAAGGCAAGGCAGGTGGGAAAGCCACACTCCTTGCAGTTGGTCTTCGGTAGGAATTTATAGATCTCGATACCGGTGAGTGCCATCTCCTAGTCCTCCTCTGAAACGCTCATAAGCTTATCGATAACGGCTTTCACCCTCTCCACCGTCCTCGGGTGCCTAAGCACCACGATGTCGGCGCCAGCGGCAATCAGCATCGAGGCGGTTACCTCCTCCCAGATCAAGGCCCGTTCCAGATGGTCGCCCCAGGCCTTAGGTACCCCTTCACTAACCTTTGATTCCTTCTGCCGCCATGACTCCTCACCTGCGGTGCAGATCATGGGCATCGCCGTCATCGCATCTCCCCCCAACCCTGCCAGGCGAAGCCGCTCCATCACCGAGTAGGTGTATTCTATGCCGTAGCCTAAAGCTCCCGTGGTGGGGTCCATCAGGATGGAATCCGGGGAGAGGCCGACATCG
>SOJQ01000035.1 GCA_004376075.1 Dehalococcoidia bacterium | reverse complement strand
TCTCTTGCCTTCTTTCCCCCTCAGGGGTTACATAGGTTCGCGTAGTGGCGATTCGAAAGGAGGTCACGGAATTTCCACTGGAGGTAAAACGCATCTCGGGGTCGGTTCCAAGGTTTCCAATTACTATAACTTTGTTCAAACTCGCCATTTCACCGCACTCCTTTCAAAAATGCTCTCTAATCGCCTAACCTGACCAGCAGATGACGCAAGATCTCCTCCGAGATTCCCAAGCTTGCTTCGAGGTCGGCGGTCAACCCGGGTTCCATTTTGAACTGGGTTAATACGTAGTTCCCTTCCATAAAATTCTTTATCGGGTAGGCAAGCCTCCTTCTACCCCATTGATTCACCTCGGAAATAGAACCACCCCTTTCAGTGATAAACCGACCTATCTTTTCTAGAGCGCCGGGGATTTCCTCCTCGGCGACCTCTGGGCTGATGATCACTACCAACTCGTAGTCGCGCAAACAATTGCCTCCATCTTTGGGCATTATAGCATGAAAAAGGCGCTGGCAACAACTAATCCAGACCGGGCACCGGGAAACGAGAGGATATCACTTCAACCCCTTGGCGCACCTCCTTATATACCTTCTCATCACCGATATTGGTGAGAACCTTGACGATGAGCTGGGCAATACGCTTCATTTCATCGGGGCCAAAGCCACGGCTGGTTACCGCAGGGGTGCCCAGCCTAATGCCACTGGTGACCTGCGGGGGACGAGAATCGAAGGGGATGGCATTCCTATTGACAATGATCCCCACCGCCTCAAGCGCTTCCTGCGCTTGCTTGCCTGTCATCCCTGTCTCGGAGAGATCGATGAGAACGAGATGGTTGTCCGTTCCCCCGGAGACGATACGAAGCCCCCCTTCCTCAAGCTCGGCGGCCAAAAGCTGGGCGTTCTCCACCACGGCGCGCTGATAGCTTACGAACTCCGGCTTCATCGCCTCGCCAAAGGCAACCGCCTTGGCTGCGATGGCATGCATCAAGGGACCGCCCTGGGTCCCAGGGAAGACCGCCTCGTCCAGGCGGGAGGCAAACCCAGACTTTGATAAAAGGAAGCCACCGCGCGGTCCTCGCAATGTCTTATGGGTGGTGGAGGAGACTATTTCGGCATGGGGAACCGGGGTGGGGTGCACCCCGGCAGCAACGAGCCCCGCGATGTGAGCCATATCCACCATAAGCCTGGCCCCAGCAAGGTCGGCGATGTGGCGAAACCGCTCAAAGTCGATGACCCTAGGATAGGCGCTGGCACCAGCAACGATAAGCTTGGGCCTGTGCTCCAGGGCCAGCCTCTCGATCTCATCGTAGTCCAGGCGCTCCGTCTCCCTGCTCACCCCATAGGGGATGAAGCGATAGAACTTCCCCGAGAAATTGACCGCGCTGCCATGGGTGAGGTGCCCACCGTGGTCTAACTTCATTGCCAGCACCGTGTCTCCGTGATCCAGCAGGGCGAGGTATGCCGCCATATTCGCCTGAGCGCCGCTGTGAGGCTGGACATTGGCATGTTCGGCCCCAAAAAGCCGCTTCGCCCGCTCCCTGGCCAGCTCCTCCACCAGGTCAACCTCCCCGCAACCCCCGTAATAGCGACGGGAGGGGTAGCCCTCGGCGTACTTGTCGGTGAGCACTGAGCCTTGAGCCTCCAGAACCGCCCTCGAGGCGTAGTTCTCAGCGGCGATAAGCTCGATATTCTGCCTCTGCCGCCTCTCCTCTCGGCGAATGGCCTCAGCAACCTCTGGATCGCTCTTGCCCAAGTCACTCATTGCACTACCCCTTAAAAAAGAAAACCACCCAATCTCCCGGCGTGGCTCTTTAATCCCTTGACTGTTCCGCTACTCTTCCTCGTGATAAGCTTTACCACCCCGATGCCCTATCCAACGCTTCTCTTCCTGCGCTAGTTTACCCTACCACCCCCACCCTGTCAACAACCCGCCTTTTGCCCAGCGATCTCGATGAGGGCGAGGAGACCCCCTGAGACCAAAGAATGCCCCCCCAGGATGACCGGGATCGGAGCCTCCAGGGCTGCCTGGGTGAATTCGCGAACAAAGGGATTATCTATCCTCTCAGGCTGCCCCAGGTCGGAATGGAAGCGGTCAGAAAGGGAGGGCTCACGACCTAGGTGGCTGAAGATCACCCTGGAGTCGATGAAGGCGGCATCGCCCAATTGGGCTAAACTCTCAAAGAAGCGATGTGGCGTCACCTGCTCCAGGTAGAAGCCGAGGATGGAGCGAACCTCGCCGCGCCGATCGCGCTCATCGGTGCGCATGCCACGCTCCTCGGAAAGGACGCGCACCCGGCAGGCGGTCTCCCTCTCCAATCGGGACCAAACATAACTGCCGACTCGCCCCGCCACCAGAACCTCGGCGTTTTGGTCGGTAAAGAGACTCATCGCCCTCTCCAGCCGGGAGGTATCGAGGTCCAGCCCCTCAACATAGATCTGGGTGTGGCGACCAAGATTGGGGTGAAGCTTAAGGACAAAGAGATCGGTGGGGGTGTCCACGTCAAACTGATAACAGGCAGTGCGCGGCAGGGAAACCTCACTCAAGCCAGCCTGACGGACCAGAAGCTGGGCCAGGGGATTATCTATGGCAGGGAGATCGATGGCATCTATAGCTTTCCCTGGGGTGAAGGCAACAATATCGGCGGAGAAGAGATTGTTGGTAATCACCGTATTTTGGGAGGAGGAGAGCTGCTTGGCAAGGGCACCCAGTTCATGGGATGAGAGGAGGGAAACACTGCCCCCACCGATGTAGAAGGGCCTTTCGACCTTATGCCTCTTGATAACCTCTCTCAGCTTCTTGCCGAAATGAAAAGGGTCTCGGCTGAACTCGACTACTACAGAGGGATCGAGCTCGCCAAGCCCTTTCATGTCGGTAACCAGGATAACTCTATGGAAGGCGCTGCTCCTCTGAGCCCGCTCTATGGTATCCTGGGCAATGGCACGATGGGCACCGGCGACCATCTCCGCCACAGGACTGCCTCCAATGCCCCCGAGGAAAATCATAAGAGTGGTCCCCTCTGCCACCTTCTCAAACCTCTCTTGCTACCGTCAAGGCCCAGACCGAGCTAGCACCTGCCGCTTTCAGGGCTATGGCACAGGAGTTAAGGGTTGCCCCAGAGGTGCATACATCGTCGATGAGGAGGATACGTTTGCCCTCTAACTGTTGACCACGGCAGAAAAAGGCCTCGGCCACGTTGCTTTGGCGCTCCTCAGCGCTTCTTACTTTTGTTTGGGGAGGGGTGTTTCGGAGGCGAAACAGCGATCCCTCAGCCACCGGCAGAGAGGAAAGCTTGCCCAGCTCCCTGGCCAAGAGCGAGGACTGATTATAGCCCCGCTGGCGCAGCCTGCGGCGGTGAAGGGGCACAGGAACCAACACATCGATGGGCAAGGGGTTCGCCAACAAATATTCCTCCATTAGCTGAGCTAGAGGGGCAGAGAGAGCCTTCACATTCTTGTATTTAAAGTGAAGAATCGCTTGGCGCATCGCCCCCTCAAAGCGGAAAAGAGAGCGAATACCCTCGATGTCCATTAACTGATTTTCACAGCCCGAACAGAGGGTCCCGAAAGAGAGTGGCTGGCCACACCTGGTGCATAAGGGCGGGATGAGGCGAGGAAGCGATGATTGGCAGGAAGGGCAAAGAAAACTCCCTCTCACCCCACAACCAACACACCAAGGAGGAAAGAAGAGATCAAGAACTATCCCTTTGAGCTGATTCAATTGGGCGATCAAATTCACGGGAAAAAGGGAACCCACTTCCCCCAGTATTAAGCAAAGGGTTTTTGTAGTTAGCGCGACCTGGGGGTGTGCCCTACACCGCTGAGGATGGGCTCATTCACATAAAGATCACCATTTCTGATCTTTATGTTGAAGCCACATTCAAGATTGGTACAAACCCAAGCCTTGTAGTGGATCGGCGCCCCCTGACTGCCAAAGTCGGACAGGGGGACCAGATCGCCAACATTACACTTCTGGCATTTGGGGAAAGCAAAGTTCTCCAAGAGCCACCTCCCTACCAAGAATTAACGTGGTGCAGTATACACTAAAGATGGTATGTTGGCAAGCCACTTTCCAGTTGAACTGAGGAGATGCGACTATAAATGGCACCTTTGGGGGTCAGCCTGCTCCTCATCAGGCTAATCTCACCAACATCAAAAGGAATCTCCCCTTCGAATTTGGTAGACATCATTAGCTCCCCTAACCCCCGCCGCTCCCCAGGGGAAGCCCTCTCCCTGAGGCGACCCAGAGTTAAATGGGGGGTGAAGGAGCGGGATTCCATGGAGAAACCGAGGGGAAGGAGGGCTTGGTCAATGCCCCTTTGTAGGGTGGCAAGCTTCTCCACCTCCCCCTTTATGGCCACCCAGATAACCTGGGGTCGCTGAAAATTGGGGAAGACACCCAGCCCGCCCAACTGGAGTTGAAAGGGGGATACGCCTTTTGCCGCCGAGGTGATTCCCTCCACTATCTGGGGCACCCGATCTTCGGCGATGTTGCCCAGAAACTTCAGGGTGAGGTGAACGCCCTCAGGGTGAACCCACTTCACATAAGGATGCTCATCCGGTCTTAGCCTATTTTGCAAAGAGGAAAGGCCAGCCTTAACTGGGTCGGGCAACTCGATGGCAATAAAGGCTCGAATCTGTTCCATTATAAACCGAGAATCCTTTTTGCATTCCCCCCCCGGATCAAGCCCTCAGCCTCCTCCCCCAAGTTTAGCGAACGAACCTGCCTGACGATCCTGCCTTGAGAGATCAGCGGGTAGTCGCTGCCGAAAAGGATTTTATCGACCCCGACGATCTCAGCGACGTGCCTGAAGATCTCTGGCTGGTAAAGGAAGGGCGAGGCTGCGGTATCGAAGAAGACATTTTCTAAAGCTTTACCTACCTCTGGCATCAAGGCGTAGAAAGGCAGGCCACCACCCCAGTGAGCGCAGACGATGGGGATCTGGGGGAAGTTGCAGATAAATCGGTAAAGCATGTCAAGGGTGACATTCCCCTTCCCCAAATATTGATGCCCTACAGGCTCAGAGGAGTGGGTGAGCAGGATCAATCGCAGGCGCTGCGCCGCCTCGACAACCGGTCGCATTATATCCTCGTCCCCCAGGTCGAACCCTTGAATATCGGGCCTCAGCTCCCCGATGCCCCTTATCCCTTCACGGGCGCAGCGCTCGATCTCAGCGATGGCTGCCTCCCCTGCCCTTGGTTGGATGGCGCAAAAGCCCACCAGGCGGTCTGGGTAACGAGAGGTCGCCTCCATGATGTAGTCATTGGTCTCCAGGCATAGCCCATGATCCGTCCAGCCAATGTTGAGGATGATGGAAAGGTCGATGCCCTCCCGGTCCATACTGGCGATGAGCTCCTCAGCGGTGGCCAGCTTGGTATCGGGGGCAGAGTAGAGGTGGGCAAAACAGGGGTCACGCCCCAGGTACCCCTCCCGATTCTCCCTTATCCTGGGCGAGAAGATATGAGTGTGAAAATCTACAATCACGCTTTAGATTTTAGGGGAGATTTTCTCTGGGGTCAAGCAAATCTATAGACAAGAGATTTAAGTTTCTGTATAATACCATGACGAGGCGAGGGGGGGATATAAATTGCATTTTAGGAAGCAAAGAGTTAACAAAAAATCCTCCTATCCTTCAGCCTCGGCAAAAAGCCTCTCGGCCGAGGCTACTTCGTCTAAAGAGGTAGCATTAGCATTGCCCCTCTCCATAGAGGAAATGGAGAGGAAGGCGAAGACGCTGCGCCGCCACATCATCGCGATGACAGCAAAGGCGGGCAGCGGTCATCCCGGGGGCTCCCTCTCCGCAGCGGAGATTGTCACCGCCCTCTTCTTCAACCACCTGCGCCATAACCCATCAAACCCTCGCTGGCCCGATCGTGACCGATTTGTGTTGAGCAAGGGTCATGCCGCACCCCTGCTCTATGCGGCGCTGGCAGAGGCGGGCTACTTCCCTGTCGAGGAGCTCTTAACCCTGAGGCAACTGGACAGTCGCATGCAGGGTCACACCGATATGACCATCACCCCAGGGGTGGAGATGTCCGCTGGTGCTTTGGGGCAGGGGCTATCCTTCGGCATTGGCATCGCCCTTGCCGCTCGCCTCGACCGTCGAGACTATCGGGTATATGTTCTCCTGGGGGACGGCGAGTGCGACGAGGGGCAGGTATGGGAGGCAGCGATGGCTGCCGCCCACTTCAAGGTGGACAACATCGTCGCCATCGTCGATCGCAACCGCCAGCAGATCGATGGCTGGACCTACGAGGTCATGGATACCGAACCCCTCGCTGAGAAGTGGCTCTCCTTCAGGTGGCACACCATCGAGGTCAATGGGCACGACCTCTCCCAGATAATCGCCGCCCTTGGTGAGGCGAAGCTGGTGAAGGGGAAGCCCACAGCGAGTATCGCCCACACCACTAAGGGAAAAGGGGTCAGCTTCATGGAGAACAACCTCGATTTTCATGGCCGGGCGCCTACCCCTGAAGATGCAGAGAGGGCGCTCAAGGAGCTGGAGTGATGGCTTTGGAGATGTCTGCCAGGGAGGCTTATGGGAATACCCTTGTCGAGCTGGGCAAAGAGAACAAGAACATTGTGGTGCTGGATGCCGACCTCTCCCGTTCCACAATGACCCGCTTTTTCGCCAGGGAATTTCCAGAGCGATTCTTCGATTGTGGCATCGCCGAGCAGAATATGATGGGCATTGCCGCTGGTCTTGCTGCCTCGGGGAAGACCGTCTTTGCCAGCACCTTCGCTGTTTTCGCCTCCTCCCGCTGCTATGACCAGGTTCGCATGTGTATCGCTCAGCCTCGCCAGAACGTGAAGATCGTGGCCAGCCATGGCGGCATTTCCGTGGGGGAGGACGGCTTCTCCCATCAGTCCATCGAAGACCTGGCGCTCTTCTGCTCCTTTCCCGGCTTCACCGTGATCGTTCCCGCCGATGCCATCGAGGCAGCTCAGGCAGTGAGGGCCGCGGCCAGTACCTACGGACCCTTTTATGTCAGGCTCAGCCGCCCCAAGACCCCGGTGATCCTTGACGACAAGTATCGCTTCGCCGTGGGCAGGGCGGTGACCATGAGGGGGGGATGGGATGCCACCGTCATCGCCTGTGGCCTGATGGTGGCAAAGGCGCTTCAGGCTGCCGACGCTCTGGCGCGGGAGGGGATCGAGTGCCGTGTGGTGAACATGCCCACCCTCAAGCCTCTGGATGAGGATGCCATTGTCAAGGCAGCCGAAGAGACAGGCGCCATTTTAGCTGTGGAGGAACATCTTCAACATGGTGGGTTGGGGAGCAGGGTTTCTCAGGTGGTCGCCAAACACCACCCGGTTCCTATGTCCTTCCTCGCCATAAAGGATTGCTACTCCCCATCAGGTAAGCCTGAGGAGCTCCTCCAGAGGCACGGGCTCACCGCGGAGGGGATCGCCGAAGAGGTGCGCTCGCTCATCTCTAGGAAGGGGCAGTGACTGTGTCGTTCGATGTTTTTCTCAGCCATGACCATGACGATTTTGCCTTAGTCGACAGGATCGAGAAGATACTACAGAGAATAAAGATAAGCGCCTATGTGTATGAGAAATACCCTCGGTATGGAGAATACATCCCGGAAGTAATCAAAGAGACTATAAAAGACAGCAAATATTTTGTCGTCTTCTTGACGCATGAAGGAATAGCTTCGCAGTGGGTAAATCAAGAAATAGGTATCGCTCACGCCTTCGACAAACTGATAATCCCAGTGAAAGACAGGCAACTGCAATCGAAAGGGTTTGTTGAGCTTCGTGAGTTTATTTATTATGACCCCCTTTCACCAGAAGACATGATATATAGGTTGATACATACACTAAGGTGGCGATTGAGCAAACAACAGGCCGCTGAGAAAGGGCTTGCCCTCGACTGCAAGTGCGGGTCCAAATTTGACGACACTTTGCCATCTTACGAGGAAGTCAATGATGCTATACGAAAAGAAGGCGTCTTCGTTTATAAGTGTCCGGCATGCTCGGGCGAAATAAGAGTTTCCCCAGCCAGCTTAGAGGTGTTGTAGGCATTAAGGTCTGACCTGACCGCTGCCCATGATGACCCACTTGTAGGTAGTCAACTCTTTTAGCCCCATGGGACCCCGTGCGTGAAACTTCTGGGTGCTGATCCCTACCTCAGCCCCCAATCCAAACTGACCCCCATCGGTGAAGCGGGTGCTGGCGTTTACATAGACGCAGGCGGCATCAACCTCCTCCAGAAAGCGCATCGCCGCAGAATAGTCCTCGGTGATGATGGCCTCGGAATGCCCCGAGCCATAGCGCTCGATGTGCTCCAGCGCCTCATCCAGGGAGTCCACCACTTTTATGGCAGCAATTAAAGCCAAGAACTCTTTACCCCAATCCTCTTCGGATGCTGAAGCAACCTTAAAGTTCGAAAAAAGAATCTTGAGCGCCCGCTCATCGCAGTGCATCTCGACACCCGCCTTGGCCCACTCCTTGGCGATGAGGGGCAGATAGTGCTCTGCGATGTCGCTATGAACGAGGAGGGCATCAAGGGCGTTGCAGACGGTGGGGCGCTGCACCTTGGCATTGTAGGCGATGGCAACCGCCTTCTCCAGGTCGGCGCTGCTATCGACATAGGTATGGCAAACGCCCACGCCACTGGCGAGCACGGGCATGGTGGCATTCTCAGTAACCATTTCCACCAGCTCCTCACCGCCACGAGGGATGATGAGGTCGATGGTCTCCTTCATCTTTAGCATGTGATTCACCAGTGCCCGCTCCGTGGACTCGATGAACTGCACCGCCCCCTGGGGAACCCCGGCCGCTTCAGCAGCCTCCTTTATCACCTTAGCCAGGGCAGCATTGGAGCGCAACGCCTCCTTGCCCCCGCGCAGGATCACCGCATTGCCCGATTTGAGGCACAGGGTGGAGATGTCCACGGTGACATTGGGGCGGCTTTCATAGATGGCCCCGATCACCCCCAGGGGAACCCTCCTCCTCTCGATATGGAGCCCATTGGGAAGCACCCTGGCATCGAAGGTCTCGCCCACGGGGTCGGGGAGGGAGGCAACGGTGCGCACATCCTGAGCCATCGCTTGAAGGCGAGCCGAGGTAAGAAGCAGACGATCGAGCATGGCCTCACCCATGCCGCCGGCCTTGGCCTCCTCGCAGTCGAGGCGGTTGGCATCAAGAACCTCGCCCTCCCTGGAGGTGAGGCTCTCGGCAATGTTAAGCAGAGCCTCATTCTTCACCTCGGTGGGCAGGTGAGCCAGGCGGCGCGAGGCCTCTTTGGCAGCCCTCGCTTTCTCTTTCAGTTCATCGATGGCGGGTTGCATCTCACTAACTCCCTTCTAGGGCTATCTGCTCCCCCTCCTCCTTAGAAAGCTTTGGGGCCTTGGCGTAGGGTGAGGTTGCTGATGGCATATCGATTTGCTTGCCTTGCAACAGTTCCTCTATCGTCAATATCTGAATCTTGAGGTAGTCTCTGTCCCAGAGGGGCGAGTGATAGCTGCCTGCGCTCACTGCTTCGGTGCGCATCTCTTTGGTGAAAGGCTTCAAAGTAATGAAGACGCCCATTGCGTGACGGCTGGCGATGTCCTTAAGCTCCCTGATGT
The DNA here is from genome assembly GCA_004376075.1 of Dehalococcoidia bacterium. Taxonomy (GTDB): domain Bacteria; phylum Chloroflexota; class Dehalococcoidia; order E44-bin15; family E44-bin15; genus E44-bin26. Next base: position 805 of record SOJQ01000035.1, on the reverse strand, counting down.
CCTTGACATGAACACGCCCGCTCTTAACGGAGACCACAGCCCGCTTCATCGCCTCTTTGCCCGTAGCCTCATCCCTATCTACAAAGTCGATGACGCCATCGATTCCCTTATCTGCGCCCTTCCTTCGCTCCTCAGGGAAGGGCTTGGCTTTGATGCGGCTCAGCGCCCACCACTGGAACTGGTAGCGGTCCTGCCGGGCTAAGGCTTTGGCTCCAGCTACATCCTCCGGCTCGCCAATGACCTCAAACTGGATGCCGGGGAAGCTCTCCTCAAGGCGACTTTTCATAACGGCGATGGCGAGATGGGTGATGTCAATCCCTATCCAGCGCCGGTTAAGCTTTTGCGCTGCCACCAGCGCCGAATGGTGGAAGCCGGCGGGGGCGGCCGCCTTTGGTAGAACCATAGAAGAGATCTCAAGGTTTACTTGCGCCTCCTCTTTCCTCCATGGAATAATTGACCGATGATGGAGCTATCAGCTTCATAGGCAACGGTGGTTCCATCGGGATAATGGTCAGCTACCTCAATACAAGTACTGGTCCATCCATCGGTTTCGTAGAGCCATGACTTTTGGCCATCAGCAGAAGTCACCCGATAATGACTCTTATCGACCCACTGCTTCTGCCCTCTTCGTAATGAGGCAACGTGTGCGGCCTTGCAGCTTTGGCAAAACATGGGCGGGTTATCCCAGTCTCTATGAATGTGCATACTGGCCCCACAGCCTTCACAGCGCTTGTCATACCATTTTGCTTGGTGTGCGGCCTTGCAGCTTTGGCAAAACATGGGCGGGTTATCCCAATCTTCGTGA
>SOJQ01000099.1 GCA_004376075.1 Dehalococcoidia bacterium | reverse complement strand
AGTAGAGTCCGATGATCTGCATCCCGATGGCGCCCAGGCGTTTCACCAGCTCGGTGCCATATAGCTTGGACATAGAGGCCTCGTAGCTAGGGATAAGCCCCTTACCCTGCATCCAGGCAACCCGATAGGCAATCATCCGGCCGACCTCGATCTCCACTGCCATCCCAGATAGCTTATGCCTGATTATGGGATCCTTGGCAAGGGGCTCTCCATTTCGCTTCGTTTCCCTGGCATATTCCACCAATTGCTCCAGGGTTCGCTTGGCGCCTGCTGGGATGGCGATCCCGGAGCGCTCGAAGTTAAGGGTTGTCTGGCTAACATACCATCCCCGGTTCTTCTCGCCTATCATATTCTCTTTAGGCACCCTCACATTGTCAAAGAAGACCTCGTTGAAGTCATGGGAAGCGAGCATATTGATCAGGGGGCGGACGGTGATCCCGGGGCTCTTCATATCGACAAGGAAGTAGCTGATCCCCCGATGTCTCGGCGCATCGGGGTCGGTTCTGGTAAGGAAGTGGCACCAGTCGGCGCGATGGGCGTTGGTGGTCCACACCTTCTGTCCATTGATGAGGTAATCATCGCCGTCCGCCACGGCGCGGCACTGAAGCGAAGCGAGGTCGGAGCCGGCGTTGGGCTCTGAAAACCCCTGACACCAAACCACCTCTCCACTGGTGATCGCCCTCAGGTGTTTCTCCTTCTGCTCCTCGGTGCCATAAACGATAAGGCAGGGGCCGACAAGGTTTATCCCCTGCCGATGAGCACTGCTGGGCGCATGATGGTAGCCAAGCTCCTCGCTGAAGATGAGCTGCTCCATCATGGAAGCGCCGCCACCGCCATACTCCTTGGGCCAAGACATGGCGAGCCAGCCCTTCTCCGCCAGCTTTTTGGTGAACTCCCTGGAGAAGTCCACCTCACCATGCTCCTCGAGGTCTTTGAGAAATTCCTCGGTGACCTCCTTTTTAAGGAAGCGGCGAACCTCTGCTCTAAACCTTTCCTCTTCCTCGGTGAAACTAAAATCCATTCTTTTCGACCTCAAAGTCTAAAGGCCTATTTGGCGAGCGACGACCTCCCTTTGCCAATCGGTATCGCCGAAGGCGAGCTCTGCTGCCTTCGCCCTTCTATAGTAGAGCCCCATATCATGGTCTCTGGTAGTGCCGATAGCGCCGTGGCACTGCACCCCCCTCTCGGCGACGAACTTATAGGCCTCATTAATCCATCCCTTGGCAACCGCCACATCTTTAGAGGCGGGAAGCCCCTCGCCCACTCTCCAGGCTGCCTCATAGAGGATGTTTCTCCCCGTATCGACATTGATCCACATATTGGCACAATAATGCTGGATCACCTGGAAGCTGCCGATAGGCCTGCCATATTGTACCCTCTCCTTAGCATAAGCGACGCTCATCTCCAGGGCTGCCTGGGCACCGCCGATCATCTCGGCACATTTGGCCACGGTGGCCTGCTCCAGGGTCCTTGCTACGATGGGCCACCCTCGGTCCAGTTCGCCGAGCATGTTCTTCCTGGGCACGCTAACATCCTTGAAAACAACCTCGCACAATTTGTCGGCACCGATGGTGGGCATCACCTCGCACTTGATCCCCGGGCTCTTGGCGTCCACCAGGAAGAGGGTGATCCCCTCCTCAGGGGAGGCCCCATCGCTGGTCCTGGTGACGCATATCAAATAATCGGCGATATGGGCATTCTCTACGAAGAGCTTGGTGCCATTGATAACGAAGGCATCGTCTTTTGCCACCGCCTTTGTGTTAACCCCGCTTGCCTCATATGTGGCGCTGGGCTCGGTGAGGGCCATGGTGAGGATCATCTCTCCATTGGCTACCTTAGGTAGGAACTCCTTCTTCTGCTCCTCGGTGCCTGCATTGAGGATGGTGATACCACCGAGAACCACGGTGCAGAAGAAGGGGCCGGGCAGGATATTGCGCCCCATCTCCTCAAGGAGAACGATCAGATCCATAAACTCCATTCCCATGCCATCATATTCCTCAGGGAGCACCAGACCCATCCAACCCAGCTCCGCCATCTTTCGCCATAGCTCCGGGGAATAGCCCTTCTCATCCTCCTCCAGCTCCCTAACCAGCGTCTTAGGGCATTCCTTGGTGAGGAAATCGCGGGCCGATGTTCTAAGCATTTCCTGCTCTTCGCTGAAATCGAGGTTCATGATCAACCCCTTTCTTTTTCGAACTATTTGCTTTTTCGACCTAATTGCTGTGGCGGGTTTTAAGGCTATTCGCTATCCCAGCCCTTTCTCCTTGCTTAGGTTTCAGTCTAAAAGCCTTAATGGTTAGGCTCTGGGTTCCCGTGGCAGCTCCAGGCCCCTAATGGCAATGATGTTCCTCATGATCTCCGAAGTGCCGGCGGCGATGTTCATCCCTGGAGCGAGCTGATAGGCGCTCTCAAACCTTCCCATCAATGGAGCCCATTTGGAGCGCCTCACCTGCCCGTAGAGTCCCATGATCTGGCAACCGAGGTCGGCGAGGCGCTGCCCCAACTCGCTTCCATAAACCTTTGCCGCACAGGCCTCGGCAGCGGCCATCTCCCCCTTCTCCTGTAGCCAGGCCACCCTATAGGACAAGGCGCGCCCCACCTCGATCTCGATGGACATCTGGGCCAGCCTGTGGCGAAGGAAGGGATCCTTAGCGAGAGGTTCGCCGTTGCGCTTCGTCTCCTTGGAGAACTCCACCAGCTCCTCCAGGGTTCGCCTCGCCTCCATCATCCCGGCAACCCCGGATCTTTCGAAATTCATGGTCATCAGGGTGACATGCCAGCCACGGTTCTCCTCGGCCACCATGTTCTGCTTGGGGACGCGCACATCATCGAAGTAGACCTCATTGTAGAGGTGAGAGCCTTCCATGCTTATCAGGGGGCGGACGGTGACCCCCGGGGTCTTCATGTCCACCAGGAAGTAAGAGAGACCGCGGTGCCTGGGCTGCTCCGGGTCGGTTCTGGCCAGCATGAACGTCCAGTCGGCGCGGTGGGCACCACTGGTCCATGTCTTCTGACCGTTGATAACATATTCATCGCCATCCTTCACCGCTCTTGTAGTAAGGGATGCCAGGTCGGAGCCGGCGTTGGGCTCGCTCCAGCACTGGCACCACATTATCTCTGCCTTGGCGATGGGGGGAAGGTGTTGCTGCTTTTGCTCCTCTGTTCCCCACATAAGGAGGGTGGGTGCCAGCATGCTCACGCCAAAGATATCGACCCCCGGCGCCCCGTAGTATCCCCTCACCTCGTTGAAGATGAGCTGTTCTATAATGGAGGCAGCCTGCCCACCATACTCCTTGGGCCAGGGACGAGAGAGCCATCCCTTCTTCCCTAGCTGGCGTGCCAGGGAGCGATGAAATGCCCATCCCTCTTCGGAAAACATGGTCTCCAGCCCAGCCACCCAGCCCGGGGGCGCCTCCTTCATCGCCTCCTTGAAGAAGTCTTCAAACTCCTTTCTCAGTGCCTCCTGCTCCGGGGTAAATTTGAAGTCCATTTTTTCACCCTCCTTTCTTTTTCGGACTAGTTGCGGTGACAGTTCGAAAGGCTATCTACTTGTCCTACCCCCGTCTGTTGTTATCCTCTGGGCAGCCCCAGACCCCTGGTGGCGATGATCGACCTCTGGATCTCCGAGGTGCCGGCGCCGATGGTAGCAGAGACGGAATTTAGATAGGCATACTCGATGCTTCCCCTAAGCTGTGCCCATTTAGAGCCTGCTTCCAACTGCCCATAAAGTCCTAGGATCTCCATCCCTATATTGGCGACACGTTGGTGTAATTCCGTGGAGTATAACTTAACTATGGAGGCCTCGTAGTTGGGGATGAGCCCTTTGCCCAGCATGCAAGCGACACGATAGGCAAGGGTGCGAACCACCTCGAACTCGATGAACACCTCTGCCAGCGTTCTCCGCACCATTGGGTCTTTAGCTAGGGGCTGGCCATTGCGCTTTACTTCCTTGGCAAACTGAACCAAATCCTCCAAGATGGGGCGAATTGCAGCGGGGGGGAAGAAGAGAAACTGGGGGGTTCTCTCAAAGTCCAAGGCTGTGGCCAGGTGATACCAGCCTCGGTTCCTCTCCCCAACGAGGCAGCTCTTGGGGATCCTCACCTCATCGAAGAAGACATCGTTAAAGATGTGCTGGCCGAGCATGTCTATCAGAGGGCGTACCGTGATCCCCGGGGTCTTCATATCTACAATAAAAAGGGATATCCCTTTATGCTTTGGCACATCGGGATCCGTTCTTGCCGCCAGCCAGCCGTATTCGCTGACGTGGGCGAGGCTGGTGAAGGTCTTTTGGCCGGTGATCACAAAATCGTCCCCATCTTCAACGGCGCGGCACTGAAGGGCGGCGAGGTCGGAGCCGGCACCGGGCTCGCTATAGCAAAGGCAAAAATCTATCTCCCCCTTGGCAATCCTTGGCAAATACTCCCTCTTCTGCTCCTCGCTGCCATAAAGCATGATCACGGGACCAACAATGGTGACCGCCATGCTCCCTGCCACAGGCACCCTGTAATAGCACGTCTCCTCGGCGAAGATGAGTTGCTCCATAACAGAGCGATCCTGCCCGCCATATTCTTTAGGCCAGGCCATGGTAAGCCACCCCTTCTCCCCCAGCTTGCGGGAGAATTGGCGCAAAAAAGGCCACAATTCGCCAATCCCAGGCCTTCCCTCGAAGGCTGGCCAATCCTTGGGGATCTCCCTCTCCAGGAACTCGCGGACCTCTTTTCTGAAGGCCTCCTCCTCAGGGGCAAATCGAAAGTCCATCTCTCCCCCTAAAAGCCATTTTATAACAATTTGTGGTTGATCTTACCATATTTCTGTCATTTTGTCAACGAGTTGTTGTTTGCTAGAGGGAGCCTTTTCCTAATGGATTAAGCGAGTTGCACGGTGAGGCAGGTCACTGTTCTAGCAATGCCGCTAACCGAGTGGATGTTTCTGGTCACCAGGTCGCCAATGGCATTCACATCTGGCCTTTCGACTACGGCGATGACGTCGTAGGGTCCGGTCACCGCAGCCACCGATTGCACCCCCTCCACCTTCTGAAGGGCAGTGACCACCTCTTTAGCTTTGCCCACCGCAACCTCGATAAGCACATAAGCCTTTACTGCCATCAGCACCCCTCCTTTCCTGAAATATTAGCATGGCTACTTAGAAGAGGCGCGATTGGGGTTTGGCTACCCAATCGCCCTTTCTCTATTCACAGCCCCACGATGAGACAACTGACGGTACAGGCCCCCGGCTGACCTCCCATGTTGTGGGTCAGTCCCAGCTGGGGATTCTTTATTTGACGGGGACCAGCCCTTCCTTGAAGCTGGAGGTACATCTCATACATCATCCTCAGCCCGCTGGCACCGATGGGGTGACCGAAGCACTTGAGTCCTCCATCGGGCTGGACAGGAAGATCCCCCTCCAGGGTAAAGGTGCCCGCCTCGAGGTCCTCCTTTACCCGCCCCCGGGGAGAGAACTGGAGATCCTCCATGATGGTGGCCTCGGTGATGGAGAAGCAGTCGTGGACCTCGGCCATGCTGATCTCCTTACGGGGGTCGCTTATCCCCGCCTCGGCATAGGCGGCGAGGCCGGCACGGTAGGTCTCCTCGACGTGGGTATAGTCATAGACGGTGCTGAGCTGACCCTCGCCGGGGCCGACACAGATCTGTAGTGCCTTGACGTAGACAGGGTCTTCCCTGAATTTCTTGGCGTCCTCGGCGCGCACTACGATGGCTGCCGCTGCCCCATCGCTCACCCCGCAGCAATCGAAGAGACCAAGGGGCCAGGCGATTATGGGAGCCCCTAACACCTGCTCCATAGTGATCTCCCTTTGATAGTGGGCCTTGGGGTTTAGAGAGCCATTGTGGTGGCTCCTCACCGGGATAAGGGCCAGCATCCTCTTTGAGGCGAGGTGATTCTTTATCCCCCTTCGATCCCTGACCTTCTCTATCTCAGGGGTCACCTGGAGCACAAAGGCATCGGCGCCATTTCCGTAGCTGGCAAAGAGGATCCTATCCCCGGGCTTGGCCTCCTCCAGGGCGGCGACCAGCATCATCATCGCCAGCGCAGCTCCGGTATTGCCCACCGTCATAAATAGGGGGTCCTGAAGCTGGGCGGCATCAAATTTCAGTCCTCCTGTCACCCTGGCATGCCTTCTGATATCGGTGGGGGTATCGTAGACTACCTTAGCAAAATCACCCGGGGCCAGGTTATACTTCTTCATCAGCCCGGAGATGGCTTCAGGGAGGACAGCGGAATAGCCTTCATCGAGCACCATTCGGTCCTCCCAGGTGCGAACAAAGGTATCGGCGTCCGACCGCCACACCCCTGAGAAGTCATCGGAGATGGAGTAGCTACCCTCGATGGTTGCAATGACCCCCTTTTCTCCTAAGAGAAGGGCAGCGCCACCATCACCAAGGGCCTGCTCGAAATCCCCCGCCGGTGCCCCCAGGCGCAAGTCGGCAGCGGTGACCATGATGCTCTTCGCCGCCCCGGCGTTGATGGCATCCATGGCTGAGGCGATGGCGATGGTGCCAGCCCTTAGCGAACCGGTGAAATCGGCGGTTCGGATCTCTCGACCTAGATCAAGGGCCACCGATATTATAGCGGAGCATTGCTTCTCCCTGTAGGGGGAGGTGGTGGTGGCAAAGAATAGGCCATCCACTGTTTTGGGGTCGATGCCCTTCATACAGTCGATGGCTGCCTCGGTGGCCATGGTCACGCTGTCTTCATCGAAGTTGGCCACCGCTCTCTCCCCGGGCATGGCAAAGCCACCCCAGGCCCTGAAGAATTCCTCTCTACTTAGCCGATGAAGCGGTATATAGCCGCCATAGGATGTTATCCCTACCATCGGTCCCTTCCCTTTCGAGCCAAGTATATATCCTCTCTATCCCTCGGTCAAGTCTAAAATTAGCCGAGGCTATTGCCGACGATGGTGACACAGGAGACCTGGGGAGGACCACCCAGGGTATGGGAAAGCCCGAGACGTGCGTTCTTTATCTGGCGAACGTCGCACTTTCCTTGAAGCTGCTTATAGGTCTCATAGGTCATTCTTAACCCGCTGGCACCAATGGGGTGACCGAAGGACTTGAGACCACCATCGGACTGGATGGGCAACTCCCCCTCCAGGGTAAAGGTGCCAGCATCGACATCCTCCTTGGCTCTTCCTACAGGGCTGAAGCCGAGATCCTCGTAGATAACCAACTCGGTGATGGTAAAGCAATCGTGAACACAGGCGACGCTTATCTCCTTACGGGGGTCCTTTATCCCAGCCTGCTCGTAGGCCTGCCTGGAGGCCTCTTTATTGACGGTGAAGCTTGTCCAGCCGAAGTTTGGTCTGAAGTGGGGGAGTAGTTGAGCCGAGGAGAGGCCGATCCCCTTTATATAGATGGGGTCCTCCCTAAACTTCTTGGCCATTGCGGCGGGCACCACGATAGCGGCCGCTGCCCCATCGGTGGTGGGGCAGCAATCGAATAGCCCCAGAGGCCAGGCAATGATGGGGGCGTTGATCACCTGCTCCAGGGTGACCTCCCTTCTGAAGTGGGCCTTTGGGTGAAGGCTGCCATTGTGATGGTTCTTTACGGCGATCTTGGCGATGGTCTGCTTTCCCTGCTCAGGGGTTAAACCATAGGTATGGAAGTAGCGGGTGGCGATGAAGGCGAAGGTGCCCGGAGCGGTTCTTCGCATCTCCAGGGTGGGATGGAGGCCACGCCCTATTCCAAGACCTCCCAACCCGGTGTCCTTAAGCTTTTCAAAGCCAAGGGCGAGGACGATGTCATACATGCCACTGGCTACGGCAAAACAGGCGTTCCTCAGCGCCTCATGACCGGTGGCGCAGGCGTTCTCCACATGGGTGACCGGGATGTTGCGCAGCTTTAGAGGGGTGGATAGGCACTCCCCCATCATCCCTGAGGCCACCGTGCCTACCCAGGCGGCCTGGATATCGTTGGGATCGATGCCTGCATCCTCATAGGCCTCATAAGCGGCCTCAATAATGAGATCATCGGCGCCCTTTTCCCAGAGCTCACCAAACTTGGTGCAGCCCATCCCTATTATGGCAACCTTATCTCTGATGCTTTCCATTTCAGCCTCCTTCTCTCGGTGGTCGGCACTTCCAGAAGTAGTTGTGGAAATTTGCTCCCTCGTGGAGCCTCCTCAGGGTCATCTCCACGGGCATATCCACCCTAACCTCGTTGGGCTCACAGTCGGTCATCATGCAATAGAACTGAGTAGCCCCTTGGAAACGGACCACTGACTGGATGATGGGCGGGTTAATGCCGGCCGAGGCGAGGTTATCCAGGGAGAAGGTGAATAGGGTGCCCTTCTCCCGGGAAAGGCTTATCTCATCGTAGTCATCCTTGGCCTGACATCCATAACAGACCCGCTGGATGGGATAGGTAATGAGGCCACACTTTCGGCACTTGCTGGCGTGACAGCTCAGGACCCAATTTTTGGTGCGCCACATTATCGTTGCCGAACCGGTGCCGCGCAGGCTGGCCTGGGGGGGAAGCTGTACCAGGTTGCGGAAGGAGAGGTATTTACCGTAGCTGGAGAGAAGAGCCTTTGATGCCAGGTGTCTCTTCACCCCCCGCCGCTCCTTGATCCTCTCTATCTGTTCCGTTACCTTGAGGATAAAGGCATCGGCGCCATCCCCATAGCTTGCGAAGAGGATGCTATCTCCTGCCTTGGCCTCCTCTAAGGCGGCGACCAGCATAAGCAGGGCCGAAGGGGTGCCTGTGTTGCCTACGGTGGCAAAGAGGGTATCCTGGACCTGGTTTTCCTCAAAGCCCAGCCTCCTCACCAGAGCGGCGTGGCTCCTCGGGTCGGGACCGTAGATCACCGCCTTGGCAAAATCCCTGGCGGTGAGGCCGTTCCTCTTCATGATTGCGGAGGCCGCCTCCTCCACATTCTGGGAGTAGCCATACATGGTCACCCACCGCTCCTCCCATTCTCGAACGAAGTCATCCTCGTCCGTTCTCCATACATCGGTGATCTCATAGGAGAGGGAAAGGCAATCCTCGATTTCGACGGCGACATCGCTGTCCCCGATGAGAAAGCAGGCGGCGGCATCGCCCAAGGACTGCTCCAGCATGGAATAGGGGTAAGCGAGGCGGCAGTCAGCAGCGGTGACCAGAATATTCCTTGCTGAGCCAGCCTTCACCGCATCTAAGGCTGCTCTTAGGGCAGTGGTCCCCGCCCTGAGACAATCGGCGAAGTCGGCGGTGCGGATCTCCTTTCCCATGTCCAACACGGTGGCGATTATTGTGGAGCATTGCTTCTCTTTGTAAGGGGAGGTGGTTGAGGCAAAGAATAGGCCATCGATGTTGGCGCCATCGATGCCCCTGGTGCAGTCGAAGGCTGCCTCCACCGCCATGGTTATGCTATCTTCATCCTGGTTGGCGACCGCCTTCTCCCCGGGGAGGGCTGGTCCTCCCCAGGTCTTAGCGATCTCACTGCGGCTCAGCCTGTAATAGGGGATATAAGCGCCATAGGATCTGATCCCTATCATTGGGGCCCTCCGATGTGAGATTGTTTAGCAAGGTTTTTCTTCCCACTCCAGTTATCGTTTCGGGGGCTACGCCCCCGCAGCCCTGTGCAGCCCGCATTTTAGTTTCTTTAGATAGTAAAGTCAACAAGGGGATAAGGCTTCATCCTTGGTCCTTTGCTTAGGTTAGGTTGTGGTGTACAATATTAAATTGGGTTTTGCCATGGAGAGACTCATCGCCGGTGCCAAAAGGTTAGGGCTCCCTCTCACCTCCGAGCAGGTGGGGAAGTTTGAGGTCTATTATGAGGAGCTTATCCGTTGGAACAGGAGGGTGAACCTTACCGCCATTGTCGATTATGAGGAGGTGCAGGTAAAGCACTTCCTCGATTCCCTTACCATAGCCCTGGCGTTAAAGATGCCTCCCTCTTTTCGCCTCCTCGATGTGGGTAGCGGCGCCGGGATCCCAGGGGTTCCCCTGAAAATCCTTTTTTCGAACATCAGCTTGACGCTACTCGACTCTGTTCATAAGAAGACCGACTTTCTAGATCATCTTGTTGCCAGGCTTGGTCTGGAGGGGGTGGAGGTTTTGACCGGTCGGGCTGAGGATCTTGCTCGGGATGGGAGGTATCGGGAGCAATTCGACCTTGTACTTTCAAGGGGGGTTGCTCAACTTGCGACCCTTGTCGAACTGGCCTTACCTTTTTGCACCCTGGGAGGCTCCTTTATTGCCCAGAAGAAAGGGGAGATTGAAAGGGAGCTAGAGGAAGCGATGGGAGCTATCGACATTCTTGGGGGCAGGCTAAGGGAGGTGAAGAGGGTCGAATTGGAGGAGCTTGGTGAGGAGCGCTCCCTGGTGATCATTGATAAGCTTGTCGCCTCCCCCAACCGCTACCCTCGGCGTGCCGGCATCCCGAAGAAGCGCCCATTGATCGCCACTAAACAGAAAGGG
>SOJQ01000037.1 GCA_004376075.1 Dehalococcoidia bacterium | reverse complement strand
CCAAACCGACATGCCCATAATGGCCATGCCCCCCCGTTTGCTTCTAATGCTGATACTCCGCCTTTGTGGGCAAGGTGAAGGGCTCCTTATAGGGGACCTTGGGGGTCTTCATCCTCACATCGACGCCGAACTTGCGCAGCATCTTCTCGGCAGCCACTTCAAGCTGGGCTTCACCTACACCAGAGAGGATGGTCTCCAGGGTGTCAGGCTCCCGACGCACGTCAAGGGAGGGGTCCTCCTCGGTGAGCCTTGCCAGGGCTGTTCCCATTTTATCCAGGTCTGCCTTCGTCTTGGGGTGCACGGCAACGCTAAAGACGGGCGGAGGAAATTCCATAGAGGGCAAGCTCAGGGGATGGTCTCTGAGGCAGAGGGTATCTCCGGTGCTTGTCTCGGCTAGTTTGGCCACAGCCCCAATATCCCCAGCGATTAGGTGGGGCACGGGCTCCTGAGCCTTGCCCCTGAGCATATAGAGTTGCCCGATTCGCTCCGCCCGATTCTTGGTGCTATTCCACACCGTGGAGTCGCTATGGATGGTGCCCGAATAGACCCGAAAATAGCTAAGCCTGCCCACATAGGGGTCGGCGCTGGTCTTAAACACCAGAGCAGCCAAGGGAGCGGTGGGGCTGAGATCGATGGTTTCCTCCTCCTTCGAAAGAGGGTTTATTGCTGAGAGCTGGTCCCGATCTTTGGGGGAGGGGAGGTAATGACAGATAGCGTCCAGCAATCTGGTGATGCCCAGGTTCTGTAACGCGGAGCCCACTAAAATGGGCACAACTTGCCCGCCAAGGGTCGCCGCTCGCAGCCCTTGGCAGATCTCCTCCTCGGTGAGCTCCTCCCCCTCCAGATATTTGGCAATGAGGTTATCGTCTGTCTCGGCAACAGCCTCCACCAGCTTCTCCCGAAATTCCTCAGCCTGGCTCCTCAGGGAATCGGGTATCTCCCCCTCCTGCCACTGGGGACCCATGTAGGCTTTCATTTTGGTGAGATCGACCACACCCTGAAAATCCTCCTCGGAGCCGATAGGGAGCTCTACGGGGAGGCACCTCTTGCCGAAATTGGCCCAAAGCTCCTCCAAAACCTTAAAGAAATCGGCGTTGTCCCGATCGATCTTGTTGACAAAGATGAGGTGGGGGATTTTTTGTTCCTCGACATAGCCCCAAACCAACTCGGTACCCACCTCAACGCCGGAGGCAGCACATAGAACAATGACCGCTCCATCGGCGATGCGCACCGCAGCCTTTGCCTCAGTGACAAAGTCGGCATAACCTGGGGTATCGATAGTGTTCACCTTGAACCCCTTCCAATCACAGGGAAGCATTGAAAGGTAAATGCTGATCTTTCGCTTTACCTCCTCTGGGTCGTAGTCTGAGGTGGTATTCCCCTGGTCCACCTTGCCCAGACGGGTGATCGCCCCCGAGTTGAAAAGCATCGCCTCGGAGAGCGAGGTCTTCCCCGCCCCGCTATGGGAAAGCAGAACAACGTTGCGCATCTGCTCCATGCCATAGTGCATAAACTATCCCCCCTTTCCTCACCCGATCTCGGTTCTGCCTTTGGCCTTCTCCCTTTCCTCCACCCGCTCGATGGCTCGATCGATGAGGCTCCTCAGGACAAGCAGCACCCCCTTTTGACCTCCACAGATACGGCACATCGTTTCCTTTCGCAGCAACCGCAGCCTACGGGGCCTGAAGCGGAGCACCCACTCCTCCCCGGGACGACGCTCAATCTGAAAGATGCTCTCGCCCATGTCCTCGCCCCCTCTCGATTCTAAATTATTTCCCTTGATCAAACCTGATGCGCAGCTTCTCAACTTTTCTCTCCTCGGCGCAGCCCATTATAACCTTTTTCAGGGCACCGTGGCAATGCTCCTTTTAGTGTTGCTTAGGCCATGGTTAGGTGCTATAATCGGCAAGTCTGCCGCTTAGGGGGAGAAAATGAAGCTAAGCCGTGAAGAAGTAAAGCACATCGCCCTCCTTGCTCGGTTGGGTCTCTCCGAGGAGGAGATGGAGAGATTTAGGGGACAGCTTTCCAATATCCTGGAGAACTTCGAGGTTTTAAAGCAGGTAGATACCAGCGATGTTCCGCCCACGGCATATCCGATCTCCCTGGAGAATGTGGTCCGAGAGGACGAGGCAGCCCCCTCCTTTACCCAAAGCGAGATCCTGGCTAACGCTCCCCACCAGGAGGAGGGCTGTTTCAGGGTGAGGGCGGTGCTGGAGCAATAAATGGGGGTCAAAAATGGATCGGTCTCTTTTTGAGCAGCTTGATAAGTACCTATTTAATCCCAGCTCTGTTGCTGTGGTCGGCGCATCCAACATGCCCGGTAAATGGGGATTTAACATCATTAACCGCGTCCTGGAGACAAAAGACGATAGAAAGATCTATGCCATAAATAACAAGAGGACCAAGGTGCATGGGTTAAATACCTACAAAACGGTGCGCGATGTGCCCGATGCGGTGGATTTTGTGGTCATCGCCGTCCCCTTCACCGATGTTCCCACGGTTATGGAGGATTGCGTCGCCAAGGGGGTTAAGGCTGGGCTCATTGTCTCCGCTGGGCTGGGAGAGACCGGGGAAGAGGGAGCGAAACTGGAGCAGGAGATGGTGGCCATCGCCAGGAGGGGGGGAATGCGCTTCGCTGGACCGAACTGTATGGGGCATTTCAACACAGAGGTAAATTTTTACACCACAGCCTTTTTTGAGCCTGTAAAAAGAGGGAATCTAGGGATTGTTGCCCAAAGTGGGGGCTTTGCCGGACATATTATGCACTGCGGGATGGAGATGGGGGTAGGATTCAGCAAGGTCATCTCCAGTGGCAATGAGGCCGACCTTCACCTTGAAGACTACATCGAGTATCTGGCTCAGGACCCGGAGACTAAGGTTATTGGCGCCTATGTGG
>SOJQ01000095.1 GCA_004376075.1 Dehalococcoidia bacterium | reverse complement strand
CCATATCCATATGCCCAAGGAGGGCATAGGTGATAGCGCCGACAAGGGCAATGGGGGCGATCACAGCAAGGGAGGTGCCGTGCGCCTGATGCTGCGCCACGCCCAATACCCCAACCAACAAGGGCACCAGCAAAATCCCACCGCCCACACCCAGGAGCCCAGCAATCATCCCAGCGGCGGCACCGATCAGCGTACATATGAAGACCTGTCTCCTCAAACACGACCCACCTTGCTTTTCGGTGATGATAGCATACCGAAATAGCCAAGTCAATTGAACCCAACTTCTCCTTGCTATTGCACTTTTTGCACTTTTGTGGTATTATCTGCAATACCGCGGGGGAGCTTCAAAGGCTGAGAGTCTGATGAGGACAACCCCTCGAACCTGATCTCGGTAATGCGAGCGTAGGGAAGCGGGACTATTAAGACCAAGGGTCTGAAACCGAAAACCTAGGCTCTTGGTCTTTAATTTTGAGGGGGTAGAGTTGACACAGTTAGAATTAGCAAGAAGCGGAGTAATATCACCGGAGATGAAACTTGTTGCCCAGGACGAAGGAGTAGATCCAGAGCTTATTCTGAAGGGGGTGGCCGAGGGGACCATAATCGTTCCTGCAAATCGGAACCACAAACTAGTCCGATACTGTGGCATAGGAAAGGGGCTGAGGATCAAGGTAAATGCTAACATTGGCACCTCCCCCGACTACGGCGACGTCGATACCGAGCTCGAGAAGCTGAGGGTCGCTGTGGAGTACAAGGCAGACACAGTAATGGACCTGAGCATAGGGGGCGACCTCAGAGCCATCCGCCGCGCCATCCTCAAGGAAAGCCCCATCCCCCTGGGAACTGTTCCTATCTACCAGGTGGGCATCGAGGCTATTGAGAAGAGGGGGGCCATTGTAGGAATGACCGCCGATGACCTCTTCGCCGTAATCGAGGAGCACGCCGAGGAAGGGGTGGACTTTATGACGGTTCACTGCGGGGTCACCCTATCGTCCATCGCTCGGCTGAAGCGTCAGGGGAGGGTGACCGACATCGTCTCCAGGGGAGGCGCCTTCCTTTTAGGATGGATGGTGCACAATGAGCAGGAGAACCCTTTATACGAGCAGTATGACCGTTTGCTGGAAATAGCTCGAAAATTCGATGTAACCCTCAGCCTGGGCGATGGGCTGCGTCCCGGCTGCCTCGCCGATGCCACCGACAGGGCCCAGGTAGAGGAACTGCTCATCCTCGGCGAGTTGGTGGAGCGCGCCTGGGAAGCGGGGGTTCAGGTAATGGTGGAGGGTCCGGGACACATGCCCCTGGATCAGATAACCGCCAATGTCCTGCTAGAGAAGAGCCTTTGCAAAGGGGCCCCCTTCTATGTGCTGGGACCGCTGGTCACCGACATCGCTGCCGGCTATGACCATATCTGTGGCGCCATCGGCGGAGCCATCGCCGCGGTGGCCGGTGCCGACTTTATATGCTACGTTACCCCCTCAGAGCACCTCGGCCTTCCCGACCCCGATGATGTGAAGGAGGGGGTGATCGCTGCCCGCATCGCTGGCCATGCCGCAGATATCGTCAAGGGGGTGAAGGGAGCTCGAGAATGGGACCAAAGGATGTCCCTGGCCCGCAAGAACCTGGACTGGGAGGAACAGGTCAGGCTATCCCTTGACCCCTCTAGAGCCCGCAGGGTGCACAGCCAACATGCCACCTCAGGGGAAGCCTGTAGCATGTGCGGCGACTTCTGCGCCATGCAACTGGTGGCAAGTTTCCTGGGCACTAAGCCAGATACGTGCTAGATATAGGGGGAAAGGATTTTGGATGAAGGCGGAGATCATCTCCATCGGCACCGAGCTCCTCT
This sequence comes from Dehalococcoidia bacterium, assembly GCA_004376075.1. Taxonomy (GTDB): domain Bacteria; phylum Chloroflexota; class Dehalococcoidia; order E44-bin15; family E44-bin15; genus E44-bin26. The sequence continues at coordinate 8,631 of SOJQ01000095.1, read as the reverse complement.
TGGGGGAGATCACCGATACCAACGCCTCCTATATCGCCTCCCAGTTGCCACTGTTAGGCATCGACCTTCTTTGGGTCACCCAGGTGGGCGATAACCTGGGGAGGATGAGGGAGATCCTTGAGCGAGCCTGGGACCGCTCCGATCTGGTGCTCACCACAGGGGGCCTTGGCCCTACCGAGGACGACCTCACCCGCGAGGCCATCGCCGAGATGCTGGGCGAGGAGCTAAGCGTGGACCCTGAGATTGAGCGAGCGCTCAGGGATTTCTTCTCCAGCCGCGGCTATAAGATGCCGGAGAGCAACATTAAGCAGGCAACGCTGATCCCCTCAGCCCAGGCGATCCCAAACCCTCGGGGCACCGCCCCCGGCTGGTGGGTGGAGCGCCAGGGGAAGATCTTAATCGCCATGCCTGGACCTCCCAGCGAGATGCAACGCATGTGGGAGAAGGAGGTCTCCCTAAGGTTGCGCCAGAGGCTGGGCCACCAGATCATCCTCTCCAGGACCATAAAGACCTTCGGCTTTGCGGAAGCGGCGGTGGATGAGATGGTGAGCCCCCTGCTCTCCTCCGCCAATCCCACCCTTGCCGTCTACTCAAAGCCCGATGGCATCCATCTACGCCTTACTGCTAAAGCAGAGAGTAAGGAGGAGGCGGAGGAGATGATCGCCCAAAGGGAGGAGAAAATACGCTCCCTCCTCGGGGAGAGCATCTGGGGCAGCGATGAGGAGACCTTAGAGGCTGTGGTGGGCACACTCCTCACTGAGAAGGGACTAACTCTCGCCACCATGGAATCCTGCACCGGGGGACTGCTCGCCAGTATGATAACCGACGTCCCCGGGAGCTCCGCCTACTTCAAGGGGGGGCTTGTTGCTTATAGCAATGAGGTGAAGGTCTCCTACGGCGTCGACGCCGCGCTCCTTGCAAGGCATGGCGCCATCAGCCCGGAGGTGGCTGGGGCGATGGCCGAGGTGGCACGGTTGAGGCTGGGCACCGATATAGGGGTGGGCATAACTGGGGTCGCCGGCCCCACAGAGGTCGAGGGAAAGCCCATCGGCACTGCCCATATCGCCATCGACGATGGCAAGGAAAAGAGGCTGGCTTACGGTATCTACCCACCCTTGCGCCACGAGGTGAAGCGTCGCGCTGCCCTTCATGCCCTCTTCGAACTGAGAAAAGCGCTCCTCTCCCTCAAATAGCCCCACTTTTATCCAAAACAGCACCCCTTTATCCACAGCCCAAAGTTAGAAAAAAAGATCTAAAGTATTGCATTGTGCGCCATAATGTGGTATTATACGTAAAACTATTGTGCGCCTCGGGCGCTTGAGGGGGATTGGTTCTTTGTGGACGAAGGCGAATTATTGTCCGTGGAAGAGATGACCAGAATCCTGAAGGTGAGCAAGCCCACCATACAAAGGTGGTGCCGCGACCGGAAGCTCCCCGCGGCAAAGATTGGCAAAGCCTATCGCATCCGAAAAGAGGACCTGGACAGGTGGTACGAGGGGAAGCTCCTCGAGGGAGTGAAGCGATAAGCTTCCGTGGATAAACTCTAAGGTTTGACAATAGATCGAATTCCAGTCTCCTGGCAAACTTTATCCCAGGTTTGCCAGGGGGGTGGGTTTATTTGTGTTAATTTCAAAAGAAAGGGGGTTGAGATGCACCTGATTATCGATGGTTTTGGGGGTAATCCCAGGATTTTAGAGAGCGAGGAGCTGATTTACCAGGTCTTAGATCATTACCCCTCCCGAATTGGGATGACTAAGATAGCGCCTCCCTATGTCTTTAGATACCTCGGCTCAAAACCGGAGGATTGGGGGATTTCAGGCTTCGTGCTTATTGCTGAGAGCCATATCAGCATCCATACCTTCCCCGAAAGATGCCTCGTTAATATAGATGTATTCTCCTGCAAAGACTTCGACTCAGAGCAAGTGATCAAAGACATCCAGGCCAAATTCGAATTAACCGAGCTAAGGAGCTACCTCCTCGATAGAGGTTTGGAATATTCCCATAAAGAGATGCTGGAACTGGAGCGCCTTTAGCTTCCCTTTAAAGGAAAAGTATGGAAGAGCACCTTCATACTCCAGTAAAACCATTCTTAATATCTCAAGGATGCACCCTCTCCGAGCTGGTTCAGAGGATGGGGGGAACCTCCTTCCAGGCGAGAAACCTGGCGCGAGGGGTGGAGATATGGGCCGAGATGCTCAAAGGGGAAGTTACCATCTTCTTTGGACTGGCTGGGGCGATGGTCCCAGCGGGAATGCGCCATGTTATGGTTTATCTGATCCAAAACCGCCTCATCGATTGCCTGGTCTCAACCGGGGCAAATCTCTATCACGACCTCCACGAGAGCCTGGGAAGGTTCCACTGGCAAGGTCACCCTTGCGCCGATGACAGGGAACTGGCAGGCTCAAGAATCTATCGAATCTACGATGTGCTTACCTCGGAGGAGGAATTCGACAGGACGGAGGAGTTTGTCACCCACTTCTCCAGTGCTCTGGAACAAGACCGAGCCTATACCACCAGGGAGTATTTCTTTCTACTGGGCAAAGAGCTCTTAAACCAGGGGAGGGAAGAGGGAATCCTGGCCGCTGCCGCCAAAGCTAACCTGCCTGTCTATTGCCCTGCCCCCGGCGATAGCGTCTTTGGCACAGCGCTTGCCGCAATGCGGGTGAAAGGGGAAAAACAACTCCTTTTCGACGTTATCAAGGATGTCATTGAGATGGTTCAGATCGCCTCCTCCGCCAGCTCCACAGGGGTGGTCTTCATCGGCGGGGGAACACCGAAGAATTTTATTCAACAGACAGAGCTCTGCGGCTATATCTTCGGCAAGGAGCTTAAAGGGCATGAATACGCCATCCAGATTACCACCGACTCCCCACAATGGGGGGGACTGAGTGGCTGCACCTTCGATGAGGCCCGCTCCTGGCGGAAGATCACCCCTAACGCCACCACCGTCACCATAAACTCCGATGCCACCATCGCCTTTCCCATTATGGTAAGCGCCCTTAGCGAAATGAGCGCTGAGGGGATCAAAAATAGAAAGAAGCCAGCCTTCCTCCTAGGAAGAGAACTCACCATCCTCTGAAAAGATGAAAAGGGAATTTTTTTATCCCCAGCGAAACTTCGCTGCCACCCCGGAGCAATATGCGGATTTTGAAACATCGAGGGTGGTGATCCTCCCCATCCCCTATGATAGCACCACCGACTGGCGGAGCGGCTCCAGGGATGGCCCCATGGCGATCATCGATGCCTCCCAATATCTGGAGCTTTACGACCACGAGCTGGATCGGGAGATTTACCTCACCGGGATTCATACCCTCCCCGAGCTTGAGCCTTCCATGAAAGGCCCAGAACAGACAGTGGAGCGCGTTTACAATGTAGTTAGTGAGCTAGTTCAAAAAGGGAAGCTGGTGGCGATGCTGGGTGGGGAACATTCCCTCACCGCTGGCATGGTCAAAGCCTTCAGGGAGAGATTTGACCGCCTCTGTGTACTCCAGCTGGATGCCCACGCCGACCTTCGCGATGAGTATCAGGGCACAAAATATAGCCATGCCTGCGTGATGCGCCGCGTGCTGGAGTGCTGCCCTATTGTTCAGGTGGGCGTTCGCACTCTAAGCCAGGAGGAGCACCGCTTCCTTGCTCAAAATCAGATGCGCCCTTTTTTCACCCAGGGCCGCCCCCTGGATCAACCCTCTCTGGATGAGATGGTTTCCGCCCTCTCCGAGGAGGTTTATGTAACCATCGACCTCGATGTTCTCGACCCATCGATTATGTCGGCGGTGAGCACCCCCGAGCCAGGGGGCATGGGCTGGTATGAGATATTGAGGGTGCTGCGGCAGGTGGCGCAGCAAAGGCATGTTGTTGGCTTCGACCTGGTGGAGCTTTGCCCCAAGGAGGGGCCCTCATCCTGCGCCTTCCTCGCTGCCAAACTGGCCTATAAGCTAATAGGGTATGTCCTTTCCCCCTAGGCCTCTTCTTTTTGAATTGATCCCTCTCTTTCCCCAAAGGCTTCGTTATGTTAAAATGTTATCCCCTGAGAAGTATTAGTGCCTAAGTAAAAGGGGAAGAGATAAAAAGCCGCCTTAAGAGCGAAAAAATGGGCAAAACGATTCAACTGGGCAAAATCTTTGGCATCCCCTTTCGGCTGGACTACAGCTGGTTCATCATTTTCTTTATCGTAACGGTGGCCCTTTCCCTTTCTTACTTTCCTAGCTCTTACCCCCTTTGGGATCCAGCTTATTACTGGATTGTGGGCATCGCCACCAGCCTTCTCTTCTTCGCCTCAGTAGTGGCCCATGAGCTAGCCCATAGCGCTGTGGGCATTAGAGGCGGCATCCCGGTAAAGAGCATCACCCTTTTCATCTTCGGCGGCGTTGCTCACATCGCCAGGGAGGCAACCCACCCCACCACCGAGCTAAGAATGGCCTCCGCCGGCCCGCTTTCAAGCGTAGCGCTGGCTGCTATATTCTATGGCATTTCCTGGCTAAGTAGCGGCTACAACGAGTATCTAACAGCACTGACAGGGTGGCTCTTCATGATCAATGCCGCCCTCGCCGCGTTCAACATGATACCGGGCTTCCCTCTGGATGGGGGGAGGGTGCTTCGCTCCATCGTCTGGCTTTTTACCGGAAACTATATGCGAGCGACACGCATCGCCACCATGGCTGGATATGGGGTTTCATATTTATTTATCCTCGGTGGCATCATGATCTTTATCATATTCGGCTTGCTACTTAATGGGCTCTGGCTGGTTTTTATCGGCTGGTTCCTCAACAACGCCACCAAGATGAGCTATCGCCAGACCATGGTGCGCGAGGCGCTAAGGGGGTTCACCGCTCGAGACGTAATGAGCCGAGACTGCCCCCTGGTTCCTCGCAACATCACCATCAGGGAACTGGTTCAGGGACAGCTTATGCTCACCACAAGCCAGTGCTTCTTGGTTACCGAGGGTGAGAAGGTGGAGGGGCTTTTGACCCTTCGCCAGATAAGGGAGGTGCCCAGGGAGTATTGGGACATCACCACCGTTGGGCAGGCGATGACTCCGGTGGAAAAGCTGAAGGCGGTCCAGCCCAGCGAAGAGGCTATTAGTATTTTGGAGCGAATGGACGAGGAGAATTTAAACCAGGTGACTGTGGTCGGCGAGGGAAGGTTTTTAGGGATGATCCTGCGCGATAATCTGATCCGATTTGCCCATAGGCTCAGCGAACTAAGGACGTAAACCCGGATTTCCCATATTAAACTGCAGACATAAGGTTCCCGTGATAAAGTCGACGGGGGTGCCATCCGACTTCAACATGACCACGCTTCCTGGCCAATGATCACCGTTTCAGGGAAGCGCAGCCAGTGGGAGTGGCAGGATAGTGAAGCCTTCCCCGTTCCACACCAAATATATTGTAGTTGTTCCGCCCCCTTATACCCCAGAGAACCCGGGCTCGGGAGGTTTTTGCCCTGATTTAGTGATGGGGCTTGACAGGCGACCTCAATGGTGCTAAAATCCATGCTACCTCTGCGAAGGAAAAAGGTTATCGTTGTGCTTATTGCGGCGAAGAAAATGACCACGAGCCTGTGGTGGGTTTTCAGTTACCCTTTTTCCCGAATGTAGCCTCTCATGGAGAGGGTAATTATAGCGCCGAGTGGGCTTATCTATGCAGTCAACGCTGCGCCTGGCTAAGCGGTATCCAGCGGCACAAGGCCTGGGGCATGGGGGACGAGGAAGCCAGAAATCATCTGATTGAGGAGCATGCCCTAGCACCTCCCGAGTAGACCCCTCGCCAGGGTTTCGCCCGTTGAACTATCGCGTAACCGCGTAAGGAGGCTTCACGATGGCAGGTCCTTTTTGGGAAGATTGGGAAGAGGAAGAGGAGCTAGAAACGCCAGGAAGAACAGTCAGCGAAGCCGATGTATTCCTCTTCGCCGGCCTCACCGGAGACTTCAACCGTATGCATACTGATGAGGAATTCGCCAAGAGCAAGGGTATCTTCGGGACAAGAGTCGCTCACGGGCTGCTCGGACTATCCCTGGGAATGGGGCTATTTCAGCGCTTGGGGTATATGGTCAATTTGCATAAAGGGGCCTACTTGGGCTTGCGTGCCGATTTCACCGCTCCTATCTTCCTGGGAGATTCCATAACTGCCAAGGTCAAGGTGATCTCCAAAAGAGAAACCAAGCGACCGGACCGGGGAATTGTCGTCTTTGCTCTGTCTGTGGTCAATCAGAGGGGCGAGGAGGTGTGCAAAGGGGAGCATACTATGCTCATAGAGAGGCGGGAAAGCCCTTCATAGAAGGGTCTGGGGTGAGGTCTTAGAGCGATGACACAATAATTCAGAAGGGGCGCTATCGCGGCTCAGGCGGGCGGTGCCCTTTTGAGGAGGGGAAGACATGAGCCAGAAGAAGACAACGAAAGAGATGACAACGAAAGATATCTTGGCGCAAAAGCTGGGAAAGGAGGGACGCATCCCTCTTTATAACCCTGAGGCTCTGCAGAAGATAAGGGAAGAAATGGAGCAGTGGAAGAGCACGGTGGTTCGAGAGGAGGACAGAAATAACTGGTATGTGACCCCCTCCACCATCCTGGGGTCTCAAATCCCCCGGGGGATGCTTTACACCCCTCTGGACAACGCCGATCTGGATTATCTGCGGGACCTGGGTTTTTCCGGGAAGGAGCCTTACACCAGAGCCATCCACGCCAACCTATACCGGGGGCGGAGGTTCACTATCCGTCAGCTCGCGGGCTTCGGCGGGCCCGAGGATACCAACAAGAGGGTAAGATTTCTTCTGGACCACGGCGCTACCGGGGTAAGCATCATCTTTGACCTGCCCACAATTCAGGAGTATGACTCCGACGACCCTATGTCCAAAGGGCAGGTGGGCATGTGTGGGGTCGCTATTGATTGTGTGGATGACATGGCAACCCTCTTTGAAGAGGTTCCCCTTGACAAGGTAACGGTTTCGCTGGTCAGTCACTACCCCACCAACACGGCCATCCTCTTTCCCATGTACTTGGAGATGGCGTCGCGACGGGGTATTGACTGGAGTAAACTGACAGGTTCAGTGCAGAATGATCTGGTGCTGGAATGCGTGGTTCGGAGTGCTCCTGAATATATCCCCCCAAGGGACTGCTTCAAGATCCAGTGTGACAACATGGAGTTTACCCGCAAGAATGTGCCGGGCTGGAATCTGGTTACCTTCAACGGCTACAATCTACGGGAGAATGGGACCTCAGCGATCACGGAGATGGCTGTTGCCACCGCCAATGCCATCGAGAGCCTGGAGGAGATGGTGAGACGGGGTCACGATGTAGATTGGGTCGCCGAAAGAATAGCCTTCTTCTGGTCTCCGTCCAACGACTTCTTTGAGGAGGCGGCCCGAATAAGGGCCATGAGAAGGTTGTGGTATCAGATAATGAAGCATAGATTTGATGCTAAGAACCCGAGAGCCCTGTGGATGAGGTGCCATGTGCAGACCTCCGGGATATCGTTGTTCAGAGAAGAACCTTACAATAATATTGTGAGGGCCGCCTACCAGGGCCTGGCATCGGTGCTGGGTGGGGCTCAGTCCGTGCACATAGATTCCTATGATGAGGCCTATTCGGTTCCCACGGAGGAAGCCGCTTTGGTATCCCTGCGAACTCAGCAAATTATCCAGGCCGAGACCGCGGTTACTGAAGTGGTCGACCCGCTGGGGGGCTCTTTCTATGTCGAAGCCCTTACCGATGAGATAGAGAAAAGAATCCTTGACGAAGTGACCGAGATCGAGGAGATGGGCGGTCTGGTTTCAGCGGTGGAGAAGGGATGGTTGCACAAGAAAGTGGCCAAGTACGCCATTGAAGAACAGAAATCGATCGAAGAGGGCAAGATAAACATAGTGGGCCACAATTATCTTAGAGCCTCTGACCTGGAGCTGCCTGAGATCAACGTCTTCCGCTATCCCGAGGGGGTGGAGGAAGGGCAGCAAGAAAAGCTGAGAAAACTAAGGCAAAGAAGGGATAGCCGGAGGGTAGAGGGCTGTTTGAGCCAGCTAAGGGAAGCTTGCCAGAAAGGGGAGAACATTGTGCCCTATTGCCTTGAGGCAGCTAAGGCCGATGCCACCGAGGGGGAGATGTTCAAGGTATTCAAGGAAGCCTTTGGGCTATGGAAACCACCTGTATACTGGTAGAATCATGGGGGTGGCTTACTTATGACAGGCGAAGAGAAGAAAATCAAGGTACTGCTGGCTAAACTGGGGTTGGAAGTTCACTGGAGAGGGGTTATCACCGTAGCTGGCATGCTAAGAGACGCCGGGATGGAAGTAATTTACGTGGGCAATGCTTTTCCCGAGCAAATAGTTAAGGCTGCTATTCAGGAGGATGTGGATGTTGTGGGGATAAGTACACTGGGAGGTAATCACCTGACTCAAGGGGGTGAACTCCTCGATATAGCCGCGCAAAGTGGAATAAAAGACTCCACTCTGTTTCTAATTGGAGGTGTTTTCCCACCTTACGATGAGCCCAGGCTGAGGGAGATCGGTTTCGACGGTATATTTAGTCCGGGGGCCACAAGGGGAGAAATAGTTGGTTTCATAAAAGAAGCCATAGCTACTAGGGCAACTACCTAGTTGGGGGGCGCGCGCCAGGGGGGGGGGGGGGGGGGGGGGGGGGGG
>SOJQ01000083.1 GCA_004376075.1 Dehalococcoidia bacterium | reverse complement strand
CAATCTACAGGTTAGGCAGATAATCCCAATTATGTGGAAATCATACCTTCCACGTGATGCATGGCTTCATGCTAAAAGTAGAGGCGATTGCACTTTCTGACGAAATGTCTAGCAGCGGATTGCGGCACAAGTCCAACGGTTGAGCACAGTCATTGAATTCAGAAGCAAGGCGGCACTCCTGCTACTCAAGTGGATGAATCGACAGCGGGTTTCGTCAACCACTCAAATAAGGCGTCTCTGGAGAATTGTCTTGCGCCCTGTTCATCCACAATAAGGCCAACGTCATGGTCAGCTAGGAATGCAGCGAGCATTCCTCCATCCATAGCAACAATTCCGCTTTTCTTGACAAGTTGCCACCCATACATTACCGAATTCCATAAAGTTCCTCAGCGTCGGGACAAGATGGCCAACAACCGGGCACCGAGCCTGAGCCTGCGAAGATGACGATGGGTTATCACCTGATCGGAGACACGGCGCGTTCCAGGTCCTCCGTTGGATATTTGGCCATCAACTTCAGCAGCCCAGGTATTAATCCTGGGAACCTCTCGTTGATCTGTTGTAGCGTCTCGAGGTCGATCTGCCGCCGGAGCTCTCGCTCCATTTGCTGCACCTTGCGCCGCCTCTCGAGCCGTGTTGCCAGTTCCTGTATAATCTCGATAGCCAGACCGTGTGGGATTCCCTCATCCTCGAACCTTTTGACAAGGTCGATAACTGCTTTGGCCAGCTTCTCTTCATCCGAGGTGAGCCCTGCATGTTTCACGATGAGGTTTTGCTCATATCCCTCATCGTCTAATCTTTCTACCAGCAGGTGCTGGCTGAGCAAATGCTCCCGGAGCTCCTCCTCCATTGGCTCCAGGTTTTCAAGATTGCTGCCGATTTCGGCGCTGATATGCGCCAGACCGAGCTGCAGCAGGTGCTCACATAGGCAATAGATGGGCACTTTGATGACACCGGCCAGCATTTTGATGCGCAAGGCCAAGGCCCTGTCACACAGAAACCCGAAGACCTGGCGATTTTTGTACTTTTTCTTGAAGAACACGTGCACGCTCCTACCTTTTTAAGAATTCGAGCTTAAGAAGCTATAATTTGTTGCCATATTCAGTCCCAGAAAACGGCCAAAGTAGTCCAAAACCATGTTACGGACAAAATCGAAGTCTTCCTGATTTACTTCGTCCCTGCCGTGATACAGGGCACTTCCCATCATCAGCGTTTGAAGCTGTTTTTGAAGCCTGAAACCATACAGTTGCTGAGCTTGGCCGAATATTATGGCATAGGATTGTATCTCCCCAGCAAAGTTTTCTGGCAAGTGCACCTCTAGATCCTGGTCTGGGACCTTTGTTGCGAAGGGTTGCTCCCGCCGGTACTGGTGCCTGAGTATTGATTGGAATATCTCTCTAATTGTCCCCTGGCTATAGGAATAGGATACCGGAAGAAGCCCCGACATAAACCCGAACTTTCTCCAGCCACCTCGCTGGTCTCTCAGGGCGGCGGGGGTAATGGTCGTGATAAGCCCGCACCTCAAGTCTTCAACCTTTGCTGTTTTTTGGACGGCATAGGACTGGAGTTCGACTACGCCTTCCTCAATCAGGGCCGAGAGAAACCTGGTAAAGGCTTTTCTCGTTTCTGTTTGCTTTCCCAGAGGGACGGTCAAGTCGGGGATAATAATGTGGCACACCACCCTTTTTTCTATCTTGTCCCAATAGTTGTCAACGATTCCCCAAGCTGTAGCATCTGTGAGATAGGGGACTCCCTTCACCCTCTGTGCCTTCTTCACCAGCTCGGTTTTGCCCGATTCTGGCTCAGCGATAATTATCAGACTTACCGGCCTTTCGTCCTTTATCCAACCCGTGAACAGCGTTACTTCAATTAGTTGCTCCAATTCTGTTAGCTTTATCATTCTTCCTCCTTTTGGCGGTATGCCTGGTCTCCCCCCTCTATGCAGCGTTTCCCTCATCTCTTGCCTACTGGTGGCGATGCTCACCCTCTCTCTACCCTTTTCGAAGCTGGACTAGTATAATAGATAGCTGGTCAATCTGCCCCTGGAGTAATGGGGAATGAGGGGTAAGATGGGGGTCTGGGGCGAGGTAAAAATCTCCAGCCTGGAGGGAAGATGAAGAAAAATTATTTAGTGGTTTTCATAACTGCGGGCACTACCGAAGAGGCTGGCAGGATAGCCCATATCCTCGTTGCCGAGAGGAAGGCTGCCTGTGTGAACATCGTGCCCGGGGTGCATTCGAAATTCTGGTGGCAGGGCGAGATCGATTCCGCCGATGAGGCCTTACTTATAGTCAAGACCAAGGCATCGCTACTGGATGAGCTCGTTAGATTGGTCAAGGAAAATCATAGTTATGAGGTTCCTGAGGTTGTCGCCCTACCCATATTAGGAGGCAATCCCGATTACCTGAAATGGATCGATGAAGTGACATCGCTGAAATAGTTATCCCCCCGCAGCAGCCGATTAAGTTTTTGCTCTCCATAATATGGCGCTCCTCTCTAATAGGGAAAAGAAACCGCAGGGCAGAGCAAAAAGGGTGTCAGAGGGGTGAAATTGCGATTTTTGCCCGTCTGCTGGGGACAAGATGAAGCTGAGGTCAAGTTGCCTGTCATCACCACAATTTTTCGCAATTTCACCCTTTTATAGCGAAATTTACCACCGGGGTAATCGCAGGCTATGAATGTTTACGGGGTTGGAATCCCCTAATAGTCTTTTCAACCTGTTAGGGCTTCGATGCAGATTTTGATGACATCCTCGGTAACTCCTTCAATTGCTTGGAGAGGGGGAGGGAAGTCATAAACAGAGCCTTCGTAGGGTTTGTCGGAGACCACCAAAATAGCGGCTACCCTTTTGCTATGATATTCGGCGATGGAAAATAGAGCCGAGGTTTCCATATCGATCCCCAGGATCCCCTGCTGGGACAATTCGCTAATAAGGTCTGGTGTCTCCATAAGGGGGGCATCGATGGAATAGATTTCCCCAACCAGCGGTTCATAGCCGAAACGTCGCGTCACATCGACAAGCCTTCTCACCAGGCTCTGGTCGGCGCTTGAAATCTCACCTTTGCCGTAGTATTTACTGGTCCCCTCGCCGATTATGGCTTTAGCGGGGATGATTATCCTCCCTATTTCAATCTCCGCTTTCAGTCCACCACAATAACCAAGCCCTATCCCCACAGAGGCAGGGGAATGACACAAATACCTTTCTATATTGAAACTGGCTGCCGGTGCGCCCATCAGGGTTGGAGCAAAGAGTATCTCCTTTCCTCCCCTACTCCCCTTATAGATTTTGGAGCCACTAAGGGATTCCAGCCCATAGACCTCAGGCTCAGGTGGGGGGAAATTTGGCAGCCCTTCAAAACTCAAACCCAAACGAAAGATGACCGCATCGTAGCCTCCCAACTCCTCGATCCCCTGTTTCCTCCTAAACTCTTTTTCATTCTTTTGGTCAAATAACATAGTATTCTCCCGCCGAAAATTGGTTTAAAACCTTCCCGGTATAGGGGTATCACAATAGCGGCATCTCCCCTCTGTGAGGTTATATTCAATAACATCGAAGACGTGTCTTCCGATGAGAAGCCTAGCGCACTGGTGGCAATAGGTGTTCTCACCGGAGTGTCCGGGGAGGTTGCCCAAATATACATAATACAACCCCTCTTCGTGAGCGATCCTTCGCCCTCTTTCCAGAGTGGCTAACGGGGTGGACTCCAGGTGGGACAGCTTTAGATGGGGGAAGAAGCGGGTGATATGCCAGGGGGTATAGGCTCCCAGCTCCCGGCATATCCAATTGGCGATCCCCCTAAGCTCCTTCTCATCGTCGTTGTATCCAGGGGTAAGGTTGGTCACCAGCTCCACATGCATCCCCCACTTTTCCTTCGCCCTTTTGGCTGCCTCTAGGATGGGAACAAAATCTGCTATGTGAGCGGTCCTGCCGTAAGAACCTCGTGAAAAGCCCTTTATATCCACCCGATAGACATCGAGATGGGGTCCAATAGCATCCAGGGCCTCCTCGGTGATGTAGCCATTGGTAACGTAGTTGGTATAGAGACCCTGCTCCTTGGCTAATTTGGCACCATCGATGGTGTATTCCAGCCAGATGGTGGGTTCGTTAAAGGTCCAGGAGATGCCCAGGCAACGATGCCGCTTTGCCAGGGAAACGAGCTCTTCGGGCGAGAGGTAGTTGGCAGTTCCACCCCTAGAGTGAGAGAGCTCCCAGTTCTGGCAGCCGGGGCAGCGAAAGTTGCACCCCAGCGCCCCCAGGGAAAGCCAGCGGCTCCCCGGATAGAAATGAAATACCGGCTTCTTCTCTACGGGGTTTATCGATAGGGAGGCGACCTCACCGTAGATCAGGCTAAAAAGCTTCCCCCCTTGGTTCTGGCGGGTGAAGCAAAAGCCCCTCCTCCCCTCCCCAAGGACGCAATGGCGAGGGCAGGTGTTGCATCTCACCTTTTCGCCCTCTAGCTTCTGATATAAAAGCGCCTCTCTAAGCACCTAAGCCTCGCTCTCATCGGATTCAGGTTGAAGTACGAAAAAAGGAGATTAGGGCGAAAAAAGTGAAAAAAGAGGGAAGATGGTCCTCTTGATCTCCTCAACCCCCCTCTCAGCGAAGAGACGCGCCTGCTCCTTGATCTTGCCATCGATGGTGAGCTCGGCGTGGTCCCTCAGCTTCTTCAGCCCGTAGCGCTCTTGAAATTCTGAGGGGATATCATCGGGCCAATCACGGTCGATCATCACCCCATAGGCCAGGGTCCAAGCCCTGGCGACCACACCCATATCGTAGCCGCCGCCACCCAGGGCGATCCACCTGGGAGCAAGCCTTCCAAGCTCCCTTATCACCTCAGTATAGCCCTCGGTGGTGAGCACAAAATGGGTTAAGGGATCCAAATAATGGGTATCGCAGCCCAACTGGGTGACCAAAATGTCCGGGTTGAATTTTTCCACCAAGGGGGGCACGATCTCTTTGAAGGCCCAGAGGTAAATCTGGTCGTCGGTATATGGGAAGAAGGGGAGGTTCACCGAATAGCCCATGCCAGGACCTTTGCCCATCTCGCTAACCCCGCCTGTGCCAGGGAAGAGGTACCGCCCCCACTCGTGAAAGGAGATGTTGAGCACCCTATCGCTTTGGTAGAAGGCGTGCTGAACCCCATCGCCATGATGGGCATCGATGTCAATATAGGCTATCCTGAGCCCCTTCCTCACCAGGGAGATAAGGGCAATGACCACATCATTAAAGACACAAAAGCCGGAGGCATAGTTTGGCGCACCGTGGTGCAGCCCCCCAGAGATGTTGAAGGCAACATCCACCTCCCCGCTTTCCACCAGCTCAGCGGCAACCAGGGAGGCCCCCACTTCCAAGGCCGAGGCCTCATACATCCCCCGGTAAGGGGGATTATCGCCCTCAGCGCTGAAATTGAAGGCGGCAGGATCGAAGCGCTCCTCCCCCAGGCTGAGGCTTTTAACCGCCTCCAGATACTCCCTGGTGTGGAAGGAGAGGATCTCCTCCTCCTCGGCCTGCCTTGGGGCCAGCAACCGGGAGGAGGGCTCATCGAAGGCACCATAAAATTGGAGCAGTTCACAGGTTAACTGAAGGCGGGTGGGAGTGAGCACATGATCCTCCCTGAGGAAATAGGTCGATTGGGCCTGCTCATAAATAAAGGCTCCCTTTCTCATTCACCCTCCGTAAGCGTCTCCAGCTCCCTTTTCATTCTCTGCCAATGGGTGCCCCGCCAATAGATTCTGTGGCAGCGAGGACACTCCACATAGTGGCTCTGCGTCTGGAAAACGTAGGGGGGCACCAGATCACGGACCTCTTCCTTTCTCCTCGGGATCAAAGGCTCGTTGCACTCCAGGCAAAGGGTGAACTGCCTCCCCTCAAAGTCCAAGTTCATTGCCTTCACCACCTGATGCAGTTGAGCCTTGTGGTTGTCACTTTCGATGAGAAGGGCTTTGAGCTTTCCACTGGTGACCACCCGCCTCCTCATGATCTGGGTGTCCTTGGTGAGTAGCACCCTGTTCTCCTTTAAGCCGATAGCGATCAGCCCCTCATCATCGATCCTATTGATGAAGAGGGCATCATAGCCCATCATCCTCAGCCAACGCGCCAACCGGCCAACATTGGTATCAACAATAAACCTAGGTCTCATTTCTGCTCTCTAAAGAAGAATCTTCATCCCCTCATAACCCAGGGTGATCTCCGCCTCCAGCTCCCCGGAGATGCGCTCCACCTCCTCCCTGATCTCGCCCTCAAACTGGGGGCCCATGTGAACGGTGACGATAGGGGGTAGGTATCCCCTGATTTTTCTGAACTCCCCAAGCTCCTCCTTAAGCAGCCGAGGGCAGAGGTGCCCCGAGGAGGTAGCCACCATCTCAAGCCTGTTGGGCATGGTGACCTCGATGATCAGAAGCTGGGGTGAGAGTGCCTGCCAAAGAGATGAGGGATTCCTTCCTGTATCGCCGCTGAAGAAGATACACTTATTATCCCGGGAGGTGATCTGATAACCCACCGCGGGTACGTTATGGCTCACCGGGAGGGGCAGAACGGCATATCCCCCGATGATCACCTCCTTATATGGCTCCAAGGGGCATAATTTGAAGGTGGGCCTTTCAGGGCTAGGCCTTTTGCGAAAATCCACATAGATCTCCTCAGTGAAAAGGTGACTAGAGACCATGCTCAGAGCGCTATCGAGGGCGTAGAGCTCAATGGTGCCCCCGGGGTAGATATTCATGCCCAGAGTGGCCAGGTCCCTGATGTGATCGAAGTGATGATGGGTGATGAGCACAGCCTTAAGATGTTGCTGCTCGGCGATGGAAAGGCTCGAGGTGAGGCTTCCCGCATCTATAGCCAGGGTTTGGTCGATAAGGAGGGAGACCAGCCTGGTGTCACGGGACTCGCAGTTATGGGCACCGAGGATCCGAATTTCCATCTTACACCACCCTTTCCGGTTCCATCCTCAAGGGTCTTGCCCGCACCAGATATATCAAGGGGATGCTTATTAGAGCAATCCCCATCTTCACCATGTATTGGCCCCCGATCATAGGGAGCAACGGATAGATGCCCCAAAAAGCGATGCTAATAAAAACAACGCTATCCACCAGGGTGGAGATGGTATTGCTCGCCAGTACCCTGGCCCACCTATATCCTCCTATTCTTCGCCGCCACCAGGCGAAGACCTCGACATCGATGAGGGAGGCCACCAGATAGGCGGTGAGGCTGGCGATAACGATGCGCCCGGTGGAGCCCAGCACCGCGGTAAAGGCCTCCTGTCCCTGGTAAAAGGGGGCAGGGGGCAGGGCAATGGCAAACTGGCAATAGATGGCGAGGAGGAAGTTAGCGGCAAAGGCAGCGTAGATCACCTGCCGCGCCCTCTGCTTGCCCAGCCTCTCGTTGATCAGGTCGATGAGGGTGAAGGTCAGGGCATAGATGAAAACGGCGGCCGGCACCACAATACTGCCCATCGCTACAGGCTTGGAGGCGGTAACATTGGCAATTATCTCGCAGGCGATATAAATGCCAATAAGTAGGATGGTCACCGACCTTTCCCCTGGTCAAAGGGTGATAAGGGGCACCTCTTTATATCCATCGCTTGAAGCGGAAGTAGAAAAGCATGCCCCCGGAGATAGCGAACGATATTAGTATGATGACGGTAAAGGCAAGGGAGCTATCCTCAAAGGGGAGGGGGACGTTCATACCATAAAGACTGGCAACCAGCAGCAGGGGGAGCAGAATGGTGCCCAGGATGGTGAGCATCTTCATTACGTCGTTGGTGCGGTGAGAGAAGAGGGAATCGTTGCTCTTATAAAGTCCCTCCACCACCTCCTTATATTCATCCAGGGTCTCGATGATCTTACCGATGTGGTCGCCGATGTCGCCAAAGTAGACATCGAGGTCCTCCCTGAGGAAGGGGTAATCCTTTTCCTCCAGAGACTTAAGGATCGCAGGCTGAGGGCGAATAATGCGGCGATAGGCCATGATGTCGCGCCCGAGGAGGGAGATCTCCTGTACCGTGTCACGGGTTACCTCGCTGAAAAGCCTGTCCTCCACCGCCTCCACATTGGCGATGATCTTGTTCACGATCGGGAAGCAATAGTCTACCAGCCGATCGAGGATGCGGTAAAGGAGATAGCCCGAGCTTCGGGCCATGTTATCCTCCCTGGCCCGCTCATTCTGCTGGCAATCATCAAACAGCTTCGACAGTGGCTTCAGATCGCCGGAATGCACCGTGACCACATAGTCCTCGCCGATAAAGATGGAGACCTGGCTTGGGGTGGTTACCCGAGCCTCCTTGCTGAATACAGGGAAGTGGAGCACCAGAAAGAGATAGTTCTCATACTCATCAATCTTGGGGAGTTCGATCCTGCTGCGACAGTCCTCCAAGTCCAAGGGATGAAAGAGGTAGTTCTTGGCCAGATACTCGATTTCCTTTGGCGTAGGCTTTTCGACGTTGACCCAGGTGATCCTGCCCCACTTGATCCACTCTACATTTAGTTGTTCCTCCTTTTTGCCTACCACACTCATATCGCCTCACCTAGCTAAGGGGATTTCCTATCTATTTTACCATAATCTCAGAAACTAGCAACCATCTCAAGAAGACCCTGAAGAATGAGCTCTGCCGCCTTCTTGTCCAAAGGCTCGTTGTTATTGCCACACTTGGGCGATTGGATGCAACTGGGGCAGCCAGCCTCACAGGGGCACTCCGAGATCGCCTTCAGCGTTGCCTGCCAAAGCTCCTCAACAAGCTCGAAACCCTTCTGAGCAATGCCGATGCCACCAGGATAGGCATCATAGATAAATATCTGTGGCCTCCCCGTGTCGGCGTGGGCCGGAGTGGAGAGACCACCGATGTCGTTTCTATCGCAAAGGGCGAAAAGGGGCAAGAGGGCGATGGCGGCGTGCTCCGTGGCATGAAGCCCCCCAGCGAAATCGAGCTCGGTTATGGCGAGCTCTTGAGCGGTTTGCTCCGCTATATCGAACCAGAAAGCCACAGTTTGGAAGGAGTAGGGTGGCAGGTCTAGGGGCTCCTCTCCGATGACTTCCTCTGTGAACTGCCTCTTCTTTCTGAAGCCCACCACCCTGGTGGTCACCTCCACCTCGCCCAAATAGACCTTTACCCTCCCTATATCCCTCTGCTGATTCACCTCAACAATGCTGAGGTCGGTGATGTCCTTTGTTTGGGTATAGTAATCGGCATCTGTAGGCATCACATAAGCGGTATGCGTCATGAGATCGAGCTCGGTAACGAGATAAGCTTCCCCTTGATGAAGATAGATGGCACCGCAATGGATCTGAAAGAAGGCAACCGTTGCCTCCACCGTCTCCAGCTCCCTGTATCCTTGGGAGGCGTCGACCACGGTGTAGCGATCGCGGGAGGTGGAGCGGATGTTCACATCCTCAGCGGGATAGGGGATGTTTGGCGAGAGGTACCATCGACCACCCCGATCCTTAAGCAAACCTTGCTCCTCCAGCTCCGCTCTTGCCTTGGCGAAGCTCTCGCCAAACATCCCCTCATCTTCATCGGTTAAGGGATGCTCCCATGAAGCACATAGGAGATGGGGCTTCACGATATATGGGTTTTCTGGGTTTATGAGGGCATTTTCAAAGCTCTTGCCAAAGAAGGCCTCAGGGTGGCGCATGAAATACTGGTCCAGAGGGTTATCGAGACCAATGAGAAAGCTTAAAGACCTTTCCCCCCTTCTCCCGCTCCGCCCCGCCTGCTGCCAGGCGCTGGTAATACTCCCCGGGTATCCGGTGAGCACCGTGGCATCGAGGTTGCCAATATCTACGCCAAGCTCCAGGGCCGTAGTCGCCACCGCCCCAAGAAGCTGGCCATCGAAGAGCTCCCGCTCGATGAGGCGTCTCTCCTCAGGGAGATAGCCAGCACGATAGGGCTTGATCCTTCGGGCAAATTCCGGCTTTTCCTTAGCCAGTTGCTCTCTAGCGTAGATGTAGATAAGCTCGGTGAGCTTTCTCGACCTGGCAAAGGTGATGGTGCGAAGCCCACCTCTCACCAGCTCAGTGAAAAGGAAGGTTGCCTCAGTGTTGGCGCTGCGCCTCGTCGACTTTGCCTGGTCAATGAGAGGGGGATCCCAAAAGACGAAACCCTTCCCTCCGTAGGGTGAGCCGTCCTCATCAATGACCTCGAAGGGGAGGCCAACCAGCCTCTCGATATGCTCCCTGGGGTTTGAGATGGTGGCCGATGAGCAGATAAATTGAGGGCTTGCCCCATAGCGAGCACAGAGGCGCCTTAGCCTGCGGAGCACATTGGCAACGTGGGAGCCAAAGATTCCCCGGTAAATATGGGCCTCATCCACCACCACGTAATTCAGCCGGCGAAGAAACCGGGACCAGGACTGATGGTTGGGCAGGATGCCCAGGTGGAGCATATCGGGATTGGTAAGCACTATCTGGGCTGACCTCTTTATCTCAGCACGCTCCTCCAGCGGGGTATCGCCATCGAAGGTGGCGCAGTCCATCCCAAGAGACCCAGCAAGCTCTCTCAGGCCCCTAAGTTGATCCTGTGCCAGCGCCTTGGTGGGGAAAATATAGAGGGCGCGACCCCCCTTTTCCCTTAATATCTTATCCAGGACGGGAACATTGTAGCAAAGGGTTTTGCCGCTGGCGGCGGGGGTGACCACAAAGACGTTCCTCCCCCTGCGGGCGGCGTTTATCGCTGCCGCCTGATGGCTATAGACGGGGAGCAATTGCGAAGCCTCAAGACAGCTATGAAGGGCGGGGTGGAGGGGCTCCTCCAGCTCTCCATAGCTTGGCTTGCGGCTTGGCACCTGCTCGATATGGACGATCTGGCTGTTATATGAGGGAAGTGTTCTAATGTGGTCCAAGAAGGCTAAGGTATCCATTATGATTCCCGCTAAAGGGCGTGGAGGATTTCTATCTCGTAATCGAGCAGTTCCACATCAAACCTGCTCTTCTCGATAAAATCCACCACCTTTGATAAGACTTGGTTAGCGTGTTGAGCGCTGGTGCTGACGCAGGTTATCCCCAGGGTGACCAACTGCCAAAGCTCCTGGTCACCGACTTCGGCTATGGAAACGTTATACCTATTTTTCACCCGTTCGGTGATCGACTTTAGAATTTGCCGCTTACCCTTAAGCGTTTGATTCTCCGGCAGGCGAAGTCTCACCTTGCAGACGCCAATATTCATAACACCACCGAGAGCAAAAAGCCGAGACGTCTTAAAAGAAAGAGCTGTCAAGGGCGTCTCGCCTTTTCAAAGAGTAGGAGCGCTAACGACGATCTCTCATCTTGGCAAAGCACTCTCCGCAGTATACCGGCCGCCCACTCCTAGGTTGAAAGGGGACCTCGGTCTCCTTGCCGCAAGCGGCGCAGATTGCAGGATACATCTCACGAGGACCCCGCTCATAGTCACCGAAGCGACTGCGTCGCCTGGCGGCTCGACATTCCGGGCACCGAGTGGGTTCACTCTCCAGTCCGCGAGACTCGTAGAATTCCTGCTCACCAACAGTAAAGACGAACTCCCGGCCACAATCGCGACATACCAGAGTCTTGTCCGCCAAAGCCATCATCCAACCTCCTTCCTAGTTGGGTAGTTGCCCTTGCCGATGCAGCTTGCGCCTCAAGACCCTGTCTGTCGGATTGCCAAAAATCTTACGCAAACCCTACTTTGCCTGGGCCGCGATCCTGAAAAACGGCACCGAATCCAGGCTACACCCTATGCCTAGTATATCCTAGTCGCCTAGTAAATGCAATCGCTATATAGCACCCTTGTTTGGCTTTCCATCCCGTGTTAAAATAAAATATCACCCGAAAATGCTGCCCATAGGGGTGAAGGCGATGCCCTTGGATTCAATATTTGTCAAAGGCGCCCGAGAACACAACCTCAAGAACATAGATGTTATTATCCCTAGAGATAAGCTGGTGGTGATCACAGGCGTCTCCGGCTCAGGGAAGAGCTCCCTAGCCTTCGATACCATCTATGCCGAAGGGCAGCGCCGTTATGTCGAGTCGTTATCCGCTTATGCCCGTCAGTTCCTCGGTCAGATGGAGAAGCCTGACGTAGACTACATCGAGGGGCTAAGCCCTGCTATCTCCATCGACCAAAAGGGACCGGGAAGAAATCCCCGTTCCACGGTGGGCACGGCAACCGAGATCTATGACTATCTCAGGCTGCTCTTTGCTCGGGTTGGCCACCCTCATTGCCCCAATTGTGGACGGGAGATCACGCAGCAGACGGTGCAGCAGATCGTGGATGCCCTCCTCGAGCTCCCCACAGGGACCAAGATAATGATCATGGCCCCCCTGATCAAGGATCGCAAGGGGGAGCATCAGGGGGTTTTTGAGGACCTGAGGAAGGCGGGCTATGTGCGGGTTAGGGTCGATGGGCGCCTCCACGACCTCTCCGAGGATTTCGACCTAGAAAAGAATAAGCGGCATACCATCGAGGCGGTGGTCGACAGGCTGATCATTGAGGGGAGGGAACAGGCAAGTCGCCTCGCCGATTCCGTGGAGACCTCGCTGAAGTTGGGTGCTGGGGTGGTGCTGGTCTCCGTAATTGAAGGAGAGGAGCTTCTTTTCTCGGAGCACTTTGCCTGCGTGCAATGCGGCATCAGCCTGGGGGAGATGGCACCCAGAACTTTCAGCTTCAATAGCCCCCATGGTGCCTGTCCTGCCTGCACCGGCCTCGGCGTGAAGATGGAGATCGACCCCGATTTGATCATTCCCAATAAAGAACTCACCCTAGCCCAAGGAGCTATTCGTCCTTGGGGATGGTTTTCCTGGCACTCCAGCCAAGTGGAGAGTATGGCTCGATATCATGGTTTTTCGCTTCACGTTCCCGTTAAAGAGCTAAGCGAGCGCCATCTTAACCTCATCCTCTATGGGGAGGAGGGAGAGCTGATAAGATATCGAAATCGCTATGGCCGAATTCGGGAGTATTTCACCAGTTACGAGGGGGTGATCCCCTACCTGGAGCGCCTCTACCGGGAGACCGAGTCCGACCATACCCGCTTTGACATCGAGCGCTATATGTCCTCCCGCCCCTGCCCCGCTTGCCAAGGAAAAAGGCTGAAGCCCGAATCGCTGGCGGTGACCATCGGCGATAAGAACATCGCTCAGGTGAGCGCACTATCCGTGGATCAGGCGCTGGAGTGGATCGGGCTGCTCGATGGTGAGGGGAAAAGAAAGCCCTTGCTCAGCCAGCGCGAGCTTATCATCGCCAGCCAGATCCTCAAGGAGATTCGCGCCCGCCTCGGCTTCCTTAAGGACGTGGGACTGGATTACCTCACCATTCTCCGCCCTTCAAGCACCCTCTCCGGCGGCGAGGCACAGCGAATTCGCTTAGCCACCCAGATCGGAAGTGGACTCATGGGGGTGCTTTATATCTGCGATGAGCCCACGGTGGGCTTGCATCCCGCTGACGACTATCGCCTCATCGATACCCTGAAGAAGCTCCGCGACCTGGGCACCACCATCCTGGTGGTGGAGCACGATGAGGCGATGATGAGGGCTGCCGATCACATCATCGACATGGGTCCCGGCGCCGGGGAGCACGGTGGCGAGATCGTGGCCACCGGGACCATCGAGGACATCATGAACTGCCCTGATTCTATAACAGGTCAGTATCTCAGCGGAGCCAAGGAGATTCCCCTTCCCAGAAGACGCCGCCCCGGCTCGGGGCGTGAGCTGGTGATAAAGGGGGCTCGCCAGAACAATCTGAAGAATATCGATGTCCATATCCCCCTGGGGAGATTCGTTTGCATCACCGGCGTCTCCGGCAGTGGCAAGAGCACCCTCATCGACGAGATCCTCTATAAGAAGCTGGCCCAGATATTCTATAAATCCAGGGAGCGCCCCGGCGATTGCGATGGCATCGAGGGGCTGGAGCATATCGATAAGGTGGTTAATATCGACCAGTCGCCCATCGGTCGCACCCCGCGCTCAAACCCGGCGACCTACACCGGCACCTTCACCCCCATTCGAGAGCTCTTTGCCACGGTGCCAGAGGCACGCATGCGCGGCTATCCTCCAGGGCGCTTCTCCTTCAATGTCAAGGGAGGGCGCTGTGAGGCCTGCCGCGGCGAGGGCTATATCCAGATCGAGATGCAGTTCTTACCCGATGTCACCGTTCCCTGCGAGGTTTGCAAGGGGAAACGCTACAATCGCGAGGCGCTGGAGATTCGGTTTAAGGGGAAGAACATTGCCGAGATACTGGAGATGAGCGTTGAGGAGGCTTCTTCGTTCTTCGAGCATTTCCCTAAAGTGAGAAGCAAGCTAGAGACACTGAAGGATGTTGGCTTAGGCTACATCAAGCTGGGGCAGCCAGCAACCACCCTCTCTGGTGGCGAGGCGCAACGGGTGAAGCTCTCCACCGAGCTCTCCAAACGGGCAACGGGAAAGACCCTTTACATCCTCGATGAGCCCACTACAGGGCTCTCCTTCGAGGATGCGGCAGCGCTGCTTCGAGTGCTGCATCGCCTGGTTGATTCGGGAAATACAGTGATCCTCATCGAGCACCATCTCGACATGATCAAGAACACCGACTACATCATCGACCTCGGTCCTGGAGCAGGCGATCGCGGGGGATATGTCATCGCCACCGGAACCCCCGAGGAGATAGCTCAACAAGAGGGGTCCTTCACCGGGCAATACCTGAAGGGGAAGCTGGCGAAACACGATGGCGACAGGGTGGGCGTGGCTGCTCAGGCAGGAGGAAATTAATATGACCAGAGATGATGCCCTCGCCTCCGTCAGGGCCAATGTGGAGAATCGGAACCTCATTAACCACATGCTGGCCACTGAGGCCATCATGAGGGCGCTGGCAAGAAGGTTTGGCGAGGATGAGGAGGTGTGGGGGCTTACCGGGCTCCTCCACGACATCGATGTGGAGCTCACCGAGGGCGACATGCATTCCCACAGCAAGCTAGGGGCGGACATCGCCACAGAGCTGGGCGCCAGTGAGGGGATGGCTCGCGCCATCCTCTGCCACAATGAGGCCCATGGCGTCCCCTGTGAAACCCTGCTCGAAAAGGCCCTCTGCTGCACCGACCCTCTTACCGGCTTGATCGTTGCTGGCGCCCTGGTGCGCCCCGATAAAAAGCTCGCTGGGCTCACCGCTCAGTCCCTGATCAAGCGCTTTGGCGAGAAGCGATTCGCCGCAGGGGCAAATCGAGAGCAGATGGCAAAGTGCAGCGAGTTCGAGCTTGAGCTTGAGGAATTCATCGCCCTGGGTCTTGAGGCGATGCAAGGCATCGCCGCGGAATTGGGGCTGTGAAGCGGGTTAGGCTAACCCAGAGTTTGTCTATATAGCTGTAAGGAGGTGAAGACTTGAAAGGAGAGATAAAGAGAGTTATCCGGGACCGGGGCTTCGGTTTCATCAGTGCCGAAGATGGGCAAGAGATCTTTTTCCACCGCTCAGCTTTGGAGGGGATAGATTTTGACGCTTTAGAAGAGGGCAACAGCGTGGAGTTCAATGTGGGGAGAGGACCTAAAGGCCTCCGGGCAGAGAATATAAGGATGATAGAAGCTTAGCGCAAGGGGGTATCAAGGTATTACCTATAGGGCCTGATTTAGCCCCAGCGCTAGACGGATTGGTTATCGATCACCAGGAAACACCTGAAGGTGCAGGTTTCACCATATCGGAGCTTGCTCCTGATACATGAGTTCCAGAGCTGAATCAGCGGATCACCCCCCGTTGAAGTTTCCGATGATGTGAAGGCAGTGAGGAGCTGGGGCTGTAGGTTGGCCGGTTTCCAGTCCCGCTCTGGGCAAGCGAGTTCGTCTAATACGATGTTATATGAAATGCCTTTGGAAGCAAGTAATGAAAGGGGTTATATCATAGAAATACTTTAGGGGGTTTAAGAGATGCCTAAATCTATTCCCAATACTTATGAAAGAGCAAAAGTGTTTACAGATTACTGTGATAGTAGAAGCTACCAGGTCGAGCAATCTGAAGAATCAAACAACTTGAGAATTGATATATCAAACTTATCTGAAAGAACAATAGTTAAAATATATTATAATGGCACAGTGCAGCTTCAAGGCAAACAAAACTCATTGAAGGCTGAGATGGAGAAATTAAAACGGGAGTTTGAAGCCAATCCGCTGTCTTTTCTTGGACACGAGACATCAGAAATAAAAGCATGTACAACAAGGTATGACATTATGCTACCTCAATTCAGAACAGAAATAAAAGAGGCTTTAAATACGCTTGAAGCAACAGTAGAAATTACTGAAAGTTCAACCTCTGTTATCGAATATAGAGCTAAAACTACCAGAAATGGTTCTTCTTTAACCTTGACGCAGTTTAATAATGGCACTTTATTGCTTCAAGGTAAAACGGACAAGCTTTTTAATGATAGCTGTGACCTGGTCGAAAGAATTGCCAGCCCATCAGATAAGGAAGTAATAGCCAGATTTATATCAAGCGATGAAAAGAATTTGGAAATTTTTGCTGCTAAATATACGCCTCAACTTATAGTTATAGCGGAGAATAAGGTAAAAGAAAAAATAGGGGATGTCTATGACTATCTTGAACCTTACGACAGAAAATGGTTTGTAGCATCCGAATGCCTTTGCTTAACCAAAATTCCTCTACCGGAGTTCTCTCCTTTAGTGATGCCTGCTTCTAAGGCTTTTGAGGGTTTTGCAAAAAAACTTCTTATTGATATAGGACTTTTTGAGACAGATCATTTTAAGACAAAAAATGCCAATTTTTCCACTCTGAGTGATCGCACACATTTGAAAAGAAAGGCCATTTGCGATAAAGAAAAGTACGGAGACACGATGCTTAAAAAAATAAGTTTATGTCTTGATATGAGCCGTCATTTTATGATGCACAGTGACGAGAGTAAAATTACCAAAGTTGATTCGCAAGAAGGGGCAGAGGAAAAGGTCAACACCATATTTAAAGATACAAAAGAAATATTTGACTATTTTAATGGCTTTTATCCTTTACTTCCAAAATAAGGGGTGAGTTACATGGAACAAGGAAATAGACTTCTTGAAGTGTATGAACATATAAAATCGATACTGAAAGTTGACAATATCAATGTCTCTGACTATAAATTGATTGATTATGGTTTGCAGTTTACCGTATCTATTCTTGACTGGTCAGGAGTAATTAGAATCTATCAGAACAAAAAAGGTATTTTGAAAATTGATTATTCGCAACTTAAAGGTGGAGTAAATGGTATAAAAATCCAAACTTTGATAGAAGATAAAGGAATATCATCCGATTCAAAAAAATCAAGCAAGAAAGATGTTGCATTAGGATTACCCATAATTGGTACAGATGAATCTGGCAAAGGTGATTATTTCGGGCCCTTAGTTAGCGCTGGTGTCTATGTAGATGAGCGATCTGCGACAGATTTGATTGAATGTGGTGTCAAGGATAGCAAGAAACTTAGCGATAGTAAGAACTTAGAGCTTGCTCGGGAAGTAGCAAAAATATGTAAGGGGCGTTTTGCGATTATTGAAATATCTCCAGAAAAGTATAATGACTTATACGAGCAATTTAAAAGGGAAAAGAAGAATTTAAATACATTACTTGCTTGGGGACATGCAAAAGCGATAGAAGAAGTTCTTTCTAGAGTAGATTGCAAAGTTGCAATTGCTGACCAATTTGCCGATGAAAGCTTTATCCAAAGCAAACTTCAGGAAAAAGGTAAAAGGATTAAACTAATACAAATGCATAAAGCAGAACAGCATATAGCTGTTGCAGCGGCATCGATTCTAGCCCGAGCAAGGTTTTTAGAAAAACTGTCTAAACTATCAAATGAATATAAAATTGACTTGCCTAAAGGTGCATCACAGGCGGTTGTGGAAAATGCAAAGAGGTTTGCCGATGTACATGGGAGAGAGGAGCTCCGGAAGGTGGCAAAATTGCATTTCAAGATCACTGCTGAGGTTCTTAATAAATAGCTGAGATATAGAATATGGCTGACATAACAGAACAGAAACAGAAAGCTAATCAACTTAGAAAAGTAAAGAATTTCAGAGAAGCTCTCCTACTCTACAAAGATTTATGGAAAGAAACAGGAGATGAGTTTGATGGTGCTGGGCTTCTTCACTGTCTTAGAAAACTAGAATTGTTTGATGAGGCAATCGTTCTTGCCGATGAACTGATCGCTAAATATCCTGATTTTGAATGGTGCCGAAATGAAGTTATATGGGTTTACATCCAAGGAGTACTTAATAAATTAGGCGAGGAAGAATCTCTTGAAAGGGTAGTAGAGACAGCCAACAGAATAATGAGCTTGAACCCCACCGGTTTAGCTGCAAAGCTAACAGTTTTTAAAGTGTTAAAATCAGCCAAGTCTTCTAATCATTGGGAGACTGTTAATGAATGGGTGGTTAAAATTGCTCCGGATTCTCTTAGTACGAACCCTATGATAGATGATACAGGTAGGGAAGGATGGAGTGATCAATCTCTCTGGTATAACTACCGTATAAACGGGCTCATTGAAAAAGGGGATGCAAAAGAAGCAATAAGTATAGTCGATGAAATTCTAGAACGATTCCCTAGACAACGAAAATTCCTCCTGCGACTTAAGGCCTTAGCAAACCATCTTCTTGGCAACCTTCCTGAATCAGAAAGGATTTATCAAAATCTAAGTAGTGATTATAAGCCTGACTGGTGGATGCTTCATGAGTATGCAAAAGTAGTTAGAGATATAGGCCGCAGAGAAGACGCTTTAAAATTAATGTACCAAGCTGCTAGTGGTCATTCAAAACTTGAATCTATGGTATCCCTATTTGTAGATATTGGAATCCTCTGCAAGGAGCTGGGAAATTACGAAGAAGCCAGAGCCCACCTTGTCCTATGCAAATACGTTAGAAATGAAAAGGGATGGACTGTACCTGAGCCTATAATAAATACTGTTGATGATTTAAATAAAATTATTGGCAATAACAAGGAGCCATCTTCTCTAAAAGAAGCATTGAGTATTTGCCGAACTGAGTGGAGCAAACTACTGGGTAAAGAGAACAACTTAAAGAACTTGTCATATAAGAAACGCAAAGTAAAAAAGGGACTTGTTGGTAAAGTAAGTTTAGGTCGGAGCGACCGTCCATTCTGTTTTATTATTGCAAAAGACGAGCAATCCTTTTTCTGTTATAAGTCAGATTTGCCACCTGATATAACAGATGGAAATGAAGTTAGTTTTGATGCAATTCCATCTTTCGATAAAAAAAAGAATAGAGAATCATGGAAGGCTTCGAATATACAGCACTGCACATAACACAGCATAAAAGGTTTGTGCCTTATGGCACTCACCGAAATTTTTGCTTTGCAAAAGCTTCTTCCCCGCTGTCAATCTCTAGCTCACCTCGATCATCGAGCCCTCGGCGGTTTTGGTGACCTCGATGCGCACCGGGAAGGCGTCCCTGAGCTCCTCGATGTGGGTGATGACCAGGATCTTCTCAAAGTCGTCCTGAATGGAGTTTATGGCCTCGACCAATTTCTCCCTGCCGCCGGTGTCCTGGGTGCCAAATCCCTCATCGATGATCAATGTCGGCAATGGAGCCCCCGCCCGCCGCGCCAGGAGCTTGGAGAGGGCGATGCGCAGGGCGAAGTTGATGCGAAAGGCCTCGCCGCCGCTATACATCTCGTAGCAGCGGGTGCCTAATTCGTCCGATATGTTTATATCCAGGGTCTCCTCTTCCCCTTTCCTGGTCTTGTAGGCACGCTGGGGCTCCATCTTTATATGCATCCTGTTATCGGTCATCCTTGAAAGGAGCCTGTTCGCCTCCTCCTCGATCTCAGGGAGCACCGTTTCGATGATCAAAGCCTGAATCCCCTTCTTGCCAAAGGCAGCGGCCAACTCCTCATAAATCCCCTTTTCCCTGGAGGCCTGGAGCAATGCCTCTTCCTTTTCCGCCCTGATCCGCTCCCGAGAGGCGAGGTGCTCAAGCCTTGTTTGAAGCTCCACCAATCTATCACGCCCGTTGCGCTGGCGCTGGAGCAGTTCCTCAAGGACTTGCTGGGCACTGCTCAGGCTACTTAGCAGCTCGGGGAGGGCAGCAAGTTCCATAGATAAGGCCTCCCTCCTTTGGACATCCTCCCAGAGGTCTCTTTGCTTAGTGGAGGCAGCCCGCTCCGCCTGTGCCAGGCTCTCCCTCTCTCTCCAGATAAGGCTTTCAGCCTCCTCAAGCCGCCGATGTAATTCCTCATAACCTTCAAGCTCAGCCAAGCGGTGCTGCACCTCCCGATGTCTCTCTGGGTGGTATGCCAGCTCCTCTAGCTGGTTCAGCACCTCCCTAAGCTCCTCCTGCTCGGAAAGGGCGAACTCCCCCTTCGCTAGGCGCTCCTCAACCTCGCTGAGGCGCACCCTTTCCTCAGCGATCTCCAGTTTAGCCTGCCTCGCCTCGGCAATCTTGCTTTCCAAGGTGACCACCCGACCCTCCCCCGCTGCTCGCTCCCTTTTTATCCTTCCCTCCAAATTGATAACCTCTCCCTCCAAAGAGCGGTGCTCTTTCCTTCCCCGGTCAATCTCCTGCCGATTTGCCTGATAGGCATCCGCTTTCACCCTTCTCTCACCTTCATATTTGGCCACGATCCTGTCGCGCCCCTCGACGCCAAGCTCCGTCTCGCATAAGGGGCATCTCGCCTCCTCTTGGGAGAGCAGGTCAAGCTTTTCCTCCAGCGTCTTTATCTCCTCCTCAAGCTGGGCACCCCTGGACTCGAGGAGGCTGATTTGGCTTGAAAGCTCCTGGGAAAGGCGCCTCTTCTTGAGAAGCTCCTCCTCCCATCCCACCACCTCATCGAGTCGCCCCCTTGCCTCGGTTAACTCCTCTTCAAATCTCGCCAGCATATTGACCTTGGGCTCCAGTTGCTCAATTTTGCTTCCCCCAATCCTTTTCTCGGCGACCAATTCGCCCTTTGCCTTTTCCACCAGCTGCTGCAGCCTGGCTTTCCTTTCATTTATGTTAAGCAGTGCCCTAAGTTTATTGTTTAGCTCTTCGTTTTCCCTCTTTACTTCAAGGAGCTGATGAAATCCTCCCCTTATCGCCATCCGCTCTGCGATGACTTTTTCATATTCTTCCACGCGGCGACGCTGGTTTGAGACCTGGCTCATAAGGTAGGAAAGCTCTCCCTCCGCCTGGACAATGCGCCTGTCCACCTCCGCTAATTGCTCCCTCTTTAGATCGAGTTCGTTCTTTTGCTTTTGCAATGCATTGACCCTGCCCTCCTGTTTTTCCGACTCCCTTTCCAATTCACCGATTGCCTCCATCACCCCCCTAAGCTGAATCTCATACTCCTCTCTGTGGACCAGCTCATCGTCTATATCTTTGATGTCGCTCTCCAGCTCCTTTTTGTCTCGCTCCCTCTCCCTGGCATAATTTCTTGCTCGCTCCTCCAACTCATCGTAAAAGGAAAGGCCCAGGATATCGGCCAGGATCTCCTTCCGCTTCGAGGGCGAGTTAACAGTGAACTCATCAGCGCGACCCTGGAGGAGGAAGGCGCTGTTAATGAAGGTATCATAGTCCATGCGCAGGATTTCGGTGATCTTCTGCTGCGTTTCGTCCATCGTGTTGCCTGTGATGGGCTTAAAGCCGGCCTCTGTGGCAAGCTGTAGTTCCAGGTGACCGCCACCCCTGCGCGTTGGGCTTGATTTGGTCCACCCGCGAAGGACGCGGTATCGATTGGGACCAGCAAGAAACTCGAACTCCACTTTCATCTCCCTCTGGCCTAGATGCACAAGGTTGTCGGAGTTCTTGCGCTCGACACCTCTTGCCTCCCCCCAAAGCGCCCAGGTCATCGCATCGAGGAGTGCCGACTTTCCATTGCCGTTGTCGCCACAAAGGCAGGCCACATGAATACCATCGAAGGAAAGGGGTGGCACGTTTTCTCGATAGCACATGAAGTTTCTCAGCGCCAGCTTAATCGGGATCATCTTTCGCCTCCTCTAAAAAGCTCCTGCCCCATTGTCACCCTCCTCAAATTCTATACTCCCTCCCCCTCTCCGGGATAACTACCTTTGTCCCTCTGGGGACGATCTCCTGAAACTGCTCCGGATGCTCTGTATGAATGGGGAAAACTAGCTTTGGATCGATATCCTCTATCAGCCTTTTGATCTCCGACCCCGAGGCATGCCCCGAGGCGTGAATCTGCTCATAGGGGTAAAGCCCGAAATGCCTCAGCCAGTTTTCCACCCGCCACAATTCAATCTCCGCCTCCTCATCCAGTGGCTCGGTCATCGAGCGAATATAGCAGGAGCCCTCCGCAGGCCTGAGATCGATGAGGTCCGCCAGGGCAAAGAAATCGATCCTGATGATGAAATCGCTTGGATGACGACGAATATCCTCGCAGGTGACCCGATTTGGGTGATCCAAAAATTCGCGCTCCCAATTCTCATAGTCCTGCTCTATGATATTCCTTGGATAGTCGAGCTTTGTCACCAGGCCCCAATTTTTTCTATCGATGTAAATGGCTATATGATCATCATCTAGAGGGGGTGCTTGGGCATCGGTGCCCTCCAGCATTTTGAGCAAATGCGCCTGCTTCAAGCTGACTACTAGCCTGCGCTTACTAGCCCTGGCCACCTCATAAAAACTCCTCATTCGCTCTATATCCTTCCACGGATAATTTACAATGGCTAAATTCTTCGTCTGTTGAACTACCTTCCCCGCTCTATCCTGAATATCCTGCTCGGTAAGGCTCTCGGTTTCGTTGATGCGCGTCCCCTCGCAAATCAGGGCGATGGGCTCAGCCTCAGCTGCCCTCTCCACAAACCTTCTGGTTAGACCGCCGCCATAGCCATGAAATCTAAGGTCACCGCTATAGGCTATAGCGCCCCGAGAGGTATGGATGATAAAGCCCAGCGCTCCGGGAAGGGAGTGATTTACCGCTAGCGCCTCAATTGCTATGTCGCCAATAAGGACTTTTCCCCCTTCTTCGATCACCCTAAAATCCCGGGGAACCTTCGCCTTTTCGCCGATGAGCCTCGTCTGCCCTTCACCCCTTTTCTTTGACGTCAGCTTAAAGGTCTCCTTAAAGGTCAAAAAGTCGGTAAAGCCTGAAGTGGAGGTGGTCTCAATAGCTGCCAGAATCTGCCTGGTTACCTCAGAGGCGTAGATGGGAATTTCCCTCCTTATGAAGTGGATGTAGAAGGAATGATCGGCATGGGCATGACTTAAGAAAACGGCATCGTATGCTGCCTTGTCCCAGGTCTCCATAGCGGCGTGGGAAAGATAATCCTCCCGATAAAAACCACCCATATCCGACAGCCCGGGCAGGAGGTCCATCTCCAAGAAGTCGAGAACACCATTATATTTCTTGGGCTGCAAGAATTCAGCGAAATACCTTCCTGACTGAGCGAAACTCATGCCAAAGTCAAACCAGATCCTTTTGCGCTCGTCCTCGAGGAGAATTTTGTTGCCACCGATTTCCCCCACCCCACCATAAAAGGTTAGTGAAGGCATGATTAACCCCCCTTAAAATAGCTCGCCTTTATTCTATCACGATCGAGCCAATGGCTCCTAGCTCGCTTGACCATTAGGGCTATGCCGATTAAAATAGTGATGCCTGAGGTGGCGCATGTTCGAGGTCTTGTCGGAAAAACTGGGCGGCGTTTTTGGAAAGCTGAGCAGCAAGGGCAGGCTCAGCGAAAGGGATATCGATGAGGCGCTCAGGGAGGTGAGGCTGGCGCTTTTGGAGGCCGATGTCAACTTCAAGGTGGTAAGGGATTTTATCGCCAAGGTGCGGGAGCGCTCCCTGGGTGCTGAGGTTATGGAGAGCCTAACCCCGGCGCAGCAGGTTGTGAAGATCGTTAATGAGGAGCTTATCGCCATTCTGGGAGGGGATCCCAGTCACCTCGTGCCGGCGAGCCATCCCCCGACAATGGTGATGCTCGTCGGTCTCCAAGGCTCAGGGAAAACAACCACAGCGGCAAAGCTAGCCCTCCACCTGAAGAGCTTAGGATACCGCCCCTTGCTCGTTGCCGCCGACCTTCGCCGACCTGCCGCTATCGAGCAGCTAGTTGTCCTTGGCAAGCAGCATGACATACCCGTCTATAGGGAAGACGTCTCATCAAAACCTGTTTCTATTTGTGCCCACGCCATGAAGCGCGCCAGGGAGCTGGCTGCTACCTGGGTTATCGCCGATACCGGGGGTCGCCTCCACATCGATGAGGCGATGATGGAGGAGATGGCGGCCATGAAGAGGGAGCTTAAACCCTCCGAGGTGCTATTAGTGGTCGATGCGATGACCGGGCAGGATGCAGTGCGTGCCGCCGAGGAGTTCCATGCTAAAGCAGGGCTCACCGGGCTGATTCTCACTAAGATGGATGGCGATGCTCATGGTGGGGCAGCCCTCTCCATCAAATCGGTCACCGGGGTGCCTATTAAGTTCATCGGAACCGGTGAGAAGGTGGACGCCTTTGAAACCTTCCACCCCGACCGGCTGGCATCGCGCATCCTGGGCATGGGGGATATGCTTACCCTTATCGAAAGGGCGGAGAAGACCCTTGACGAGGAGCGGACAAGGGAGCTGGAGAGGAAGCTGCGCCATGCCACCCTCGACCTTGAGGACTTTCTATGGCAGCTCCAGCAGATGCAGAAGATGGGGCCTTTGAGTCAATTGGTGGAGATGATCCCGGGGCTCTCCTCGATAGCGCGCCGCGCCCCTCAGGCGGTAGATGAAAAGAAACTTAAACAGACCGAGGCGATTATCCTTTCCATGACCCCTGAGGAGCGTCGCAACCCGGACATCATCGATGGCAGCAGAAGGCGTCGCATCGCCCAAGGTAGTGGGACAACGCCGCAAGATGTCAATCAACTGCTGAACCAATTGCGCCAGACACGAAAGCTGGTGAAGCAGATGGCCTCAGCACGGGGAAGAAAGCTATGGCCAATGCTCCATTAGGCAAACAGGCTACTTTGTTACCGCAATAACGGTCAGCTTTCCGTCCTTAATGGTAATATCATGCAACTCCACGGGGACGCTCTCCCATCGCTCCCCTAGCTGCCTCATAATAGCGACCATCACCTGGTCCACTAACGTGCTGGGGATGGGAAGCCTACCAAAGTTGAGGCTCTCAATTGTTATTTTAGGTTTCCCGTCTTCAGCCTCAATTCTAGCTTGAAGGGCTACTTGCACATCGGTGCCAACATCTACTATGGCAAAACCACATACCATACCCTCATCGAAGTGGATCTGAACGCGATTCATCTCCAGGGGGAGCTGGCCAGCAGCAGCGAGCTCGGCTAGCTTTGAGGTGGCTTCCTCCTCGGTGATGACCAAGGTCACCTCTTCTCCAGGGTAAGCTTGCGCTATCTCCTGCTCGAAATCCTCGATGTTCTGGTCGAAACTTTCTGCCGCCTCATCGGTCACCGGCACTGGGGTGGTTCCCGCCTCCATAGGCGCTGGACCTGTGACTAAATAGCCACCGACGCCGACAATGATTAACAATAAGGCAAAGACAGCGCCCAGAAAAAGGAAAAGGCTTCTTATTATGTTCAATTTTTACCTTACTCTAGGTAATCCTTGAGCTTCTTGGAGCGGCTGGGGTGGCGCAGCTTCCGCAGCGCCTTGGCCTCGATCTGGCGAATGCGCTCTCTAGTGACCCCAAACTCCACGCCCACCTCCTCAAGGGTGCGGCTCCGCCCGTCCTCAAGGCCAAATCTCAGTTGAAGCACCCGCCGCTCCCGGGGATTGAGGGAGGAAAGTACATCCTCGATCTGCTCTTTAAGAAGCTGGTGAGAGGCCACCTCAGGGGGTGCCATTGCGGCCCGATCCTCGATGAAGTCACCGAGGTGGCTATCCTCCTCCTCCCCAACAGGGGTCTCCAGGGATACCGGCTCCTGGGATACCTTGATGATCTCCCTCACCTTCTCCGGGGTGATCTCCATCCCTTCGCCGATCTCCTCGCTGGTGGGCTCCCTTCCATACTCCTGGACCAAGCGTCGGCTGATTCGAAGAAGCTTGTTGATGGTCTCCACCATATGAACAGGGATACGGATGGTGCGCGCTTGGTCTGCGATGGCTCTGGTGATCGCCTGCCTGATCCACCAAGTGGCGTAGGTGCTGAATTTGTAACCCTTCCTATAATCGAACTTCTCCACCGCCCTGATCAGCCCTATATTGCCCTCCTGTATTAAGTCGAGGAAAGACATCCCCCTGCCGATATACTTCTTAGCCACGCTGACGACGAGGCGGAGGTTAGCCTCAGTTAGGTGCCTTTCCGCCTTGGCCGCCTCCCGATCGATCACCTCAAGATATGCCTCGAATTCCTTTTCTTTAGCATGTAGGGAGGAAAGGAAGTCGGGCTCATGTAATAGAGTCCCTACCTCGGTGAGGGATTTGCCCTCAATAGCCTCCAGAATCCCCGGCGGCAAGAAGCAGCTATCCAGCGAGAGCTTCACTATTGCGTGCTCTACATCGACCAAATCTCCTCCTGTTCTCTCAGCGATAGCCCTTACTAGTCGCTGGTCAATCACGCCCTTAATGGCAGCACGAAACCTTGGGTCAGAGATCCTATCCAAGAGGCTCACTGACGGAGGTAAGCCAAGCTCCTCCGCTAGCATATCGATGAGAGGGGAAGACTGACAAAGCCGCTCCAGGATGGCAATCATGATATCAGCCGCTGAGGGGGTGTTGCCAAATTTGGTGAACCAATCCTCCTCGATCCTCCTTACATGTCTATCCAGCTCCATTTTGCTTGCCAGGTTCTTCTCATCCTGAGCAGTTAACAGGGATACCCTGCCGATCTCACGAAGGTACATGCGCACCGGGTCATCAATGACCTCCTCCTCCGGTTCCAGCGCCGTTTCCAGCTCAATCTCAGGTTCAATCCTAGGCTTTGGCTCCTCCTCCCCTTCCTCAAGTTCGGCTGCCTCCTGCTCTGGCCATGCTTGGGCTGGCCTTTTCACTTCCTCGATAATTATGTCCCTACCGGATAGGGCGCTGTAGATATCCCACATCTGATCTATATCCTGTTCCGGCGCCAGGTCAGGGAGGTCTTCCGAGCTTTCCCTCCTCCTTTTGATAAAAAGCCCCCTTAGATCTTCGTTCTCGCCCAAGGTCATTGTTGCGCTCCTCTCCTCTTTCCTTTTTCGAACACGTCTTTTAGCTGGGTACTTGGTTCTAATGCCTTTTGAAGTAGCGTTTCCACCGGTTCTTTTATTAGGTTTTTATCGCCCTCAGACTCCGCCTCAGAAATCAGCATCTCCTCCAGCGCCTTCAGCCTTCTCAACCTTTGCTCCCCCAAGCGCCGAAGGCAATCAGCGAGGGCGGTCTCATGTTCCCTCTCGCTGGCAGGGGGAAGCACCCTTTTCATCAAGGAGTCGAGATGCTCATGAAGGTTAGCATCAAGGCTCTGGTGGAGCATCTCCACACTGGGGCAGTGGCGCCAGGCAAGGAAAAGCTCACGGTTTTCCGTACCTTCGAAATAGTCGGGCAAAAGCTCGCTGCCCTTGCTCCTCAGCTCCGGGTGCTGAAGTAGCAGGGAGAGGCAGTATTCCTCCAGGGGATGGCGCATTGAACTGTCTGAGGGAAGAGATACCTTCTGCCCGGCCTTTTCCCTCTTTGTACGTCGCCGCTCAGCCCATTGATCCCGCAGGGCTTTCTCATCCACCCCCACCAGGCCAGCGAGCCTTTTCAAATAAAGCGCCCGCTCCACACCATCCTCTATTTCCGAAATGAGGGGCAAGAGCTGCTCCGCAGCAACCGCTTTGTCCTCCTCTTTGGTCAGGTCCAATCTTGAGGTAACCGCCTTAAAGAAGTAGTCCACCAGAGGCGAGGCTTCATCAACCAGCCTTTGCCAGGCCTCGGGGTCCTCCCTGATCACCTCATCGGGGTCTTTACCCCTGGGCAGGAGGATAATTCTTAGGTTCCCTCTAAGCTTAGAGGTCCCCCCTAGCCAGTCGGGCATTGAGGTGAGCCTCTCGCTGAAGGCCTGCCTTGCAAGCTCAAGACCGCGAAGGGTCGCCTCATCCCCGGCGGCGTCGGCATCCAGGGCCAGGGTCAGGTTTTTGGTCAGCCTCTTAATAATTGCTACCTGTTTCTGGGTAAGGGAGGTGCCCATAGAGGCAACCACGTTTGCCATGCCACATTGGTGGGCGGCGAGGACATCCATATAGCCTTCCACAATTATCGCCAAACCCCGCTCCCTGATCGCCCCCTTGGCTCGGTCGATGCCGTAAAGGATGCCGCTCTTGTCGAAGATCGCCGTCTGGGGTGAGTTGAGGTATTTGGGGATGGTATCATCGAGGGCGCGGGCGCCAAAGCCAGCAACCCTCCCCCCATCATTCCTTATCGGAATCATGAGACGATTTCGAAATAGGTCACGGCTTCCCCCACCCTCTTTTTTGATGACCAGGCCCGCCGCCATCAGCTCATCCTCCCCATAGCCCTTGTCTAGGAGGTGCTGGCGCAGGGCGTCCCAGCTATCAGGGCTGAAGCCCAGTTGGAAGCTTTCCATTATCTCCTGGGAGACGCCCCGCCCGCTGAGATGGCTTCGCGCCATCTCAGCGGCTTTTGCATTTAAGAGGAGATGATGGTAATAATGAGCCGCAGCCTCGTTTATCTGATAGAGCCCTTCGATCTGTTTATCCTCGGCCCTCTCCTTCCCTTTCGGCATCAGGGTTACCCCCGCCCTATCGGCGAGGAGCCTGAGCGCCTCGCCAAAGTCCATACCCTCCTTTTTCATCACAAAGGAGAACATGTCGCCGCCGCTGCCACAACTGCCGAAGCAGTGCCAGCTCCCCCTCTCGGGGAAGACGAAGAAGGAGGGGGTCTTCTCCTGGTGAAAGGGACATAGTGCCTTAAAGTTACGCCCCGATTTTTTCAGGGCCACATAGTCGGAGACCACATCTACAATATCCAGCCTCTGTTTTATCTCATCGATAACGCTCATGGTCACAATCCCTTAACTAAGGCAAATACAAGTCTTCAAAATGCTGTAATGCAAACCGATCGGTCATGCCTGAAATGTAATCAAGCACCGTGCGTTCGACTTCGCCTATTAGTGGTAAGTATTTTGGCTCAAGCTTGTCTGGATTTTCACAATAATATTCATAAAGCATTCGGAGAATTCGCTTCCCTTTCTCCTTTCTCTCTACCATCGAGGGGGCAAGATATACAGTATTGAAAAGGAAACTACGCAGGCTATTTACTGCCTCTGAAATCTCATGGCTCATGCTGATAAGCGGTCTCTGAGCGCCATCACAAGCGCCACTCGCTGCCCAGGAATGGTTGATAATGTCACAGACTAGGGTATTAATCCGTTCCCGATGGGAGGTCCCAAGAACTCTCCTAATCTCCATAGGTATGCTATCTTCCGCGATGATTTCGGCTCTTATAGCATCGTCAATGTCATGGTTGATGTAAGCAACAGCATCGGCCAATTTGCATATTTGGCCCTCCAAAGTGTCAGCAATGCCACCTTCTTCGGAAAAGATGTCTGCGCGGGGCTTCGAATGTTTCAGGATTCCATCGCGCACTTCCCAGGTGAGGTTGAGCCCCTGACCATCCTTTTCCAAATACTGGACCACCCTCAGGCTTTGCTGAGCGTGAGTGAAGCCCTGGGGGTACAATTCATCGAGGATCTCCTCGCCCGCATGACCAAATGGGGGGTGCCCCAGATCGTGACCCAGGGAGATGGCCTCGGCTAGGTCCTCAGTTAGGTTTAGAGCCCGCGCTATAGAGAGAGCGATCTGCGATACCTCCAAGGTATGGGTCAGCCGTGTCCGATAATGGTCACTGGTCGGAGCGATAAAGACCTGGGTTTTGTGCTTGAGCCGTCGAAAAGCTTTAGAATGGATAATACGGTCGCGGTCTCTCTGGAAGGCGGTGCGCATCGGGCAGGGCTCTTCCGGGCGCTCCCTTTGTGCATACCTGCTCCTCATGGCATAAGGGGAAAGGCTCTCCTCCCTTTCCTCCAGTCGCTGCCGTATCTCATAGTGAACCATAAGCATCATCGATTGAAGGGCCCTCTACCCCTCCCCTGCCGACAGTGCTGCCTGGGCCGCGGCAAGGCGAGCAATGGGTACTCGGAAGGGGGAGCAGCTCACGTAGTCCAACCCCACTTGATGGCAGAAATGGATGCTCGATGGATCCCCGCCATGCTCACCACAGATGCCCAGCTCTATATCTGGCCTGGTCTTGCGACCTAATTCCACTGCGACCTTAATCAACCTTCCCACACCGTCGCGGTCAAGCACCTGAAACGGGTTCTCAGGTAAGATCCCCCTTTCTACATATTGCAAAAGGAATTTGCCCTCGGCATCGTCCCTGCTGAAGCCGAAGGTAGTCTGTGTCAGGTCGTTGGTGCCAAAGCTGAAGAACTCGGCATAGTGGGCGATCTCATCAGCGGTGAGGGCAGCGCGGGGGAGCTCGATCATGACGCCGATTTTGTAATCAACCATCGTGCCCATCTCCGCCTCAACCTCCCTCGCTACTTTCTCCACTTTTTCCCGAAGAACCCTCATCTCGTTTGGGTGACCGACAAGGGGGATCATTATCTTAGGGCGAACATCGATGCCCTCTTTTGCCAACCCGCAGGCGGCGGTTAAGATGGCGCGCACCTGCATCTCGTAGATATCGCCGAACATCAAGCCTAGCCGACAGCCGCGCAGCCCAAGCATAGGGTTTGTCTCACGCATGCTCTCGATAGCGCGGAGCAAATTTTCGCTCTCCGCCAGCTTGACTGGGTCATTGCCCCTAATGCGAAATTCAGTGGTTTCTACCAGCACCCTCTCATAACTGGGCAAGAATTCATGGAGCGGGGGGTCGACGAGTCTGATAACCACAGGCTTACCAGCCATCACCCTGAAGATGCCCTTGAAGTCCTCCCTTTGAAATCTCATCAGCTCAGCCAGGGCGCTGCGGTAGTCCGCTGCTGCGGCTGAGGTATCATATCTCCTTTGCACCTCGGCTAGCCTCTCCTCTAGCTTCCCCCGCCTATCCTTTTCTTCTTGCAAACGGATCAATTCGTTTTGAAGAGCAGTCGCCTCGGCCGCTGACAGGATCATCTTCTGGACGATGGGGAGGCGCTCCTCCTCAAAGAACATGTGCTCGGTGCGACAAAGCCCGATGCCCTCCGCTCCAAACTCAAGGGCCCGGGCAGCATCGCTGGGGTAATCGGCATTGGCCCAAACACCCAGCCTCCTCACCTCATCGGCCCAGCCCAGAAGCGCTATCAAATCGCTCTCCTCCGACAACTTGGGCACGATGGTTGGGATACGCCCGGCGAAGACCTCGCCGGTGCTGCCGTCTATGCTTAT
Organism: Dehalococcoidia bacterium; assembly: GCA_004376075.1. Lineage (GTDB taxonomy): Bacteria > Chloroflexota > Dehalococcoidia > E44-bin15 > E44-bin15 > E44-bin26. The sequence goes on along the minus strand of SOJQ01000083.1, from coordinate 4,758 downwards.
CTCTTCATTCTCCTCAATGACCCTGCCACCGGCAGTGAGGTAGCGCCTTTCAAGATCGATCCTCAGCTCTTCGCAACCGGCAACACAGGGCTTACCCAGACCACGGGCAACAACCGCGGCATGGCTTGTCACACCGCCCCGCGCCGTCAGGATGCCCGCTGCCACCAACATACCATGGACATCTTCAGCACTGGTCTCGGGGCGAACCAATATGATGCTCTCCCCCCTGGAACCTAACTGTTCCGCCCTGTCAGCATCAAAAACCGCCTTTCCTGTCGCTGCCCCCGGGGAGGCATTCAACCCCCTAGCCAGCAGGTCACCCTGGCTTCTGGCCTCTTCCTTCGCCCCTTCATCGAACCTGGGGAACAGAGAGTAGAGGAGCTCGCCGGGTTCAATGCGCTTTAGAGCCTCCTCCTTGGTGATAAGACCCTCCTTCACCATATCCACCGCAGCCTTCACCGCTGCCTTTGCGGTGCGCTTGGCAGTTCTGGTCTGCAATATATATAGCTTGCCCCGTTCCACGGTGAACTCTATATCCTGAACATCGCGATAGTGGGTTTCCAGGCGATCTGAGATATCCACCAATTCCTGATAAACCTCAGGCATCTCCAGTTGAAGAAGTTCGACCTTTTGGGGAGTGCGGATCCCCGCTACCACATCCTCGCCCTGGGCATTTGCCAGATATTCCCCATAGAGGGTTTTATCCCCTGTGGCAGGATCGCGGGTAAAGGCCACCCCGGCGCCGCTATCGTCGCCCATGTTGCCAAAAACCATCGCCATAATGCTAACCGCAGTGCCCAGGTCATGGGGAATCTTGTGGAAGTTTCGGTAGTTGATGGCACGCCTACCGTTCCAGCTCTCAAACACCGCCTCTATCGATAATCTCAATTGCTCTAAGGGATCGTCGGGGAATTCCTTGCCTGTCTCCGCCTTAACCAGCCTCTTTGACTCCGAGACGATCGCTTTAAGGTCCTCGGAGCCTAGGTCGGCATCGAGCCGGGCGCCAGCCTTGAGTTTGAATTGCTCCAGGACCGCCTCGAAATGGGAGGAATCTATGCCCAGCACCGTCCTCCCGAACATCCCGATAAAACGACGGTAGGGGTCATAGGCAAAACGCTCAGTGCCCGTCACATCACCCAGCCCCCTCACCGGCTCTTCATTGAGGCCAAGATTGAGCACGGTTTCCATCATGCCTGGCATGGAGACCTTACCCCCGGAGCGGGCCGAAACCAGGAGCGGGTTCCTTGGATCACCGAACCTCTTGCCCGTCTCCTTCTCCATCCTTCGCAGCGCCTCCAGTACCTGGTCCCAGAGGGCTGGGGGGAATTCTTCGCCTGCGGCGTAGTACTCGTTGCATGCCTCAGTAGAAATAACGAATCCCGGTGGCACGGGAAACCCCACGTTCGCCATCTCAGCAAGATGGGCACCCTTTCCACCCAGCAGGTCGGTCATGCCGGCGTTTCCCTCGGAGAAAAAATAGACCCACTTTTTTGCCTCTATCCTCATGAACGCCTCCAAAGGGAAGGTCTGGCTAATCTCCCCTCAACCCTGGCGATGAGCTCTCTGGTCCGCTCGATGTCATCAGGAATCACCGAGACCGATGTGATCCCCCATTCAACGAGCTTTTCGGTGAGCTCTGGGTAGTCGGTGGTGGCTGAGGAACGCACCGCAACCAAGCCAGCACCCATTTTCCGGTAAGCTTCCCCTATCTCTTGAGCGATCTCTTTGGGCATGGGAGAACTATTAATTGCCTCCTTGATTTTTGAGGCAACCCTTTGCAGCTCCCCACTATCATTGGGGTCTAAAGAGGAGACAAGAGTGCGAATTTCGCCGCTGAGATTGGACTTTTCAAAAAAATAGAAATAGCTTTGAGCAGTAAGGATGAAACCAGGGGGCACTGGAATATGAGCCTTAGTCATCTCCCCTAGGTTTGCCCCTTTGGCACCGACCAAGGAGATATCCTCCTTGCCTACATCTTCAAACCAGACAACCCTCCGCTCCTCATCCATGGCAACGATCCTCTCCTCGGTCAAGCTATTTATAGTCTTAGTAATCCCTAATTATACCACGCGAAGGCCCTTTTTCAAACCTTTAGGCTTTTCCCAAGCCTCTTAAGGTAACCCCTCCAAAAATCAAAATGTTAGCGATCTAGGTCCAGACGATCTTTTCAGGCTCGCCAACGAGCCTCTTCTCGCGGGCGAGGTCGCGGATCTTCAAAAGGGTCATATTAACCTCGGGGGTAAGGAAGACCCAATCAGGTTCCGAAGGGATCCAGTAGGGAGAATTGATCCGCGCCACCTTTAGCTCTTTAGTGTTAAGATAGATGCCAAACCTCTCCTGCATGATTTCCTCCAGCTCTATCGGTCTAGATGCTTGAGTTTGGCGATCACCTCCTCGATGGCCTGGTCTGGAGTGGAGGCTCCTGCGGTCACCCCAACGCGGCGGTGATTGCGAAGCCAAGCAGGATCGATCTCCCCGGCCCTTTCAATATGATAGGTCTCTACACCAGCGGCGGCGCATATTTCGGCAAGGCCACGGCTATTGGCACTGTTACGCCCACCAACCACCACTATCAGGTCTACCCTGCTTGCCAGCTCAAGGGCTGCCTGCTGACGTTCCCTCGTCGCATCACATATGGTGTTAACTACCCGTAGCTCTGAGAGGGTGGCGAGATCGGAACCGATAAATGAGGCTACGAAGCGAGCAAAGCCAGAGTAGCTCTGTGTGGTTTGGGAAATTATGCCGATTCGCCGCGGCATCTTATCAAATCTAGGAGGCTCGAGGGTAGCAAGGCCTTTCCCCTCAGCCCAACCTAGTACACCCTGCACCTCAGGATGACTCTCCTCACCAAAAACGATCACAAGAAAACCTGCCTGAGCCAATCTCCTTGCGGCGACCTGGGCCCTGCGAACAAAGGGGCAGGTGGTATCTACTATTTGAAGCCCGCGATCCCTTATCTGCTCCAGCACCTGGGGGCTCACCCCGTGGGAGCTGATCGCCAGGATATTCCCCTGAAGATGGTCCAAGCTCTCTACTGCCTTGATGCCGGATCGAGCGAGACCCTCCACTACCTGCTGGTTATGAACTACCGGTCCCAGGGTCTGGAGCGGGCCAATTTCCCTGGCTGCCCGCTCCAAGATATCGATCGCCCGCCTCACCCCGGTGCAAAACCCTAGCTCGGCAGCCTTTTCAATCTCCAATCCCACCCTCCTCAAGGGCGCTTTCTTTATCTCCTCCATATACCCCTCGGTAGCTTTCCGGGAGAAGCTCAGCGATACGCCCCATGATTAAGTCGGTGGCAGAGTCTAATTGAGACCTGGTCAGCCTGCCATCAAAGGGGGGGAGTTTGAAGGGCTCACCAATGTTCACCGTTATGGTAGGGCGGCGAAGCAGGAAAGTTATGCCCTTTATCCTTTCCGTCCCTGCGATCCCCACGGGGAGGATGGGAGCACCACAGCGTAAGGCGAGAAGAGAGGTCCCCGAGTAACCCTGCTGCAATTGAGCGGTGCGGCTCCTCGTTCCCTCAGGAAACATCCCTAATGCCAGCCCCTCCTCCAATACCCGCTGCGACTGACGCAAGGCCTCCCTATCCAGTCGCCCCCCGCGCACCGGAAAAGCCTTGTAACCACGCGCCAGAGGACCTTCCAAGGGATGCTTAAAGACCTCCTCCTTGGCCATGAAGACGATCCTCCGCCGCATGCAGAGGCTGAGCAGCGGAGGATCGGCAAGACTAACATGATTGGCAACCACGATCAAAGGACCCCGATCAGGGATGTTTTCCCTCCCCCTGACCCGCCGCCGGGCAAAAAGGGTGAACAAGATCCTGGCAATCATCCTTTCGAAATAGTATGAGAGAGCCATTAGCCTTCCCCCATCATGCTCAGGATCTCAGATAGCACCTGATCAGCGCTAAGACCATCGGTATCGATAATCCTTGCCTCTGGAGCGGGCCGTAGCGGGGAAACAGAACGCTCGCTGTCGATCTCGTCCCTCCTTATTAGATCGGCGAGGATGGCCTCATAATCCGCTGCCTCACCGCGTTCCACCAGCTCCTGGTAGCGCCGCCGCGCCCTCTCCTCAAAGGAAGCGACAAGATAGACCTTTAGTTCAGCGTGAGGCAATACCGTGGTGCCGATGTCCCGCCCTGCCATAACGATTTTGCCCTTTTGCGCCAAACCCCGCTGCTGTTCCACGAGCACCTTTCGAACCCCTGCCACCCTTGCTACCAAGGAGACGCCAGCCTCTACCTCCCAATCCTGGATCTCCCTGGTAACATCATGACCATCGACAAAAACAGAACTATAGTCCTCAGGCGGTGCGAACTCGATCTTGGTGCTAGCAGCAAGTCGGCTGAGCTCCCCTTCGTCCTCAAGATCGATGCTGAGCTTTATCGCCCTCCAGGTCAAAGCCCGATACATCGCTCCCGTATCCACAAAGCGGTATCCCAGCCTCTGGGCCAGAAGCCTGCCAATGGTGCTTTTCCCCGAAGCAACCGGCCCATCTATAGCGATCATCGATGGCTTTGGCATTGCCTTGCCTAAATTATATCTTAGGCAGAGGCGCAAGGCAATTATTTTAGCCTCTTCGCCACCTTCTAAGCAAGAGAACAATTCCAAAGGAAGCTATCGCTAGTATGATAAGAACAGCGCGCAAGCCCATTCCGGGGGAGGGGGGAGTCTCCGCTGGTAGCTGAGGTGTCGGCGTCGGCGTGGGTGTCGGTGTAGGCGTAGGGGTCGGGGAAACAGAGGGGGTGGGAGT
>SOJQ01000130.1 GCA_004376075.1 Dehalococcoidia bacterium | reverse complement strand
GGGATTCGAACCCACGACACCCTGATTAAAAGTCAGGTGCTCTTCCCCTGAGCTAACGGCCCCTTAGAAAATATACCCGCTTCTTTTCCACTTGTCAATGATCAAAGGTTAAAAGCCGAGCTAGGACGACCCCCTTGTGCCACTGCCAGGCTTGGTTAAGGGAACCCCCTGAGCACATAATGGACAATCCTCAGGGGCGTAGGTGGGAATAGATACCTCGTGGCAACTAAAAAGGGGCACGCCAATTTTGACCCTGCCACGGGAACGGTCCACTAGCACGCCCACTCCTACAAGCTCACCGCCATAGTTCATCACCGCTTTAGTCACTTCAAGGATCGAGGTTCCCGTGGTTAGAACATCATCAACGATAAGCACCCGCTCCCCCGGGGTGATGGTGAATCCCCTCCTGAAGGTCCTCCCATCACCCTCTCTTTCCGCAATGATGCTCCGCACCCCCAGCTGCCTAGCTACCTCGAAGGCGACGATCACGCCACCCAAAGTAGGTCCGGCGACGACCTGGATCCCCTCACCTCTAAAATGCTGGGCAATCATCCTACAGAGCTGCTCGGTGTAATAGGGGGATTGCAGTACCTTGAACTTGTCCCAATAGGTGGCGGAGTGGAGTCCGGAGGCTAACTCGAAATGCCCCTCCAAGATTGCTCCTGCCTCATTAAAGATTCTCTCCACCTCTGCTGACAAAGGGCTCCTTTCAACCTATTGCTCAAAGGGGTAGGTTGGGACGAGCTGCCACTCGCTTAGGGGCCAGTAGCAGAACCACGCCTTGCCGATTATGTATTCGCGGGGCAGCATCCCCCAAACGTGGGAATCGCTGCTGGAATTGCGGTTATCCCCTAGAACGAAGTAGAAGTCGGGGGGCACCTGACGTGAAGGGTAGGTATAGTCGGGTTCTTCAATAATATAAGGCTCATCCAGCGGGGCGCCATCGATATAAACCCTACCCTCCTTTATCTCCACCGTCTCCCCGGGGAGGGCGATAACCCTCTTGATGAGGTCACGATCAGGGTTTTCAAGGGAGCGAAATACAATCACCTCGCCCCTTTGAGGATCACCAAACCAGTAGACCGCCTTATTGACCGCTAGGTATTGCCCATTGTGAAAGCTGGGCTCCATGCTGAAGCCCTCCACCTTGAAACTCTGTACCGTGCTTTGCAGTAGTAAAAAGATGGCCACTGCCAGGAGGATGATTACTAAAATCTCGCGAAGCTTAAATCTCATCCTTCTTCTCGCCTTTTTAGCTTGATTCAACTATTATAACCTATCTATCAAGGCTGTGCTAGCCCAATTTACCTGGGCCTGCGCGCCAGGGTTTTGCTATCGAGTGTGTTGCACTTTGGTAGGGTTGATGGTAGAATTCCAACGGGGGTAAGTATGGTTCTCAGCGACCGAACAATCAAGGAAGAGATCGCCAAGAAAAGGATTATCATCGAGCCTCTTGACTTTAGCTGCATCCAGCCAGCGAGCGTTGATGTCCACCTGGACAAGAAGCTCCTCGTCTTCAGGACCTCGCGTTATCCTTTTTATGTCGATGTGAAGCAGAATTTGGACGATTTGACCGAAATGGTGGAGATCGAAGAGAATAGCCCCTTCTTTTTGCAGCCCGGGGAGTTTGTTCTGGGGAGCACCATGGAGGATATTACCCTCCCCGATGACATTGTCGGTCGCCTTGAGGGGAAGAGCTCCCTGGGTAGGATCGGGCTTTTGATCCATTCCACCGCCGGCTACGTCGACCCCGGCTGGCAGGGGCATTTGACCCTGGAGCTCTCCAATGTGGCAAGGCTGCCCGTCACCCTCTACTATGGAATGAAGATCGGGCAGGTCTCCTTTATTCGCCTCACCTCCGCTGCGGAGAGGGTCTATGGGGACGAGGGTCTGGGAAGCAAATACCAGGGACAGAAGGAGCCCACCGCGAGCAGGTACTATCAGGACTTCGAAAAGCGGTGAGGAGGTGAAGATATGAGGGGTCCCTTCCTACTAAATAGTCGCACAATTGATTTGCGGGTAAAAAGAACCGCGCCTGGAACTTACAAAGCCTCGAACTCTAAAACAGCAGTAAAATATGTTGGGCGCTCTGACTCAAACCTAAATGCAGAGTTAAAGACACACGTTAATAGATACAAGTATTTTTGGTATGAATATGCTACGTCACTGAAAGCTGCGTTTGAAAAGGAATGCAGTCTTTACCACTACCACGGTGGTGCCCAGGGGAAGTTAGATAACAAGAATCATCCGGGGCGTCCAGCAGGTTACCACTGGAAGTGCCCTAGATGTAGTATGTTTGATTAAAGGGCGAAAAAAATGGACTACATGGAGCGCGCCCTTTCCTTAGCAAAGCTTGCTTTAGGAATCTCAAGCCCCAATCCCGCAGTGGGGGCGGTGATCGCTAAGGACGGCGTGATCATCGGTGAGGGCTATACTCAGCCTCCGGGCTCAGCCCACGCCGAGGTGGTGGCGCTGAGGAAGGCAGGGGACAAGGCTCGGGGGGCAACGATGTATGTGACGTTGGAGCCCTGTTGTCATTTCGGGCGCACCCCTCCCTGCACCCAGGCTATTATTGAGAGCGACATCGCCGAGGTGTATATCGCCACCCTGGATCCCAATCCCTTGGTTTCAGGTCGGGGGAGGGAAAAGCTGGAGGCTGCCGGGATAAAGACCCGCCTTGGCGAGCATGAGGAGGAGGCCCGCGAGCTTAACGAAGCCTATATCAAATTTATCACCACGGGCTTACCCTTTGTCACCGCAAAATTCGCCATGAGCCTCGATGGCAAGATCGCCACCAGGATGGGCGATTCCAGATGGATTAGCGGGGAGGAGTCCAGGGAATACCTTCACACCCTGCGCCAGACCGTGGACGCGGTCATGGTTGGGGTGAATACGGTGCTTCTTGATGACCCCCAGCTTACGGCAAGGGGAAAGGATGGGCGGCCCTTAGCTAGGCAGCCGCTGCGGGTCATCGTGGATAGCGAGGCACGCACCCCGCCCAAGGCACGGGCATTCGCGGAGCCGGGGAAAACAATCATAGCTACCACCCCCGCTGCCCCGTCATCGAGGACGAGGAAGCTCGAAAAAGCGGGCGCTGAGCTCCTGGAGCTCCCCTCAAAGGATGGGCTTGTCGACCTTGGCGAGCTATTACGAGAGCTGGGCAGAAGGGAGATCACCAGCGTCCTTGTGGAGGGAGGAGGCACCCTCCTCGGCTCTCTTTTCGAGCGGGGGCTTGTGGATAAGGTTATCGCCTTTATCGCTCCACTGATCATCGGGGGGAGGGAGGCGAAGGTGGCGGTGGGGGGTGAAGGGGCGAGCAAGATCGCCCAGGCGCTGAGACTGAGCCAGGTCAAGGTGGAGCGCCTCGGCGATGATGTGATGATCACGGGGTATCTATCATTTCAAAAAGGGAGATAAGTGATGAAAGTGCTGGCATTTAACTGTAGCCCCAAGATGGGCAAGGGCAATACCGCTCTCATCTTGAATCCCTTCCTTGAGGGGATGAGGGAGGTGGGGGCGGAGGTGGAACTCTTGTACCCTAAGAAGCTCAAGATCAATCCCTGCCAGGGTGAGTTTAATTGCTGGCTGAAGACACCGGGTGAGTGCTGGCAGAAGGACGACATGCAGATGCTGCACCCCAAGCTACGCGAGGCCGACATCTGGGTGTTCGCCACCCCGGTCTATGTGGATGGGGGCACCGGCCCGATGAAGAACCTGATGGACCGAATAATCCCGCTCCTGCAGCCGTTTTTCGAGCTGCGCGATGGTCACTGCCACCATCCCCTGCGCGAGGGAACCAAGTCCGGAAAGGTGGTGCTGGTCTCCAACTGTGGCTTCTGGGAGATGGACAACTTCGACCCGCTGCTGGTTCACATGAAAGCCTTTTGCAAGAACGCATCGAGGGAATTTGCGGGGGCGCTTTTGCGGCCCCACGGGGGGATATTGAAGCCGATGATGGAGATGGGCGCGCCGCTGAACGAGATCTTCGAGGCGGCAAAAGAGGCTGGTCGCCAACTCGCGGAGGAAGGTAAGATGTCCGCCGAGAGCCTCAAGACCATCAGCCGCGAACTTCTGCCGCTGGAGATGTATGTGCAACTCGCCAATCAGGGATTCCAGCAGGCGCTGGATGCGCTGGAGAAGTAGAGCGCAGTTCCATTCCTGCTTCTAATTGGGGGGAGTCTAGATGTTTACCGGGATCATTGAAGAGGTAGGCACCGTTAAGGCAGCTTATCCTGGCAAGCTGGCAATATCTGCAAAGAGCGTCCTTGAAAGTACGAAAAAGGGCGATAGCATCGCCATAAATGGGGCCTGCCTCACCGTTGTTGAGATGTCGCCCGATTCCTTCTCCGTTGATGTGATGCCTGAGACGCTGCGGCGCACCAACCTTGGTGCGCTCCGACCTGGGGACCGGGTAAATCTGGAGCGACCCCTGGCCGTGGGCGGTCGCGTGGGAGGGCACTTCGTCCAGGGGCATGTCGATGGCATGGGGAAAGTGCTCTCGGCTATGCCAGAGAATAAGGCGCTCAACGTTAGGTATGAGGCACCCCCTGAGATCATGCGCTATGTGGTGGAAAAAGGGTTTATCGCCGTCGATGGGGTGAGCCTCACCGTGGTAGAGTGCAATGCTACATCCTTCAAGGTCTCGCTGGTCCCCTACACCCTTGAGAATACTAACCTCGGTGGCAGGAGACCCGGGGATGTGGTCAATCTGGAGGTAGACATCATCGCTAAGTATGTGGAACGACTGAGGGAGGCTGGCTCAAGCATTACCTTGGAATTTTTAGCCGAGCACGGCTTTTTGGCGCGCTAAGGAAGGGGATATCAGTTATTATCTCGGTTATCGAAAGCAATAGGGGGTGAGGTGGAGAAAGGGGTACTGTTGCCTCGTACGAGAGCTGAGGGCTTGGGACAAGGCTTTGAGAAGGAGGATTTTGGGTGCTAAAGCGTAGGGCACGGACGCGGTGGGCTGGTTCCAGGCTTCCAAGGGTGCTTGACAGCCAAGCTCAAGAGTACCATAATCGGCACAGGTTTGGAAAACGGGCGGGCACGCCCTTATCGAGAGTTGAAATGGGAAATCCCGGATTATTGGTAAGCCAGTTCGGAGGAGGTAATAAAGATGTCCAACGAGAAGGGAGAACCCAAGAAAAGGAGGGGGATTAGTGGACTGGTTTTCGTAGGATGTATGTTTGCTGGTATGGGGATTGGCTTTGCATTAGAGAACGTAGTAGTTGGTCTCTTCATTGGTATGGGCGTCGGTTTTGTAGCTATGGCAATAGTGCGGCTCAAACTTGGCGAGTGGTGAGGAGGTTTGTGGAGCTTAAGCATTTGGGTTGTCGAACTTAAAGTATATTGTGAAGCCAAATGCTTTAAGTTCGACATCTATGAGCCTACCCACTACTACCGGGCTGGATTATCAATCTGGGCGGGGCACAGCAGGAACTTTTTAATCGGATTTAAGATTAAAAGGGATTTTGCGCTATACTAAGGGATAAGAGGAGGGAGAGGATGTCGCAGGCCTCAATCTCAGAAGCGATTGAAGATATTAGGGCGGGAAGGTTCGTCATCATCGTTGATGATGACGAACGCGAGAATGAAGGCGACCTCGCCATGGCTGCGGAAAAGGTCACCCCAGAAGCGATTAACTTTATGACCAAGCACGCCAGGGGGCTCATTTGCCTGCCCATCATCGGGGAGAGGCTGGATGAACTGAAAATCCCGATGATGGTTGGAGAGAACACATCAAAGCATGGAACAGCCTTCACCGTATCCATCGAAGCCAAACACAGAGTGACTACCGGGATCTCTGCTTATGATCGAGCGGCTACCATCAAGGCGGTGCTTGACCCGCTTACCAAGCCTGAGGATCTGGCCTGTCCCGGTCATACCTTCCCACTACGGGCGAAGGAAGGGGGAGTGCTGGTCAGGGTGGGTCATACCGAGGCCATCGTTGATTTGGCAAGGCTCGCCGGGCTTTACCCTGCCGGGGTGATCTGCGAGATCATGGCGGAGGATGGCACCATGGCCCGTTTCCCAGAGCTTGAGGCGATGGCAGAGCGGCATGGACTTAAGATGATGACCGTCGCTGACCTTATCTCCTATCGCAGACGCCACGAGAGGCTGGTTAGGAGGATGGCTCAGGCTAATCTGCCCACCAGGTATGGAGATTTTGTTGCCATTGCCTATAGGAGCACCATCGACCCTGACGAGCACGTAGCTCTGGTGAAGGGGGACATATCCGGGGAGGGGCCGGTGCTGGTTCGGGTACATAGCGAGTGCCTCACCGGCGACATCTTCGGCAGCCTGCGCTGCGATTGCGGCGACCAGATCGCCCTCGCCATGCAGGCCATTGCCCAGGAGGGGAGGGGAGTTTTCCTCTATATGAGGCAGGAGGGGAGAGGGATCGGGCTGCACAATAAGATCGCTGCCTATGCCCTCCAGGATCAGGGCATGGACACCGTTGAGGCCAACGAATCGCTGGGCTTCGCCGTTGACCTTCGTGACTATGGCATCGGGGCCCAGATATTGGTGGACCTCGGGCTTCGCGACATTCGCCTGCTCACCAATAACCCGAAAAAGGTGGTGGGCCTTGAGGGCTACGGGCTCAGGGTTGTGGAGACATTGCCCCTCATTGCCACGCCCAACCCAATTAACATCCACTACCTGGAGACGAAGCAGCAGAAGATGGGGCACCTTTTGGAGATGGAGGGGCTGACCGAAGAGGAGGCTTAATAGAATGGGGGAAAGGACTTCGCTTTTCCCAAGAATCGAAAAGGAGGAACTTTGAGCAAAAGCTATGAAGGGACGCTTCTTGGCGAAGGGTTAAGGTTTGGGGTGGTGGTCTCCCGTTTCAATGAGTTCATCACCACAAGGCTTTTGGAGGGAGCTAAGGATGCCCTTTTACGCCATGGTGTTAAAGAAGGCGACATCGAGGTTGCCTGGACGCCGGGCTCCTTTGAGATCCCTCTCATCGCCAAGAAGATGGCAGAGATGGGAAGATGCGCTGCAATTATCTGTCTCGGTGCTGTGATCCGAGGGGGAACGCCCCATTTTGAGTATATTGCCACCGAGGTGAGCAAGGGGATTGCTCAGGTCGGCCTGGAGACAGGGCTGCCCGTCCTCTATGGCGTGGTCACCGCAGACACCCTGGAGCAGGCCATCGAGCGAGCGGGAACGAAGATGGGCAATGCCGGCTTTCAGGCGGCAATGAGCGCCATCGAGATGGCGAACCTGGTCAAAACGATCACTCGATGACCTTATAAACCCGGTCGCCTCGCCTCACTCGGTCGGGGACCTTGATCCCTATTGCATCCCCCGCCTTGCCTTCCTTCACATCTACGTTTTGGATCTGCATGGACTCAACGGTGAGCTCCATGTCGGTGGTGGCCCCCTTGATATGGATCTTGTCACCAACCCTGAGGGTAGCGGTGAGATCGATCCCTGCCACCACCGGTTGGGCAAAGAAATCGCTCACCCTGCCGATCTCCTCTTCCGTCATTGAATCCCCCCCTTTTTTCGAACTAGTATACCTGCTTCCCTGACGTAAATCAATGCCTTTGGGAACCTCTTGACAAGAGGATTTGGTTAACCTATAATTAGAACATATGTGCGATAAAGAGCGAAAGATTCTTCATGTCGACCTCGATGCCTTCTTTGTCTCCGTGGAGCGGGTGCTGAACCCCCAGCTCAGGGGCAAGCCGGTGGTGGTTGGTGGTGAGCCCGGGCTGCGCGGGGTGGTCGCCTCCGCCTCCTATGAGGCGAGGGCCTATGGGCTTTGTGCCGGCATGCCCCTTACCCAGGCCTATCGCCTCTGCCCCCAGGCCATCTTCCTCAAGGGGAGCTTCCCTCGCTATCGTGAAGCCTCGGAAAGGTTCATGGGCATTTTGGGCGATTTCACCCCTTACCTGGAGCCTGTGGGAATTGATGGGGCCTATCTCGACCTTACCGGTTTCGAACCCCTCTACGGCCCTGCTTCGGAGACGGCGCTAAGGATGAAAAAGAGGATAGAGAACGAAATAAAGATCACTGCCTCCATAGGCATTGGCACCTCAAAGATGGTGGCCAAGGTTGCCTCCGACATGGCAAAGCCAGATGGACTGCTTGAGGTGCCCCTAGGGGAGGAGCGCCTCTTCCTCGCCCCCCTTCCCATCGCCAAGCTCCCCTGCGTTGGGCGGAAGACGGAAAAGGTGCTCAAGGGGATGGGGGTCACCACTATCGGGGAGCTAGCCGATCTGCCAGCCTCTCTTTTGAGAGGAAGCTTTGGCATCTTGGGGGAGGTGATCCATCGCTATGCCCTGGGCATCGATGACAGGAAGTTTGAGCCTCCTCAAGCGGCGAAATCGATAAGCCGGGAGACTACCTTCATCGAAGATACCCTGGACCCCCCTTTCCTCAAGGCGACCCTGCGTTACCTCAGTGAAAGGGTGGGCGCCGAATTGCGCCGTGATCGGAGGCGAGCGAGGTGTGTCACTCTAAAGCTTAGGTATGCCGATTTCGACACCGTCACCCGCAGCCGCACCCTGAGGGAGGCAACCAATGTTGACCAGGTGATCTTTGATGCTGGACTCGAGCTTCTGGAGAGATCCCTTGGCCAAAGGCGGCAGCGGGTGCGCCTTATTGGCATCGGGGTATCAAGCCTGGTCGGCGACGAGAGGCAGCTCAGCTTCTGGGACACCTCCCCGGAGCTCTGGGAGCGCCTGGACAGGGTTATCGACCGCCTTCGTAAAAAGTATAGCTTCACCGCCATCCAGAGGGGACAAACCCTGCTCCTTAAAGAGGTCTTCCCCACCGAGAGGGGTGACTACGTTCTGAAGACCCCTGCTCTTTCCCGCTAGAAAGCCACCCAATAAAGCCTATTTATCCCTCCCCTCCTTGCCCTGGAGTTTCCTTGACAGGGGAAGGGGGCGGTGATATAGTTTTCTCTGGTCAAGACCTACTTAGCTTAGTCCAATCATGAAACCCATTGTAGAGAGACTTTTCTCAGGTCGGCCTAAGCGTAAAAGGCGCTGGCTTACCGCTTTAGTGGTGATAGCCGAGGGGCATCCCCTAGGCACAGCGATTAGGTCGAAAAGAGGGGCGAAAATGTTTGACAAGGATAGGATGGAGGAGATAGAGAGGAGGAGAAGGGAATGGGAGGAGGGGACGCTGAAGCGCTCCCGGGAAAGGTTTGGGATGAAGGAAAGTCCCACCAAGTTCTATACCCCCGCCGACCTAAAGGATTTCGATTTTCTGGAGAAGGTGGGATTCCCCGGGGAGTATCCCTTCACCGCAGCGGAATATCCCTCCAATCTCCCTGCCCTGAGGATCAGGGGCGGGGTCAGCGCCTTACTGGTCAGGGCGGGCAGGTATTCTGGATATGGTGCCCCTGAGGATACCAGGGATTACTATAACTATATGAGGGAGGCCTTTGGCAGGCAGGGCGGTCCCAATATCGCCTTCGACCTGCCCACCCAGTGCGGCTATGATTCCGACGACCCGGTGGCTCGGGGAGAGGTGGGGAAGGTAGGGGTAGCGGTGGACACATTGAGAGACTTTGAGGTCATCTACGAGGCCTTTGTGGGGGAAAGCGATCTAGATAAGATTGCCTCCAACTGGACGATAAACGCCCCCTGCAACGTTGTCCTGGCAATGTATATCGCCTTGGCGGAGAAGAGGGGGATACCCCTGGATGGGCTGAGGGGGACGCCTCAGAATGACATCCTTAAGGAGTTTGTGGCGCGGGGTACCTACATCTTCCCTCCCAGGCCATCGATGAGGATGATCAGGGACACGATCACCTATTGTGCGGAGCACATGCCATCGATGAACACCATAAGTATCTGTGGCTATCATATGCGGGAGGCAGGTGCCAGGCCTGTTCAGATGGTGGCCTTCACCCTAGCCAATGCTATGGCCTATGTTCAACAGGGGATAGAGGCGGGGCTGGATGTTGACACCTTCATGCGGCGCTTCACCTTCCTTGCTTGGAGCACCGGCATGGAGTTCTTCAAGGAGATCGCTCGGGCAAGGGCGGCGAGGAGGGTTTGGGCCAAGATCATGAGGGACAGGTTTGGGGCCAAAGACCCCAGAAGCTGGATGCTGCGTGGCGGTGGTGGTATGGGTGTTCCCACCCATACCCTTACTGCCCAGCGTCCCCTTAACAATCTAACCCGCAATATTATCGTGGGAATAGGAAATGCCCTTTCTGGAGCTCCTCCCATGGTTCCAGTCCCTTACGATGAGCCCATGGGTTTGGGTCATAGCCTTGAGGCGGAGCAGCTAAACATGGATGGGGGCAGGCTCTTGCAGTTTGAGGCCAGGCTGGCCGATGTGATCGACCCCCTGGCTGGCTCCTATTATGTGGAGTCCTTAACCGACCAGACGGAGCAGGAGATTTGTGAGATAATCGGCAGGATCGATGCTATAGGTGGTGCTGTTGCCGCTATCGAGAGCGGGTACATGCAGCGGGAGATCGCCAGGAGCGCCTATGAATATCAGAAGCAGGTAGAGAGGGGGGAGAGGGTGATTGTGGGGGTAAATAGGTTTACCGGGGAGAACGAGCTGGAGGTGCTCACCACCAGGCT
>SOJQ01000106.1 GCA_004376075.1 Dehalococcoidia bacterium | reverse complement strand
ACCCGGTTACCCCTTAAGCAGCCTTTCAAACCTGAGGGCATCTTCATACATACTCAGGTTATTGAACAGGAAATAGGCCTCCTCCCCACCCCATCTATCACAAAGCCACTTTAGCTCCCCGTCACTGTATTTATGCCCATAGCCAGGTCCCCCGTGCAACCGGAAGTACTTCCTCTCGCCATACAGGGGCTCCCCCTCCATGGGGTCAACGCAGTGAACCAGTTCCAGCTCCTCACAAAGCGCCTTAACCACCCGCTCGCTCCACTCCCCCCTAGGTTCCCAGACAAAAAGGAATCTTCGCTCTATAGCGCCGAAGAATCTCCTCATATTCTCCAGATTATGAGCCTCCTCCCTAAAGCTGGGGGGGCACTGAAAGACGATAACTCTAGCCCGAAGTGCCTCAGCGATCTCCCTGGTTTTGCGCCAAGCCTCCATCACCTCCTCGGTGGGCCTGAAGAAGCCATAGTTACCCCCCTTCCCTGGAGGGATGTTAAGCCCCGCCTTTCGATAGGTAGGACTGGAGCAGGGGTGGGTGATCGCTTGCCACGCCTTGATAGCGAATTCAAAGTCGGCAGGGGCTTGCTCCCGCCACCTTAGCACTGTATCCACCTGCGGCGGCTTATAAAAGGTCCTTCTGCACCTCAACCAGCCTGAACTGGGAGAAGTAATGCTTCATTCCCTTGGCGAAGCCACAGCAGCCCACTTTGACTTTTTTCATACCGAGCCCCTCCAGCCAGCACTTCCCCCGCCACCTTTTCCCGTTATCTAGGTCTTTTCCCCTTCCTCCGCAGAACCCACCTCGTAGCCAAAGCCGGCCCGCTCCGCAATGATGGTGAGCAGTCTCGAGGAGGCACCCCGAGGTCGATACATCCCGGTCTCCCACTCGCTAACGGTCTGCTGCCGCGTCCCCAGCTCGTCCGCCAGCTCCTGCTGGGTGAGCCCCAAATGCCTCCTCAGGGCATGGATCCCCTCTCGATCCCAGTTTACCTTCTTCCTTCTCCTTGGCACCCTCACCCTTTCACTTTACACGTTAAAGTGTATAATGTCAAGGCTCGTTTTCGGGAGAAAAAGCCTGATTTAAGGAAGAAATCGGGTTAATTGAGGCATATAAATATCTTTCAAGTCCTATCACTGACCATAAGACACCATATACTCACTTGCGGTGCCGGGCAATGTAGGCTAATATAATTAGCAGTCTCATCATGAGAGTGCTAAGCACCCAGGAGCAAATTTCAGAGGAGGTTGACAGTGGTAGCCAAGTTGAAGCCGTTTGGGGACCGGGTTTTGGTGAAGCCGATGAGCGAGGAGGAGGTGACCAAGGGGGGCATCATACTGCCCGACACCGCCAGAGAGAGGCCGCAGCGGGGGGAGATCATCGCCGTTGGCCCGGGGAGGGTGGATGAGGATGGCAAGCGCATCGCCATGGAGGTGAAAAAGGGCGATAAGGTGATCTACTCCAAGTATGCGGGCACCGAGGTCAAGCTAAACGATGAGGAATACTTGATCCTGCGCGAGAGCGACATCCTGGCTAAGTTCAGCTAAAAGGAGGAAAAATGGCAAAACAGCTTGCCTATAGTGAGGATGCAAGGGCACATCTAAAGAAGGGCATGGATGCCTTAGCTAATGCGGTTAAGATCACTCTGGGACCGAAGGGGCGGAACGTGGTGTTGGACAAAAGGTTTGGCCCACCCACGATAACCAATGACGGCGTCACCATCGCCAAGGAGATCGAGCTGGAGGAACCCTTCGAGAACATAGGCGCTCAGTTGATCAAGGAGGTGGCCACCAAGACCAACGATGTTGCCGGCGATGGCACCACCACGGCCATCGTGCTTGCCCAGGCGATGATTCACGAGGGGCTGAAGAACGTTGCTGCCGGGGCGAACCCCATGGCTATAAAGAGGGGCATCGAGAAGGCGACGGAGGCCATCCTCGAGGAGCTGAAGAACACATCCACCCCGATAACCACCAAGGAGCAGGTCTCTCAGGTGGCGGCCATCTCAGCGGCTAACGAGGAGATCGGCAATCTCATCGCTGAGGTCATGGAGAAGGTGGGAAAGGATGGGGTGATCACCGTGGAGGAAGGAAAGGGGATAAAGTTTGAGACGGAGTATGTGGAGGGGATGCAGATCGACCGCGGCTATATCAGCCCCTATTTCATCACCAACGCCGAGCGCATGGAGGCGGTGATCGAGGACCCCTACATCCTGTTCAGCGATAAGAAGATCACCGCTGTCTCCGACCTTTTGCCCGCCCTGGAGAGGATGCTTCAGGTGACTAAGAACCTGCTCATCATCGCCGAGGATGTCGATGGCGAGGCGCTGGCCACCCTGGTGGTCAACAAATTGAGGGGCACCCTTAACTGCCTCGCCGTCAAGGCTCCCGGTTTTGGCGATCGGAGAAAGGCGATGCTTGAGGATATGGCCATCCTCACCGGGGGCACAGTGATCACCGAGGAGATGGGTCGAAAGCTCGATTCTACCACTATTGAAGACCTGGGCCGGGCAAGGAAGGTGCTGGCCACCAAGGAGGAGACCACCATCATCGAGGGCAAGGGCGAGGATGAAAAAATTCAGGGGAGGATCAAGCAGGTTAAGGCCCAGATAGAGGAGAGCACTTCGGATTTCGATAAGGAGAAGCTCCAGGAGCGCTTGGCAAAATTGGCTGGCGGGGTCGCCGTGATCAAGGTGGGGGCGGCCACCGAGGTGGAGCTTAAGGAGAAGAAACACCGCGTTGAGGATGCCCTCTCGGCAACAAGGGCCGCCGTGGAGGAGGGTATTGTCCCCGGCGGCGGGGTCGCCCTTGTCAATGCCATCCCCGTCCTGGACAAGGTCGAGGCTCAGGGCGATGAGGCCACCGGTGTCACTATTGTAAGACGCGCCCTCGAGGAGCCGCTGCGCATGATCGCCACCAATGCCGGCAGAGAGGGCTCGGTAGTGGTAGATATGGTGAAAAAGAGCGAGCCTGGGGTCGGTTATGACGCCCTGAGGGATGATTACGCCAATATGCAGGAGCGGGGGGTCATTGACCCAGCCAAGGTGACCAGAGCGGGACTGGAGAATGCGGCGAGCATCGCCGCCATGTTGCTCACTACGGAATCCCTGATCACCGACATCAAGGAGAAGGCCGCGCCGCCCCCGATGCCTGAATACTAAGCCTGAAAAGGCCACCTGTTGAAAAAATCATAGCTACAGTCTTTGGGCTGTAGCTATGATTTTCAATTAACCCTTGGGTAATACTTGGGATTGGAGGTGTGGCAATGCGTATTGCCCAGATAGCGCCATTGGAGATGAGGGTGCCCCCTATCGGTTATGGCGGCACCGAGCTGGTGGTGAGCCTACTTACCGAGGAGCTGGTGAGAAGGGGGCAGGATGTTACCTTGTTCGCCAGCGGCGATTCGGTGACCGCAGCCAGGCTTTGCTCCGTTTGCCCCCAAATGCTGAGGGGGTCGGGGGTAGACGCCGGAGATGCTCTTATTTACCGCCTGTTGAACGCTATATCCCCCTTCGAGCAGGCCCATAACTTCGACATTGTCCACAATCACGCCTTCCCAGAGGGGATGGCGATGGCGAATCTAGTCAGGACACCGGTGCTAAGCACATTTCATGGCGGGCTTAGTGAGGCGGGCAGGTCGCTTCTCACCGCCTATAAAGGCTATTATAATGCCATTAGTAAATCGGCAAAGTCCCTGTTACCCGATAAGGAAGGATTTGTAGGGGTGATCTATAACGCCATCAACTGCAAATCCTATCCCTTCTCGGGCAGAGGAGGGGATGACCTCCTCTTCTTGAGCCGCATCAGCCAAGAGAAGGGTCCCCACATCGCCATCGAGGTGGCAAAGCGCTCGGGGCGTAGGTTGATTATTGCCGGCAATGTTGATACAGTAGACGAGGAGTATTTCCAGCAAAGGATCATGCCCCAGGTGGATGGTGACATCGTCCAGTTTTTCGGTGAGGCGGATGGCGATCAGAAGAGGGAGCTGTTCGCCAATGCCCTCTGTTTGCTGATGCCCATAACCTGGCCTGAGCCCTTCGGTTTGGCCATGGTGGAGGCCATGGCCTGCGGCACGGCAGTGATCGCCTTCAATAAGGGGGCAGCACCTGAGGTCATTCGCCATGGCGAGACGGGCTTTATTGTGCAGGATGTGGAGCAGATGGTGAAGGCGGTAGAGGAGGTCCACCGCATCGACCGCAGCAGGTGCCGGGAGCATGTGGAGCTAAACTTCGACGTGCCGCGGATGGTGGATGATTACCTCCGTGCCTATGAGTGGATACTGGAAGCTGAGGCAGCTAGAAGGAGCGATACTTTGCCCAGGTTTGTTCCTTCCCTCTCTTACCAAGGTAGGCTTTTCGGGGAATTTACCATGGGCGGGCCGATTTCGGAAAACTAGAGCACAGGGGGGCACTTGGAGCAACATGTTCTAAAGGAAGATGAGCTGGTGATGGTGAGCGATGAGCAGGGGGATATGCCTGAGGGGCGGCGCCGGCTGGGGTTATACTATCGAGATATGCGTTACCTCTCCATCTTCGAGATGACGATAAATAGGCAGAGGCAGAGGCCGAGGCTCCTCTCCTCCTCCAGCGAGCAGAACTATGTCTGCGACATCCAGCTAGCAAACCCCACCATAGAGCTTCCCGATGGCAACACCGCCCTGGCGAGGACGATCGGCATCAGGCGCAGCCGCTTCCTTAAACAGGGGTTACACGAGCGGGTCAGCTTCTATAATCACAACCCCTTTCCCGTTCCCCTCCAGTTCACCCTCACCTTCGGCAGCGACTTCTGCGACATCTTTGAGGTCCGTGGCTGGGAAAGAGAGAAGAGGGGCACGCTCAGCCCGCCAACACTCGCCGGTTCCCGTTTGACCCTGGACTATGTGGGCCTGGATGGGGTGAGGCGGCGCACCGAGATCCTTTTCGAGGTCACCCCGTCAAGGGCCGAGATCGAGGAGCGCCCCGCCCTGCCTGTGCTTCGCCGCTCCAGCACCTTCCTCCCCGAAGCCACAGAGACCGCCACCATGACAGTTTACCATCCCAGTTGTGCCCAGGTAAGCTGGGACTTAACCCTGATCCCAGGGAAACCCATCTCCATCACCTTTCACATCCTCGTCAGCGAGGGGGAGCTTACCCCTATGGCGCAAGCCTTCGACAGGGGCCTAGCTGATTTGCGCAACTCCTATCAGGGTTGGCTCAGCCAGTGCACCAGGCTGGAAACAGATAACCAGCTCTTTAACCAGCTACTGGAGAGGAGTGCCCTCGACCTCCGCCTGCTCATGGAGCCGACCCCTGAGGGGCCGGTGCCCGCCGCAGGCATACCTTGGTTCGCCTGTATCTTCGGCCGTGATAGCTTGATCACCTCGCTTCAGACGCTGATGCTCAATCCCCAGATCGCTGTGGGCACGCTTCGCTTTCTGGCGAAACACCAGGGAAGGAAGGTCGACCCCTGGCGCGACGAGGAGCCAGGAAAGATCCTTCACGAGATGCGTAAAGGGGAGCTGGCAAGGCTGGGGGAGATCCCTCACGGTGCTTATTATGGTAGCGTGGACGCCACCCCCCTTTTCCTGATCCTGTTTGCCGAGACCATGAAGTGGCTGGACGATGATCGCTTGTACCAGGAGATTCTGCCGGCAGCAAAGCAGGCCCTGGAGTGGATGGAGCGCTACGGCGATATTGATGGCGACGGCTACCTGAAATACTTTACCCGCTCCTCAGGAGGTCTTAGGGATCAAGGGTGGAAAGATAGCAGGGTTTCGATAACCTACCCCGATGGCACCCCTGCGGAGCCTCCCCTGGCCCTTATCGAGGTGCAGGGCTATGCCTATAAGGCGATGCGGGAGATGGCCCAGCTACTGCGCCGAAAGGGAGAGGCCTCCCTTGCCGATAAGCTAACTGAAAGGGCTGCCCTGCTGAAGGAGAACTTCAACAGGGATTTCTGGCTTGACGAAAAGCGCTTCTTCGCCCAAGGGCTCGATTCCAGTAAGAGACCTGTGGAGACGATCACCTCAAACCCGGGGCACTGCCTCTTCTGCGATATTGTGGATGAGGATAGGGCCAGGTATCTGGTGCTGCGCCTCACCTCAGCCGATATGGCCAGTGGCTGGGGCATCAGAACGGTAAGCAGCAGGGCATCAAGATTCAACCCCATGAGCTATCACAACGGGAGCATCTGGCCCCATGATAACTCCCTCATCGTCGCCGGGATGAGACGCTACGGCTACCACTGGGAGGCGGAGGAGATAACCTCACAGCTTTTCCAGGCCAGCCTCTTTTTTAGATACAGTCGTTTCCCCGAGCTCTTCTGTGGCTTCGCCCGCGACCGAGAGGCCTACTCCGTCCCCGCAGAGTATCCGGTAAGCTCGAGCCCCCAGGCTTGGGCTGCAGGGAGTGCTATACTCCTCTTCCAGTCCATGCTTGGGCTTCAGGTGGATGCCGCCTCAAAGAGGCTTTACCTAACTCCAAAGTTGCCCAGTTGGTTGCAGCACGCCTCGGTGCGCAACCTTCGCATCGGCAAAGGAACCGTGGATCTCTACTTTGAAAGACATGATGAGGATACCAGCTTCAAAATAGCCGAAAACGAGGCTGGCGTCGAGGTAGTGATCCCACCCCGCTAAAGCTGGAGCAGGCTCCCCAGGCGGTCCCCGCCAGCGATGGGACCAACGATAGCTAGATTGAGCTTCTCGGTGATGAACAGAACTCGTGCCACCCGCTCTAGGTCTTCAGCGGTGATGGCATCGATTATGGACACTACCTCATCTACAGTGAGGATGCGCCCCGTCAAAAGCTCCTGACCCCCCATCCAGCCGGCAACGTTCCTGGTGTCCTCCATGCGTAATAGCAGGCGTCCCTTAGCCAGCTCCTTAGCCTTAGCCAGCTCAAGGGCAGGGACACCGTCTTTAAGGCGACGCAGCTCCTCCAGGATCGCCTCAATAGTGGCATCGATACGCTTTGGATCAACCCCGGCATAGATGGTAACCGCGCCCGAATCGAGGAAATGATCCACATAGCTATGGATATCGTAGGCAAGCCCCCTCCTCTCGCGAATCTCCAGGAATAAGCGGCTGCTCATCCCCTCCCCCAGGATCACATTCAAGAGGTCGAGGTTGAACCGATCGGGGTGAAAGGTAGATAGGCCGCGCAGCGAAAGGCAGAGATGGGCTTGCTCCGTGTTCCTGTGCTCAATATGGAGGCGGGGTTCATCCTGGCTCTCCTCAGCGGGAAAGAGGGGCTGGGGCGTCCCCGTAGTCCAGTCGCCGAAGACGCTGCTGAGGCTGGCCTTTACCTCCTCATGGCCTATGTCGCCGGCGACGCTGACCACAGTGTTATTGGGCACATATTGGCGGCTTAGGTATTCGAGGAGCATCTCCCGACGGAGGGCAGCTACCGTTTCCTTGCTCCCGGCCACATCCCGCCCCAGGGGCTGGTTGGGCCAGATAACCTCATCGATAAGAATATTCACCCGCTGAGGGGGGGAATCCATGCTCATATTTAGCTCCTCGATGATTATCTGGCGTTCCTTCTCCATGTCCTGGGCATCGAACCTGGAATTTCTGAGCATATCGACCATTAAGTCTAAAGCGAGCAGGAAGTGGGGGCGGGCCACCTTACACCAGTAGACGGTGAGCTCCTTATCGGTGCCCCCGTTGAGCATGCCGCCAACCCCCTCGATGGCCTCGGAGATCTCCTTTGAGGTGGCTCGCCGTTCCGTCCCCTTAAAACAGAGATGCTCAATGAAGTGGGAGCTCCCCACCTCCTCGGCCCTTTCGTAGCGCGAGCCGGCGCCGATAAAGATCATGATACACACGGAATATGTATAGGGCATGGAGCTAGTGATGATGCGTAGCCCGTTTTCCAAAACGCTCTTTTGATACAACTCACGCCTCAGCCAAATTCTAGCGACATCCCCCGCCCCTGTCAACCTAATTGCTGTTGACTTTGTCCCACTCAGTTGCTAATATGCTATGGACAACAGTTACAACGGCCTAAAGAGCGAAAATGGAGATCGTTCCTGGTGTTCACTCCATCCCAGTGGGGGCAGGTCCCTTTATGGGCTTTTTCGCGCCCAATGTCTATCTTGTGGTCGCTAGGGAGGGGGCACTTATCGACTCAGGATATGGCGATGAAGGGTCGGTTAGCTCCAGGATAGATTATGTAAAGGGCTTTGAGCAGTTCAGCCTACCCTATATCGTGGTCACCCATGCTCACCCAGATCACATAGGGGGCGCAGCGAGGATCAAGAAGGAGACGGGGGCCAAGATCGTCCTCCACTCTGCTGAGGCTAGGCAGGCGCTCATCTCGGCGGATAAGGTAGTGGAGGATGGCGATACCTTAGCTCTCGATGGCGTTAGGTTGGAGGTGATCCATACCCCGGGGCACAGCCCAGGGCATGTCTGTATTTACCTGAAAGATGAGAGGATCCTCTTCTCCGGGGATCATGTTCTGGGCATGGGCACCACGGCGATGAGGCCGCCTGAGGGTGATATGGCCCGGTATATCGATTCCCTGAGGAAGCTCCTCGATTATGATATTCAAATGATCTGCCCCGGACATGGCCCACCGATAAGGGAGGCGAGGCGAAAGCTTGAGGAGCTGATCCAGCATCGCCTGGAGCGAGAGGAGCAGGTAATCGGTGGGTTGAAGCAGGGGAAGGCAACGCTGAAGGAGCTGGTGGCCGATATATATCCCGAGCTGGATAGCCGCCTCATTGAAGCAGCCAGGGGACAGGTTCTCGCCCATCTGATGAAGCTGGAGCGGGAGGGAAAGGTATCCTCACTGGGAACGGGAGAGGACGCTCGTTACATCATCAATTAGCCCCCATTCAAAGGGGAGAAGTGCTTAGAATTTCCCTATTTCCTAAAACCGCTGCGGTCAATAGCAAAAATCATCTCCTTCTCGGAGGGTGCGACAGCGTGGCGCTGGCCGCTGAATTTGGCACGCCGCTCTATGTCTTTGACGAGGCCACCCTAAGGGGAAAGTGCGCCGAGTATGGGGAGGAGTTTGCTCGGCGTTACCCCGATACCCTGGTGATCTACGCCTGTAAAGCCTTCATCAACCGTGCTCTGGCGCAGATCTTTAAGGAAGAGGGCTTAGGTCTCGATGTGGTATCCGGAGGGGAGCTTGCCATCGCCAAATCGGTGGACTTCCCTATGGAGAGGGTCTATTTTCATGGAAACAATAAGTCGCGGCGGGAACTGGAGCAGGCCATCGGGTGGGGGGTTGGTCGCATCGTGGTGGACAATTTCTTGGAGCTCTCCCTACTCGATGAGGTAGCAAAAGAGGCAGGGGTAAGCCAAGAGGGCCTCCTCCGCCTCTCCCCGGGGGTAGACCCGCATACCCATGCCTACATCACCACAGGGGTTATCGAGAGCAAATTTGGCTTTCCCATCGCCGAGGCGGAGGAGGCCCTGGCCAAGGCGATGTCATCCTCTTATTTCGAACTTATCGGATTCCACTTTCACATCGGCTCACAGATTTTTGAGTTGGAATCATATCGAGAGGCGATAGAGATCGTATTGCGTTTTGCTGCTGAGATGAGAAGTAAATATGGCTTTAAGTTTGAAGAATTCAGCCCCGGGGGAGGGCTGGCTATATCCTATACCCAGGATTCCCCCGCCCCCACCATCGCCGAATTTGCCGAGGTCATCTCATCGACGCTCCTTGAAAAGAGCAAAGATCTCAGCCTTGAGCCGCCCAGGCTTGTCATAGAGCCGGGGAGGTCTATTGTGGGGCAGGCAGGGGTGGCCCTTTACACCGTGGGGGCAACAAAAGAGATCCCCGGTTTGCGAAAATATGTCTCCGTGGATGGGGGAATGGCGGACAACATCCGCCCCGCCCTCTATGGCGACAGATATGAGGCGGTGGTAGCCAATAAAATGGAGGAGGAAGATCTGGAGCGGGTCACCATTGCGGGAAAATTCTGCCAGTCGGGGGATATCCTGATTAAGGACATCGACCTGCCCAAACTTGCCCCTGGCGACATCATCGCCATACCGGGCTCAGGCGCCTATTGCCTTTCTATGGCCTCAAATTATAATGCCTCGCTGAAGCCGGCCATCGTACTGGTTAAGGATGGCGAGGCGCGCCTCATCCGGCGCCGCGAAAGCTACGAGGATTTGATGAGCCATGATCTGGTATAGAGAAAAGAAGCTATGTGGCAAGTAATAGGACATGAGAAAGCAGTGGCGCTATTGGAAAGGAGCATGAAGGGCGGAAAGCTATCCCATGCCTATCTCTTTGTCGGCCCCCCCCATGTAGGCAAGATGACCCTGGCGATGAATCTGGCCCAGGCGCTCAACTGCCGGGGCGAGGAAAGGCCCTGCGGGGAGTGCCCTCAATGCCGAAGGATCGCCAGAGGAGTGCACGCCGATGTCCAGGTGATCGGGCTCGAGGGCAGGATGGAGATCGGCATCGACCAGATCAGGGAGATGCAGCATGCCGCCAGCCTCAAGCCCTTCGAGGGGAGGAATCGGGTTTTTATCATCGATGGCGCCGACCATCTCTCCCACGAGGCGGCAAACTGCCTGCTTAAGACCCTGGAGGAGCCACCGCCAAATGACCAGCTAATCCTGCTCGCCGCAAACGAAAGGCTGCTTCTGCCAACGGTGCTCTCCCGCTGTCAAAAGCTGGAGCTGGGACCGCTTCCCGCCCCAGTT
>SOJQ01000067.1 GCA_004376075.1 Dehalococcoidia bacterium | reverse complement strand
ATGGGATTGTCTGGGTGCCGGATTCGAGGGACAATGATATTAGCGAAAAAGCAGAGGGGGCTACAGATACTATCTGGACAAGGTGATGGGCATGAGTACGAGGCAAAAAGCTAAGGCACAGCGAATAGCGGTTAAAAACTGTGACAGTTGCGCGCACAAATCCGTCTGCATACTCTATCATGGCCATGGCCAGCTGGAGTTGCGATTCGGTAATTCATATGCAAAGAACCCCGAAGCATTCATCAGTAAGCTTGATGAGCGACTTGCCCAGCAGTGCAGATTCTATCTGGAAGGGGACGGCAGCATTGAGCGGTGAATCCAGTTGTGGCGGGAGCACCGCTCCCTTTTTTTGCCTTGAACAACCTAACATAATTGGCCTTTAGTTCACTTTAGTTAACAGATGCCCAAGGCGCATTGAGGGTACTGGTCAATTAACATGGATTCTGGTGCGGGCGCCTGCCCGTGGCTTTTGGGGGTAAAACATAAAGCCCCAACGTCGTTCCACCACCCGAACAACCCTGGGGCTTACGAGGAGTCTTAGGGTTCAATCCAAGACTCTCTAGTAGGATAGCATCTATTTGACCCTTTGTCAAGTATTTTTCTTATCTTATCCTCACTTATCCTTACCTGTCTTTACCTTTACTACCTTATTCTCCAATTTTTCTACCTTATTCTCCAATTCTCACACACATCGCCACGGGGTGAGTATGTCCAAGAATCCCTGCCAGATTGTAAGCTCTTCTTACTCTCCTCCTTAACATTGTTAATCGGTTCTTTATTCTTGGGCGTGTATAGTTGTATAGGACTCAATGCGACCTGCGTGGGACTTGGCGCTGGTCGCAGGTGCGGGTTGGTATCGGCTCATCTCAGCCAAGTGAAAGAGAGCCTAAAGTACCCCCCAAATACAGTACGCAGGTAGGATTGTAAACCCGCTGATTTTGGCCACAATAGGTGCAGAGGGGCCTGGACTGAGCATAAGGTTGAACGTAAGCACTGAATGAAGGAGAGCCAAATGCATGATTTACTGCTAGATACAGCCTTTACCATTTCAACTGGCGCCCTTCTTCTGGTCATGATACTGACCGTAGATTACCTCTATCGTAGAAGGCGAAGAAGGCGGAGCAGGAAGTATGTCCCCCGGGGCTGAGCGGGGATGCCTGTCGAATTGAGACGATCTAGGACAGGCTGCTGCCATCGGAGCCTTGCAGTACCTCGCCTTGTTGGCATCTTCATGAGATACTACCCCCTAGTCTTTTGGCAAATGCGCTACAATATCCCTCTGACCATCCGCTAGATTTTCCCTCTTATAAGAATTATAATTGCCCTCAGTTGTTCTGTGCCCTCGACACTTGCTGGCGGTGTATGCCTTAGAGCCCCCCATCCTTTGACAGACTTGGCAAATCGAAATAGAGACAAGGCGAAGCAACATGCGTGACCTGATTACTGAAGCCTTAAAAGGGCACGACGCTGACTACGTCGAGATACGCATCGAAGATGGAGAAGCTACACGCCTCCAGTACCGCGGTCGCGAGCTGGAGGACATTGGCAGGACAACCAGCCTCGGGGGGAACGTGCGTGCTCTGGTCAAGGGGGGCTGGGGTTTTATCTCCTTCAATGACCTGAGCGAACTGAAGAAGAAGGTGGAAAAGGCGGTGCGGCAGGCGAGGCTGGTGGGGAGGGAGGAGAGCAAGCTTGCCCCCGTGGAGCCGGTGATGGACATAGTCCCCCCCGAGGTGAAGAAGGACCCTTCCGGCGTACCCCTGGCGCAAAAGAAGGGCATCCTCGACGAGTATAACGATCTCATCTGGAGCACCCCCAAGATTCAGACCTCTACGATTGCTTACGCTGACAGACACAAGAAGGTGATTTTCGCCAGCTCCGAGGGAAGCTACATAGAGCAGACGAAAGTGGACGTTATGGCGAGGTTTAATGCCGTGGCACGGGACGGCAACGACGTCCAGCAGTCGTCCCTGAGTTTAGGTAGCAACGGCGACTACGGCTTCATGGAGAAGCTTCACTCCCGGGTGGGGGAGATGGCGAAGCGGGCGGTTGAACTCCTCTCGGCTCCTCAGCTCAAGGGAGGTGAGCATACGGTTATCTGCGACCCGGTTTTGGCCGGTGTCTTTGCCCACGAGGCCTTCGGGCATCTCTCGGAATCGGACTTTGTCTACGAGAACGAACGCATGCGCGAGATAATGGTTCTGGGGCGCAGGTTCGGGGGCAAGCACCTGAATATCGTCGACGGCGCCGCCGTCCCCGGGCTGCGCGGCAGCTATAAATACGATGACGAGGGAGTGCCGGGGAGCAAGACCTATCTCATAAAGGAAGGCATCCTCACGGGCCGGCTGCATTCCCGTGAGACAGCGGCCAAGATGGGTGAGGCCCCCACGGGCAATGCCAGGGCGCTCGACTACAACTTTCAGCCCATCGTGCGCATGACCAACACCTACATCGAGCCTGGGGAAGCCTCCTTTGAGGAGCTTCTTTCTGAAATCAAGGAGGGCGTCTACGTCAAGAACTGGTACGGCGGGATGACCAGCATGGAGATGTTCACCTTCTCCGCTGGGGAGGCCTACATGATCCGCAACGGCAGGATAGCGGAGCTCCTGCGCCCGGTGGTGCTCAGCGGCAACCTGTTCACCACGTTGGAGAACATCGATGCCATCGGCAACGACCTGGAAATGAACGAGGGCGGTGGCTGCGGCAAGGGAGGCCAGATGCCGCTGCCGGTGTCCAACGGCAGCCCCCACATCAGGATCAGGAAATGCCTCCTCGGAGGGGGATAGAAAAACGCCTTTTTGTGCCGAACTCCAATCGTGCCCTAGGAGGTGAGGAGAATGGAAGCTATTCGAAACAATCCACCGAACAACAAACTCGGTTCTGGACTAACTCAGGCAGACGTTCTCGCTGCTGTCTTAAAATCTGGCTATCCATTGCAAACAATAGTAGCCAACTTTTTACGTCCCAAATTTGGCGT
>SOJQ01000042.1 GCA_004376075.1 Dehalococcoidia bacterium | reverse complement strand
ATGTCAGCCAGGGCATAACCATATCCGATGCGGTGACAGCATCCGTTGCCAGGGCTAGTGATGGCAGAACACCACCAGGCATAGGTTTGGGGTCTCTCCAAACTTGAGCCGCCCCATCAAGGGCGAGCTCGGTGCCCTCTTCCAGGGTGAGGGTTACCATGTCCTCGGAGTGGGCTCTAAGGATAGCATTTTTGTAAGCAGACCTGATGTCCTGTATAGGAGTTCCTCGCTCCGGATCTGCAATGCAGGCGCCATGGGTATCATCGCCTGATAGGTAGGCGCGGATGAACTTACCCAGACCAAACGGTCTGAGGAAGCCGCCCCTTCTTGGTCTCAGGCTTCTACCAAGATTCCCTCTGCTATCCTGATTCGTAATAGAACACGCGCACCCTGCAGTTAAAGCACCACGTGCTCCAGGCGCCACGGCGGGGCCTTCGCTCCGGTTCATGAGAGCAGAGCCTGCCGCTCCCATTTCGGCTATGGGGAAATACCCTTCGAGAGACTTATTATTGGACTAAAACAGATAAAATTCTGTAAAATACTCCCATCATATCCATTTAATGTCAAGCCCTGCCTGCGGTGATATAATAGGGCCATGGACTATGAGGCGGCGCTGAAGTATATCCTCAGCTTTACAGACTTCGAGAGATCGCCCGCAATCCTCTATTCTGCGGCCAACTTTGACCTGAGGCGCATGGAGGAGCTTTTGGAGCGACTGGATAACCCTCACCTATGGGCGAGGTCGATACATGTAGCTGGGACAAAGGGGAAGGGGAGCACGGTGGCAATGATCGCCTCCGCCCTTGGCGCTTCAGGCTATAGGACTGGGCTCTACATCTCCCCCCACCTTCATACCTTTCGGGAGCGGATAAGCATCGATGGGGAGAATATCGCTGAGGGGGAGCTAGCCGCCATAGTGGAAAGGCTGAAGCCCGAGGTTGAGGCGGTGAATCGGCGCCATGCTTACGGCGAGCTCACCACCTTCGAGATACTGACCGCCATCGCTTTCACCTATTTCAGGGACAGGGAGGTCGATTTTCAGGTGCTCGAGGTGGGATTGGGGGGTCGGCTCGATGCCACCAATGTGGTGGAGGCCGAGGTCTCGGTGATCACCTCGATAAGCCTTGATCACGCTGAGGTTCTGGGCGACTCCCTGGCCAAGATAGCGGGGGAGAAGGCTGGCATTATTAAGCCAGGGGCTATAGTGGTAACTTCGCCTCAGCGGAGGGAGGCTGAGGAGGTGATAAAGGAGGCCTGCCGCCAGAAGGGGGCTAGGCTGATCACCGTGGGAAGGGATGTCACCTGGAAAAAATTGGCTGGCGACCTGGGGGGGCAATCTCTGCTGGTAAAAGGGCAAGCGGATAGCTATAACCTTACCATCCCCCTTCTCGGCGATCACCAATTGGAAAACGCTGCTACCGCTGTCGCCGCCTTGGAGGCGCTGGGTATCCCCACTGAGAGCATCGCCGCTGGACTGGCCAAGGTGCATTGGCCGGGGAGACTGGAGGTTCTGAGGCATGACCCCCTTTTTCTCGTCGATGGCGCCCATAACGCTGACTCGGCAAGGAGGCTAAAGGAGGCCATCAAAAAGTATTTTGATTTCGACCGACTGATCCTTATCATAGGAGCATCCTCCGACAAAGACATAGCGGGGATCGCTGGGGAACTTGCTTCGCTCACCAGCTTCGCCATTGTCACTCGTTCTCGCCACCCAAGGGCGCTGGCGCCTTCCTTGCTCCTCGGGGAGCTAACGAGGCGAGGGGTGAGGGCAGAGCTGGCAGAGAGCGTGGCAGCGGCGGCCCGTGGCGCTCTTCGGATGGCAAGGCCCAGGGACCTTATCTGCGCTACCGGGTCTCTCTTCATTGCCGCCGAGGCCAGAGAGTACATAAAGGGCATTCGCCCTGAGCTCTACCTATAAAATTCCGCCGAAAAAGGTTCTGCAAGCATCAGGACATATATTGACCACAGCATAATGCTCGAAAAAGGAGGTGCGCTATGGCAGAGCAGCTTGGTTATCGGGTGGTGGGCACGATAAAGGGGATTAAAGGGTCCTGTGGCGCCGGTCTTAAGGTGGGGGACACCTTTGAGCTCAGCGGCCACAATACGGCGGGGCTATGCGGCTTCTTCTACCACGGCATCTTCCCCTACCTCATCCTGCTCCAGTTAGGGGGTGGCTTGCCTCCAGAGTATGGGGACCCAGATGTCTGGGAGATAGACTGCGTAGATAAGCTTAATCTGGTCACCATAGAGCTACAGCGGATCCGAGAGTAGGCTTAGCGAAGCCCGAGCGATATACGCAATCTGTTGTCGATGGCCTCCATATCGGCCAAAGGTATGGCGCCCAGTTTGCGGGCTATCATGTCGTGTTTTATTGTTCTGATAATACCAGTTGCTACTGAGGGGTAAAGAAGCCCAGCTCCTTGCCAGTCTCCGATCAGGTGGTCGCCCACTAAAAGGCGATCAACATTGCTAGTGATGGCAACGATAATAGCTTCCTGTCTCCCTTGATGGTAAGCATCTGAGCTAACTATTAAAGCAGGGCGCCGCCTCACTGCCGTCTCCTCGGTAAAGACGAAACCGACCAGAACCACGTCTCCACGGTTATAGTCGGTCATAGGCTGCGTCCCTCTCGTTATCCCAGAGTTCCGCCAGCACCGGGTCGGCTTCGGCTGTCAGTGCAACCAGCTTTGCTTCGACCTCCAGAGAAAGGGCTTCCTCAGGCAGCATTTCGGCAAGGATCTTTTGGAGGGCCATGGTATGGCTGCATAGTCCCCACTTTGGGAAGAAGCTGCAAGAGCAGTGCCACCGCCCCTCTTTATAGCTAAGGGCATAGATATTGTGTTCCCCGCGGAAGCTCACCGTGAAGTCGGAAAAGGTGATCCGCTCTCGCTCTTGGGCATAACGCTTCGCCTTTTCGATCTTGCCTATGAGGCTTGAATGCATTGTTTTCTCCTCTTTGCCAGATCGTTAAACTTAAAAAGCACCGGGCATTGCTCAGTGCTTTTCTCTACTGGCTTTGAAATTAGCCCAACCATTTCAAAGATATTTTAATCCTCCTCAGCCCTCAAGTCAAGAGCTTGACTCCTTGCCTAAATTTATGTTATAAATCCAAGAAAGCTCTCCGAGCTGCCTCGCCTAAACCCCGACAGGTCGGGGCATGGCGAGCTGCCGATACGGTGCTCCAAGAAATCGGAGCGCCCCCCGTGTTTGGAAAGGAGAGCCTAATGGTAGGCTAGTTATGCCTATCGTTATCGCGCCTCCTTTCGGAGGCTTTTTTCATACTGGGGCAAGGTATTCAGATGCGAGCTCTGTGGCTATCGGCAGGGTTTAGTAAATGGGAACCCTTCTCGTCCTTTGTGAGAACGAAAAAGGAGGTTCATGGCAATGGTTACGCAGATATGGAGACGGATCGCTGCAAGAAGGTTGACCATCACCTTCCTCCTCCTGGGTTTGATCATTCTGCTCTTTATTTTTGTCCCCTTACTGAAGATGATCTTCTCCTCCAGCCCCTCGCTGCTTTTCGACACCCTGCTTGAGGGGGAGGTGAGGAGCGCCATCTGGCTCACCCTCTATACCGCTCTATTGGCCACGGTGGTGGGGCTTCTTTTGGGGGTTCCCCTGGCCTACTTCCTGGCTCGCCACCGTTTCCCAGGGAAGAGGTTTGTGGAGGCGCTCATCGATGTGCCTATTGTGGTGCCCCACACCGCGGCGGGGGTGGCCCTCCTCTTCGTCTTCGGCCAAAATTTTCTTGCCGGCAAAGCCTTTCACTCCATAGGGATCGATTTCGTATCGGCGGTCCCCGGGATCATCATCGCCATGCTCTTCGTCAGCGTCCCCTTCCTCATCGACTCGGCAAAGCAGGGATTTGAGAAGGTGGATGTGCGGCTGGAGAAGGTGGCGCGCACCCTGGGCGCCTCACCCTGGCAGGCCTTCTTCAGGGTATCCTTGCCCCTGGCCTGGAGAAGCATCTTTGCCGGCAGCGTAATGATGTGGGCTAGGGGGATCAGCGAGTTTGGGGCGGTGCTCATCCTCGCTTATCACCCCATGATCGCCCCCATCCTAGTCTATGAGCGCCTTGAGGAATATGGCCTGGACTACGCCCTACCCGTGGCCAGTCTGCTCATTATAATATGTCTTCTCATATTTATCGGGCTGAGAAGCATCGCCTATCGAGGGGAGAGAGCATGATAGAGATAAAAAATCTATCGGTCGATCTGGGAACCTTCCTCCTTCAGGATATCAACCTCAAGATCGAGAGGGGGGAATACTTCATCATTCTGGGACCAACGGGGGCGGGAAAGACCATTCTCCTCGAGTCCATCGCTGGGCTTCACCCCATCAAGAGCGGGGAGATCTGGCTCAACGGGAGTGAGGTCACCAACCTGGAACCAGAGAGGAGAGGGATAGGCTTCGTCTATCAGGATTATGCCCTCTTCCCCCACCTCTCGGTAAAGGGTAACCTCCTCTTCGGATTGAAGCAGAAGAGGCGATCAAAGGGCGAGATGCAGTTGATAGTGGAATGGGTGACGGGTCTGTTGGGGGTATCCCATCTTTTGGAGCGAAACCCCTCTACCCTGAGTGGGGGGGAGAGGCAGAAGGTGGCTCTGGCCCGGGCGCTCTCTATCAGCCCCCAGGTGCTCCTCCTCGACGAGCCGCTGAGCGCCCTCGATCCCCATGCCCGGGAAGGGGTGCAGCAGGAGCTGCGGCAGATTCACCACCGCTTAAAAGCTACCATTGTCCATGTAACCCACGACTTCGAGGAGGCGATCGCCTTAGGGGATAGAATTGCTGTTCTCGGTGAGGGGCGCATCCTTCAGGTAGGAACACCGGAGCAGATCTTTCGCCAGCCCAACTCGGAATTTGTGGCCCGCTTTTCCATGAGCCGCAACATCTTCGCCGGGGAGGTGAGGGATGCCGATGATGGACATGTCACCATCACCATCGAGGGCATGAAGCTCGAGGTGGTGACCGAATTGAGGGGGAAGCTTCATGCCTCCCTTCGCCCCGAGGATATTCTTATCTCCCGGGAACTGCTTCGCTCCAGCGCCCGCAACTGCCTCCGCGGCACCATCACCCATATCAATGACAGGGGTTCCACCCTTTATCTCACAGTGAGCACCCCCCTGGATTTCATCTGCCTTCTTACCCGTCGCTCCTTTGAAGAGATAGGGCTAAGAGTAGGCGAGGAGGTATATACAACCTTCAAGGCATCGGCGATCCACGTCTTTTAGAAAGGAGATTAGGATGAAGAGGATAGCATTAACCTTTATGGCGCTGATGCTGGCCCTGATGGGCTGCACCCCTCAGCCGGACCTGATCATCCTTCATGCCGGCAGCCTATCGGTGCCCTTCAACGAGGCGGCCGAGGCCTTCGAGGAGCTGAACCCGGGAGTGACAATTGTCACCGAATCGGCGGGAAGTCGCACCGTCTGTCGCAAGGTCACCGAGCTAGGCAAGCTCGCCGACGTGGTCGCTGTGGCCGATTACACCGTCATCGAGGATTTGATGTTCCCCGACTACGCCGATTGGTATATTTGCTTTGCCCGAAACGAGATGGTGATCGCCTACAGAGATGGCGCTCCCTTCGCCGATGAGATAAAAAACGGCGAGCGCACATGGTATGATGTTCTCGTCAATGAGGATGTGACCTACGGTCACTCCAACCCCAATTTTGACCCTTGCGGCTACCGAGCGCTGATGCTCTGGCAGCTAGCTGAAGAGTATTACGATGAGCCCGGGCTTTACGACGATCTTGATGCCGGCTGCCCCCCGGAGAACATACGCCCCAAGGAGACCGATTTGATCGCCCTCCAGCAGGCTGGCGCGCTGGATTATGTCTTCCAGTACCGCTCCGTGGCCGAGCAGCATGATCTGGAATACCTGGCGCTGCCCCAAGAGATCAACCTATCAAGCCCGGAGTTTGCGGACTTCTATGGCACCGCTCAGGTGGAGGTGAGCGGCAAAGAGCCCGGGGAGACGGTCACCTACACGGGCAAGCCCATCGTCTATGGAGTCACCATTCCCAAGAACGCCCCCCACCCAGATTTAGCGATCGCTTTTCTAAGGTTCCTCCTCAGTCCCGAGGGGCAGGCGATAATGGCGGAGAATGGTCAGCCTCCCATAGTTCCTGCGATAGCCAGCGACCCAACGAAGCTGCCGGAGGAACTGAGAGAGCTTGTTGCTGAATAGCTTCTATTTACACAGGGGCTTAAAATATTTGAGGCATTCAGCAGACTTGAGCAGCTAAGGGCATTGTGGTATAATTTTAGTGGAGCATCAAGGTTTGGAAGAGATAACCCTCTCGCTTAATGGATCAAAGGTAACCGGCCGACCTGGAATAACCATCCTCGACCTCGCTCAACAAAATGGCATCCATATTCCCACGCTGTGCCACGATCCCCATCTCACCCCAGTAGGTGCCTGCCGAGTTTGCCTGGTGGAGAATGAGGCCACAGGGGCCTTGCTCGCTTCCTGTGTCACCCCTATCGCCCCGGGGATGGTGATTAATACTGAATCCCCCAAAGCACTGGAGGCAAGGCGAACCGTTGTCGAACTTCTCCTTGCCAGCCATCCCGACTCTTGCATAATCTGCGACAAGGGCAACCGCTGCCAACTGAGGAAGATTGCTTCGGATCTGGAAATTGGACAGGTTCGCTTCAGCAAGACGCGGCACTACTACCCAATAGAAGACACCAATCCCTTTCTAGAGAGAGACCTGAGTAAATGCATCCTTTGTGGCAAGTGTATAAGAGGTTGCCAGGAGTTGCAGGGGGCAGGGGCCATTGATTACGCCTATCGAGGATTTGATTCTAAGCCGGCAACATCCCTGGAGGTGCCCCTGGAGCAATCCTCTTGCGAGTTTTGCGGGCTTTGCGTTTCTCTATGCCCTACAGGTGCCCTATCGGAGAAAATGAGAAAATATAAGGGCAGAGAGACGAAGCGTGTCCGAACCATCTGCCCCTTCTGCGGCTGCGGCTGTGGCATCTATCTCGAGCTTCGAGACCAGGAAGTGATCGGTGTCAGTGCTGACGCTGAAAACCCAGTTAACAGAATCTCCCTATGTGTCAAGGGGCGCTATGGTTATGATTTCATCAACCATGAGGATAGACTCAAGAAGCCCCTGATCAGAAAGAATGGAAAACTTGAAGAGGCAAGCTGGGAGGAGGCCCTCGATCTGGTGGCCAGCAAACTGGAGCAGATTAGAGGGGAGAGCGGGGCTGACAGCATAGCCTGTTTAAGCTCTGCCAAGAGCACCAACGAAGAGAATTACCTTCTCCAGAAATTTACCCGCGCGGTAATCAGAACCAATAATATTGACCACTGCGCCCGTTTGTGCCACTCGGTAACAGTGGCTGGCCTGGCCACCTCCTTCGGAAGCGGGGCGATGACAAATTCCATCGCTGAGATCGAGGATGCCGATGTTATATTGATCACGGGGAGCAATACCACGGAAACCCACCCCATCATCGCCCTCCGGGTTAGGAGGGCCGTAATGAAAGGGGCGAAACTGATTGTGATCGACCCCAGGAAGATCGACATCATAAAATATGCCACCCTGTGGCTTCGCCAAAACCCGGGGACCGATGTCGCCTGGCTAAATGGGCTGATGCATATCATTATTGAGGAGGGTCTGTGGGATAAGGATTATGTTGAGACGAGGACGGAAAAATTTGAAGCGCTTAGAGAGACTGTCAAGAAATATACCCCCGATTTTGTGGAGGCGATCAGCGGCATCCCCGAAGATAGGTTGAGGGAGGCCGCCCATATCTATGCCTCTGGCGAAAGGGCAACAATCCTCTTTGCCATGGGGATTACTCAGCATACAACGGGAACGGACAATGTTAAATCGATAGCCAACCTCGCCATGCTATGCGGAAATGTGGGCATTGAGAGCGGCGGGGTCAATCCACTGCGGGGACAGAATAATGTGCAGGGTGCCTGCGATATGGGCGCTCTGCCCAACCTTCTCCCAGGGTATCAAGGGGTCAGCGATGAAAAAGCGGTAAAGAGGTTCGAGGAGGCCTGGGGTAAAAAGCTCCCTACTAACCCCGGATTAACGGTGGTGGAGATGATGAGGGCTGCCGAGGAGGGAAAGATAAGGGCGATGTATATTATGGGTGAGAACCCGATGATCAGCGACCCCGATCTAAAGCATGTAGAGGCAGCCCTCAAAAAGCTGGACTTCCTGGTGGTTCAGGATATCTTCCTAACAGAGACAGCCCAACTCGCCCATGTAGTGCTTCCCTCGGTTACCTTCGCCGAGAAGGAGGGAACCTTTACCAACACCGAGAGAATGGTGCAAAGGATAAGGGAGGCCATCGAGCCCATCGGTGAAGCAAAGCCCGATTGGCAGATCATCTGCCAACTTGCCTCCAGGATGGGCTATGAGATGAATTACGAACACCCCTCCCAGATCATGGAGGAGATTGCAAAATTGACCCCCATTTATGGCGGGATCTACTACGACAGGTTGGAAAAGGAAGGGCTGCAATGGCCCTGCCCCAATAGAGAGCATCCGGGGACAAGGTATCTTCATAAAGATAGATTTACCAGGGGGCTGGGCTTGTTTCAAGCGGTGGAATATATACCGCCAGCGGAAACCCCCGATGAAGACTATCCCTATATCCTCTCCACAGGGCGGGTGCTCTATCATTACCACACGGGCTCGATGACTCGTAGATGTCAAGGGCTGGCTGAAATCTACCCCGAAGCCTTAGCAGAAATAAACCCTTCGGATGCCCGGGATTTAGGGGTGGAAGATGGGGAAATGGTCAGGATAGCATCGCGCCGCGGCGAGGTTGAAGTCAAGGCTAAGGTGACGGAGAGGGCACCCAAGGGGGTGGTTTTCATGAACTTCCATTTCAACGAGGCGGCGGTAAATATGCTAACAAATCCCGCTTTAGACCCGGTGGGCAAGATCCCCGAATACAAGGTTTGTGCGGTGAGGGTGGAAAAGGCTTAACGGAGAGAAGGCTATGAGTAGAGCAATAGACCTGAGCAAACTGGACCCAATCTTAACCAGGCATGAAGGTCAAAAGGAAGCGTTGATCTCGGTGCTGCAAGAGGTTCAAGGGGAGTTTGGCTATGTGCCTGAGGAAGCCATAGAGCGCATTGCTGACGCGTTAAAGCTATTTCCGAGCCAGATTTATGGAGTGGTTACCTTCTATGCCCAGTTCTATTTGACACCACGGGGTAGAAATTCTATTCGAGCCTGCCGAGGTACAGCCTGCCATGTTCGGGGAGCAAGGTCTGTGCTGAGGGCAGTAGAGCAAACCTTAGGTATTAAAGAGGGCGAGACAACCGATGATCTTAAGTTTTCTCTGGAGACGGTTGCCTGTCTGGGAACATGTTTCTTGGCCCCGGTGATGATGGTCAATCGTCGTTATTATGGCAAGCTCGTGCCCCACAGGGTGGAAAACATTCTAAAACAGTGTGATTAGCGATGGAAAGAATAACAACGCCGGATGAATTGGAATCTCTTCGAGAAACCATAATCCAAAAAGTGGACCCTAATAAGACCTGCATTAGAATATGTATGACCGGTTGTCGAGCCCATGGTGCCGAGGAGGTCAGGGATGCCTTCAATGAGGAAATCAAAAGGCGGCGCCTTGAGGAAAAGGTGGAGATCAGGGAAACCGGGTGCCACGGCTTCTGCGCTCGGGCTCCCGTTATCGTCATCGATCCCCAAGACATCTTCTATCAGCAGATAACCGCCGAAGACGTAGCCGAGATCGTGTCCCAAACCCTGCTCAAAGGCAACATCATCGAACGCCTGGCTTATCTTGATCCACAAACTAGCGAGAAATTCCCCTTTACTCACCAGGTTCCCTTCTATAGAGAGCAGATCAGGAATGTGCTTCACAACTGCGGCAGGATCGATCCCACCAATATATCTCACTATATTGCTCAGGATGGCTATGCTGCCCTGAGCAAAGTGCTCTTTGCCATGCCCCCCGATGAGATTATCGGCATGGTGGAAAGATCTGGTTTGCGGGGGCGTGGTGGTGCTGGTTTCACCACCGGTCGTAAATGGGGGTTTGTAAGGTCTGCCCCTGGCGATACCAAGTATATTATCTGTAACGCTGACGAAGGCGACCCCGGTGCCTTTATGGATCGAGCTGTGCTGGAGGGCGACCCTCATAGTGTTTTAGAGGGGATGCTCATCGCCGCCTACGCCATTGGGGCCAATGTCGGTTATATTTATGCCAGGGCAGAATATCCCATAGCGGTGGAGCACCTCAAGATCGCTATCAGCCAGGCAGAGGAAATGGGTCTTTTGGGTGAAAACATCCTGGGTTCTGGATTCGGCTTCGAAATTAGACTGAAAGAGGGCGCCGGAGCCTTCGTTTGTGGAGAGGAAACCGCTCTAATGGCATCCATCGAAGGTAAGCGGGGCATGCCCCGTCCCCGTCCCCCCTTTCCTGCCCAATCCGGTCTGTGGGGCAAGCCAACGAATATCAATAATGTGGAGACCTATGCCAATATTGCCCAGATTATCCTTAGAGGGGCCGACTGGTATTCCAGCCTGGGAACCGCGGGAAGCAAGGGAACAAAGATGTTCTCGCTAGCAGGTAAGATAAATAACACCGGCCTTGTGGAAGTACCTATGGGGGCCACTTTGGGGCATATCATCTTCGATATAGGCGGTGGCATACCGAAGAGGAGGAAATTTAAAGCGGTGCTAACAGGCGGTCCCTCGGGAGGTTGTATCCCAGCACAACATCTGAATTTACCCATTGACTATGAATCCCTAGCCCAGGTGGGCTCGATAATGGGCTCAGGCGGAA
>SOJQ01000102.1 GCA_004376075.1 Dehalococcoidia bacterium | reverse complement strand
TAAGATTGTGCCCACCTCGTTCGCCAGCCCCTCAAGGTCCCACTCCTCGGCATGATCACCAGCGAGATAGGAGGGAACAAGACCCTGAATCTCTTCACTGATCATGGACTGGATGTTGGCCTTGATATCGGCGCCGCTCAGGATCTTCCTTCTCTCGTTGTAGATCACCTCGCGATGCTTATTCACCACATCGTCGTAGTCCACGAGATGCTTTCTGATGTCGAAATGATAGCCCTCGATCCTCACCTGGGCATTTTCGATGGCCTTACTCACCAGGGAGTGCTCGATGGGGGTATCCTCATCGAAGCGGGTCCACTCCATGAATCCCTTGATCCTGTCGCCGCCGAAGCGGCGCACTACATCGTCCTCCAGCGAGACATAGAAGCGGGAGCCTCCCGGGTCGCCCTGGCGTCCCGAGCGCCCCCTGAGCTGGTTGTCGATGCGCCGGGCCTCATGGCGCTCGGTACCGATAACGTGAAGGCCTCCCTTGGCAGCGATCTCGGGGCC
Organism: Dehalococcoidia bacterium; assembly: GCA_004376075.1. Classification (GTDB taxonomy): domain Bacteria; phylum Chloroflexota; class Dehalococcoidia; order E44-bin15; family E44-bin15; genus E44-bin26. The sequence goes on along the minus strand of SOJQ01000102.1, from coordinate 10,355 downwards.
GAGCATAATGTCCACACCTCGACCCGCCATATTAGTAGCTACCGTCACCGCTCTTGGCTGCCCCGCCTGAGCGATGATGGCTGCCTCCTTCTCATGGTGCTTGGCGTTCAGCACCTCGTGGGGGATGCCCTTCTTCTTAAGCAGCTCGCTCAGGTATTCCGATTTCTCGATGGACACTGTGCCTATCAGCACCGGCCGTTCCTCGGCGTGCAGCGCCTCGATGTCCCTGACCACGGCACGAAACTTAGCCTCTTCATTCTGATAGATCTGGTCGGGATGATCAGTGCGAATCATTGGCATATTTGTGGGGATGACCACCACCTCGAGGTTATATATCTTGTGGAACTCCTCAGCCTCGGTGACTGCGGTGCCAGTCATCCCGGCAAGCTTTTCATAGAGGCGAAAATAGTTCTGGAAGGTGATGGTGGCCAGGGTGATATTCTCTCTTTGAACCTGAACCCCCTCCTTAGCCTCGATGGCCTGGTGCAGACCCTCGGAGTACCTTCGACCATGCATCAGCCGACCGGTGAACTCATCGACGATGATCACCTGCCCATCCTTGACCATATAGTCTCGGTCCCTCCTGAAGAGGAAATGCGCCTTGAGGGCGCTCTCCAGGTAGTGGGTGAGCAGGTAGTTCGAGGGGTCATAGAGATCCGGCGCCTTTAACAGCCCCTCCTTATTAAGCATCCTCTCCATCTTAGAGATGCCTTCCTCGGTCAGGGTCACCGCCTTCACCCTCTCCTCCACCTCATAGTCCTCCTCTCGGTGAAGGCGGGGGATCAATTTGGTGAAGGTGTGGTATTTTTGCGCCGCCTCCGCCGCCGGCCCACTGATGATCAAGGGGGTGCGCGCCTCGTCGATGAGGATATAGTCCACCTCATCGACAATGGCATAGTGGAGTGAACGCTGCGCGCATCGGGAGAGGTCTAAGACCATGTTATCCCTGAGGTAGTCGAAGCCAAACTCGTTGTTTGTGCCATAGGTGACATCAGATTCGTAGGCCTGGCGACGATTGATGAGCTTAAGGTGCCTCCAGGCGGGGTCCCCCGAGTCATGGTCGGGATCGAAGAGGAAGGAGGCTTCGTGCTGGATGCTGGCAACGCTCAGCCCGAGGAGGTGATAGATGGGACCCATCCAATGGCAGTCTCGCTTTGCCAGGTAGTCGTTCACCGTGACCACATGGGCCCCTTTGCCAAGAAGGGCGTTAAGGTAAATGGGGAGGGTGGCCACTAGGGTCTTCCCCTCGCCGGTCTTCATTTCGGCGATCTTCCCCTGATGAAGAACGATGCCCCCCATAAGCTGGACATCGAAGTGGCGCTGTGAGAGGGTTCGCTTTGCCGCCTCCCGAACTGCGGCGAAGGCCTCGGGGAGGAGGTGCTCCAGGGGCTCCCCCTTCTCTAGCTGAGCCTTGAATTCATCGGTCTTTTGCCGCAATTGCTCGCTGGAGAGGCTCTCAAGCTCAGGCTCAAGGGCGCTTATTCGCTCCACAAGGGGCTGGAGACGCCTCAGCTCCTTCTCATTGGAATCCAAAAGACCGCCAAGCCGCTTGAACATAACTTCCCCTCACTCAAACATCGCCCCTATGGAGAGGCCGGCGTGGATGCGGTGGATGGCCTCGCCAAGGAGCGACGCTATGGAAAGGACGGTGATCTTCTCGTTCTTCTTGCTCTCCGGGATGGGGATGGTATCGGTGACCACCACCTCCTTAACCGGGCAGGCGGCGATCCTTTCGATGGCGGGACCGGAGAAAACGGGATGGGTGCAGCAGGCATAAACCTCCGTTGCCCCCCTCTCCTCCAAAGCAGACACCGCTGCCACCAGCGAGCCTGCGGTATCGATTTCGTCATCGATGAGCAGGGCACACATCCCCTCAACCTCGCCAATGACGTTAAGGGTCTCCGCCTTTTCAATATTGCCTACCCTCCTCTTCTCTATAATGGCGAGGGGGGCATTGAGCCTTTCAGCAAGGTCGCGTGCCCGCTTAGAGATGCCGATGTCTGTAGCCACCACCGCCAGATTCTGCAGAGCCTTGTCTTCGAAATAGCTGCTCAAAAGATAGAATGCCGTCAGCTCATCCACCGGTATGGTGAAGAAGCCCTGGATCTGCGCCGCATGAAGGTCAACGGTGAGCAGGCGGTTTGCCCCAGCTACAGTAATCATATCGGCGATAAGCCTCGCCGTTATCGGAACTCGTGGCTGATCCTTCTTATCGGTGCGCCCGTAGCCATAATAGGGGATTACTGCGGTAATCCGCCCCGCCGAGGCCCTCCTCAAGGCATCAAGCATTATCAGTAACTCCATCAGGCTCTTATTCACCGGGGATGAGATGGGCTGGATGACAAAGACATCCCGCTGTCGCGCGTTTTCCAGGATGCGCACAAAGATATTCTCATTGCTGAATTCGAAGACCTCCGCCTTGCCCAGAGGGATGCCCAAGTAATCACAGATCCCCCGGGCTAGGGAAGGGTATGCATTTCCGGTGAAAACCTTCAGTTCATCAGCCAAGTTTCCCCCTTTATATTATCTACCTTTAAATTGAGCTTCCCTCTTCTCGATGAAGGCGGTGACACCCTCTCTATGATCCTCGGTGCTCAACGCCAGCGCCTGACAGGCGGCTGCCATCTCCAGTGCCGTCTCCAGGTCCACCTCCAGAGCCTTATAGGCCTGCATCTTCGATAGCCGAATCGCTATCGGGGGTCCTTTGGCGATCTTTCGGGCAAGCTCCATGGTCTCCCTCTCCAGATCCTCCGCAGGCACAACCTTATTTAGCACCCCGATGCGCTCCGCCTCCTCAGCGCCAAGGAAATCGCCGGTGAATAGAAACTCAAGGCCCCTGCCCAGCCCCATGAGCCTGGTGTAGAGCCAGGTGCCTCCAGCGCCAGGGATGAGACCGATCCTGACGAAGCCATTTCTAAACCGAGCATTCTCCGAGCCCACCCTCATATCGCAGGCAAAGGCAAAATCGCAGCCAGCGCCCACAGCAGCTCCATTAACCATGGCGATGGTTGGCTTCTCCATCTTTTGCAGTCCAAGGCTTATCTTTTGGAACCCACCGCGTAGGTAACGGCGCATGGTCTCAGCAGAGCCGGCCAAGGCAGTCTCCTCACCACCTCCGAGAACGCTACCTACATCGGCGCCGGAGCAGAAGGCTCGCCCTGCCCCAGTGATGACCACCACCCTCACATCGTCATCATTACTAACATCGTCAAGCGCCGCCACCACCTCTCGCTCCATCTGTGGGTTTACCGCATTCATCCTCTCAGGTCGGTTCAGGGTTATGGTGGCAATATGATCCTCCTTTTTCAGAATAATGGTCTCATAATCCATAATACCTCCCTATCGCAATGCTACTCTTAAAGATTCCTAACAACTCATTTTAGCACAAAGAGCCCTCCTGGGACAATCTGAGAGGGCTAGCGAGCTTAGACTTAATGGCTAATGGAGGCGAGCTATTTAACCTTGCAACAAACCATCCAGCGCAATCCTGGCCGCCTCCCTCTCTGCCAGCCGCTTGCTCTTGCCATGCCCCCTGCCGATCACGCTGTCACCGACAATCACCTCAACAGTGAACTCCTTGGCATGATCAGGGCCCACCTCCCTGATGGTCCTATAGAGCGGTGTCACATGATGCCTTGCCTGAACGATCTCCTGAAGCCTTGACTTGTAGTCCGCAATGAGCTTCTCCTCAATGGCCCTCCCAATCTCGCCTTCGAAGAGCCTGAGCAAAAAGCCTTTGGCGACAGAGAGCCCCTGATCCATCAAGATGGCACCGATCACCGCTTCAAAGACCCCGGCCAGGGTGGATTGCTTATTGCGCCCTCCGCTGGCCTCCTCACCCCGCCCCAGATAGAGGTAAGCGCCGAACCCTAAAGAGCCTGCTAACCGTGCTAAGGTCTCCTTACGCACCAGCGCCGCGCGAAGTCTGGTCATCTCCCCCTCAGATAGGTCGGGAAAATCACTATAGAGCCTTTCCGCAATAACGAAACCGAGCAAGGAATCGCCCAGGAACTCAAGGCGCTCGTTGGAGGGGAGGGCGAAGTCAGGGTTTTCATTGAGGTAGGAACGATGAACCAGGGCTTGCTCAAGAAGAGAGAGGTCCCTGAAGGTGACACCAAGAATATCCTGCAAGCTAGCAAGATCGGCCAAGATTCAACCCCCTTATTTCGGCCCTATCAAGGCAGCATATATTGCCCCGCCTCGATTTGTCAAGTTAGGCATGCTATAATCGTGGGCATGCAGAATCTGGCCTCAAAAATGGAAGAGCGCCTGCCCCAGGAACTCCTCTCCTTTCTCCGATTGGCAGGGGAGGTTGCCCAGGCTCAGGGGCAGAAATTGTATCTTGTTGGTGGGGTGGTGCGCGACCTTATCTTGGGTCGCCCCAATCTGGACTTCGACTTGGTGGTGGAGGGGGACGCCCCTCGCCTGGCACGTCAGCTTGCCAGGGCCAGCGGGGAGAAGGTGGTGGTTCATCACCGTTTTGGCACGGCAAAGTTCCATCGAGGGGACCTGAGCATCGACCTGGTCACCGCGCGCTCCGAGACCTATTCAAGACCGGGGGCACTCCCAAAGGTGGAGCCGGGAGAAATTGGCGATGACCTCTTTCGCAGGGACTTCTCGATAAACGCTATGGCCATCGCTCTCAGTCCCGCCTCCCTTGGCGAGCTAGTCGACCCCTATCGAGGCAGGGTTGACCTGGAGCAGCGGTTGATCCGCATATTGCACCAGAGGAGCTTCATCGATGATGCCACCCGAATCCTGAGGGCGCTTCGCTATGAGCAGAGGCTTGGTTTCCAGCTTGAGGAAGCCACTGAAAGGCTGCTCCGCGAGCAAAAATCCATGCTGGATACCATCAGCGGGGATAGGATAAGGCATGAATTGGAGCTTATCCTGAAGGAGGAGCAGCCGGAGCGAATCCTATATCGTGCTGAAATTCTGGGTGTGCTCCAGGAGCTTCACCCCTCCCTCAAAGGAAATGGATGGTTAGCAGAAAAGTTCCATCAGGCTCGCCGAATCTCTCCACCAGACCCAGCCCTTTATCTATCCTTGCTCCTCTATCGTCTCACCGAGGAGGAGAACGAGCGCCTTCTCGCTCGTCTCAATATAGTTGGGGAGTTGGGGCGAAACCTGCGCCAGGTGCTTCGACTGAAAGCTGAGCTCCCCTCCCTGGCCGACCCCGCTCTCCCCCGCAGCGGCATCTACCGATTGCTCAAGCCTTACTCCCCCACGGCGGTGACCGCCTGTTCCCTGGCTTCAGACTCCCCTATAATCCGCTCCCACCTCGAACTATACCTCAACGATTTGCGTTATGTCAAATCGTGCCTCGATGGGGAGCACCTGATGGGGATGGGGGTAATGGCCGGTCCTGGTCTGGGCAGGATTTTGGAGGCGCTTCTTGAAGCAAAGCTGGATGAGTGGGTGAGCACCAAGGAGGAGGAGGAGGCCATGGTTCGCCAATGGCTTGAGGAACTTTGAGGGGGGTAAATTGGAGGAGACGTGCGACGTTTGCGGGGTGCCCTTAGACGAGGAGAATGTCTCCCGCTGCTTCCTATGTGGCAGGAGGTTTCACATGGCCTGGTCGGTCCACGCCTAGGTGAACAACTGCGGACGCGTCTGGTTCGATGAGATGTCCTGTGGCATAGGATTTGTCTGCAATATCTGTGTTGCTGAGAATCCCCAGCTAAGCCAATCGCTTTTCGATGTGGGGCAAGGCCCTCTACCCTTTTAGGAGAGGGGCTCTTTCCCTTCTCCTAGCCAGCCCACCACCTCCCCGGGCAGATGGCGCGCAGGGCCGCTTTTCACCACGCAAAGGGGTAGCGACCCCAGAAAGGCAGCGCCGTAGAACTTGGTCCTGATCCTGCGGTCCAAAACCACGATCACCCCTCGGTCGCTCTTGCTACGAATGAGGCGTCCGAAGCCCTGCTTGAACCTTAGAACTGCCTGGGGAATGGCGTACTCATTGAAGGGGTCCTCAAAGAGCTCGGAGCGGGCAGCGAACACCGGGTCATTGGGAACGCTGAAGGGAAGCCTGGCCATAACAAGGACGCTGAGCGCCTCGCCCACCACATCGATGCCCTCCCAGAAGCTGCTGGTTCCCAAGAGAAAGGCCCTGGGATAGGTCTTGAAGGTCTGGAGAAGCTGCCTCGGCGCTCCGTCTATCCCCTGCCCTAAGACAAGGATGCCCTCCCCCTGGAGGGGAGCCCAGATCGCCCCATAGCTTGCCCGAAGCGCCGCATAGGAGGTGAAGAGGGCCATGGCGCGTCCTCTGGTGGCGCGGCATAGGTCTATTAAGGCTTGCTCCACAGCCTGTTGATACCCCGGTTGACCAGGCTCCGGGATGTCATCGGCGATATAAACCATCGCCGAGTTCATATAATCAAAGGAGGAGCCGAGGAGGAGTTCCCCGGCCTCTCTTAACCCCAGCCGCTCCTTTATGTACTCGAAGTTACCCTCGGTGCTCAATGTGGCGCTGGTGAGCACAAGGCATTCCTTCTGGGAAAAGAGACATTCCTCGAGAATTGAACCCACATGAAGCGGTGCCGCACGTAAGCTGAGGGTGTTCCTCAAGGAGGCCCAATAAATATTGTCCTCTTCTGGGGAGGCAACCGCAGCGTTTATCTGATGGCGCAGCTCCACGCTGCGATGGATCAAGGATGAGAGCTCTATCATGAGGTTTTCGTAGTCCAGGATGTTAGCATCGGATAAAGGCTCAAGCATAAAATAAAGGCGGCTCAACCCGGCCTCGATGTTTTGTAGCGCCAGGCTAAGGTTTTCCCAGGCAAGCTCAACACGGCTCCACCCCGGCTGAGCGCGAACCGCTCTGGTGAGGCGCAACCGACGCTCATACTCCCCTTGATCCTCAGCATGAGCCTCCAGGAAACGCCAAAAGGCATCGAAGAAAGCCAAGACGCGATCCCTACAGCCCTCCACCATGTTGTGAACACCCTGAGCCAGCTCCTCTATCTCCTTATCGCTGGAAGGAGAAAGGGTGCTTCCTCTGAAGTGGGCACCAAGCTCGAAAAGAAGCCCCCTGAAATCCCCCTCCACCCTTTCGCTGAGGCGGTTCAAATAGCCACTCAGGTCGCGCTCCCCAACCTCAAAGCCCCACTGCCCTGTGGCCTCCTCCTCGAGATGGTGTGCCTCATCGATGATGAGATGACCGAAGTCGGGCAGGACCTTGCTACCGCTAGCTATGTCAGAGAGCAATAGGGCATGGTTCACAATGATAAGGTGAGCCCCCTCCGCTTTTCGCCTCGCCCCATAGAGGAAGCAACTACCCCTCTTCTGATAGATACATTGAGCGCCAAGGCAGTTCTCACCATGGGCGCACACCCTGTTCCAGAGCGCCATTTCTTCCCCCCTCATCGTTATCTCAGCCCGATCCCCCGTCTGGGTCGTGGCGGCCCAAACCAGGGTGCGCAGCAGAAACTTGACCTCATCAAGGGGGAAAGCCTGGCTCCTCCGCAACAAATTCCAGCGCCTCAGGCAAAGGTAGTTACCCCGTCCTTTAAGCTGAGCATAGCGCAACCCCTCAGAGTGGCCTCCCAGCGCCTTTATCAAATCTGGGATGTCCTTGCCGATGAGCTGTTCTTGAAGGTTTATGGTGTTGGTGGAGATGACGATAGGGACATTGTTTTCCAGGGCGAAAAAAATGGCTGGCAAGAGATAGGCGATGGACTTGCCCGTTCCGGTGCCGGCCTCCACGATGAGGTGCTGGCTGTTGTTCAACGCCTCAGCCACCGCTTGCATCATCTCCACCTGCTCCAGGCGATGCTCAAAACCGGGCAATGCCCTTGCCATCAAGCCCTCGGTTCCAAGTATCTCCGTTAGCCTTTCCAGGTCCAAAGGCTTTCTAGAAGGGGCGGGGGTGAGCCTCTCTTTTCGTTCTTCACCTACGACCTTGAGACCCACCTCCTCCAAGTTCAATTCGACTCCCTGAGAGAAGACGTCCTTTAAGTTTTCTCTTTCTATATGATGAAAAAGGCCAGCGAGAGGCCAATCTGTGGCCCTAGTCAGTCGAATGATCTCGGCGATGATAGAGATATCCAGCTCATAGGCCTTATCGACCAGGGCTAAGAAAACCTCCTTTGCCACCATGGCGTCGGGGAGGGCGCGGTGGCGAAGGGGAGAGGAAATGCCAAGCCTCTCCGCCACTGCGGAGAGGCTATATTCGGAAAGGGTGGGCAGAAGGATAGTGGCCAGCTCAAAGGTGTCGTAGATAGGGTTTAGCAGGCTAACCCCCTTCTCCAAAAGGAAGCTCAGATCATAGGCGATGCTTTGCCCTACAATGGGATGGTCGCCAAGGAAGGAGACTAGATCGCCGAGAACCACGGATAAAGGGGGGGCAGCATCCACATCCAACTGCGCGATCCCGGTGAGCACCTGAATGCGATAGGGCAGGGAGCGATAGGGCTTCACCAGGGTGTGGAAGGTTTCGAGGATGTCATCGCCCTGAAACCTGACCGCCCCTATCTCAATGATGTCGTCGCTCCGGGGGTCAAGCCCGGTGGTCTCCAGGTCGAGGGAAACATAGGTCTCGCTCATAAGCTTCATCACCCAGGAGGCGCTTCGCCGTTACAGGGCATCATCTCGCCGCCGAGAAGCCTTTGAGCAGGATAGAACCTCCCTGCCTTAAGCTCAGCGATGAGATCGCGCTCATCCCTGATCTCCCTCTCAAAAATGGTGGAAAAGCAACCTATACCATGCCTCGAGTGAGCATCGCTTCCTGCGGTGCCCCTCAAACCCAGCCTCCTTGCCATCTGGAGGGCGAGGGAGTTCTCCCTTTCCGTGCAACAGCCATTAAGCACCTCGATCTCATCGACCACACCCAGGATGGGGAGGGCGATGGCCTCCTCGGAAACTTGTGACCAGCTGCGCACCGGTTTTAGCCCTAGTTCTTCAGAGTCAAAAAATCTTCGAAAGGGGTGCACCGCGATGAGAAAGCCACCTATCTCGTCGGCGATGCGGCGTAACTCGCTTGCCTTATGGATCCCAGAGATATATCTATCCAAACCCAAAATAACGATATGCCCCACATCCGTTTCCACCTCCATCCCCTCTACAAGGATGACATCGTGGTCAGAGGTAAACCGCTCCAGCTCCTCCCTGCCCCAAACAGAGTTATGCTCGGTGACACAGACCCCATCAAGCCCTCTCCTTTCCACCTCCTCAATCAATTGGGGCAGGGATAGGATGCTATCATACCCTCCTTTGGTGGTATGGACATGTAAGTCGATAACCATTTCGTCACTAACTCGATTCTACTGTAAAAAGGGCAAAAAGTGGGGCAATATCCACCATCCTAAATAGGCCACAACAAAAGCTCCCGGCAGGTGTCCCAGAAGGGTGGCCAAAAGGAATTTCCAGAAGGGATACCTCAGTGTTCCGGCGGCGATGCCCACCAGATCGAAAATAAGGAAGGGCACTAGGGCAAAGATAAATATGGTAATACCACCATGGCGCCTCATCCAGTCCTCCGCCCTTTTATACCTCTCCGAGTACTCCTGCCCGATCGCTATTCTCCCTCCGTAACCAACAAGGTATGAGGTGAATTCCCCCAACGACCCCCCCAGGCAAGCTACAATGGCAACCCAGGCTGGGTTAAACATAGCAGCAGCGAGGATAACCACCACCACCCCAGGGGCTGGGAAAATGACCGTGGTGCTGGAAAGGAAGGTGGCCAGAAAAACCCCCACATAACCATAGCCAGCCATGCCCTCCAGATCGAGGCCTCTGGTGACAAGCACGATAGGTATGGCAAGAAGGCAAAGAAGGCAAAATATCAGAATCCCCCTCCTCACCCAACTGCCCCACATCAGCAACCGAGCTTCGTCAAGCAGGCTAGCCGAAGAGGAGTTCCGCTTCAAAATACTTTTAAGGTCTTGCCACAGTCTGAACAAGGTAAGCTTCCAGTCCCTCCCGTTTAAGGGAGCGATATAGCTCCTCTCCCTGAGTCTTATCCCTCGCCAGGGTGAAAAGGGTGGGACCTGAGCCAGCGAGGTGAATATTATCAGCACCCAGAGCGGAAAAACGCTGCCAATACCCCTCAAGCTCAGGAAACGCGGCGAAGGCAACCCCCTCAAAGGTGTTGAAAAGGGAGGGGGTAGGGATCTCACCCCCTTGGTGAAGGAGATCGACCATTCTTTTGGTGAATTGCCCTTGGGTGAAGTGGGATGGATTTAGGGAGGCGTAGAGCCTCTCCGTCTTATTATAGGGAACATCGATAGGTGGCTTGAGCAGGACAACCCAAGATGGGGGGAGGGGAGGTAGCGGGGTTATCCTCTCACCGCGCCCCTGCCCTAAGGCAGTGCCTCCATAAAGGAAGAAGGCGGCATCGGAGCTAACCATCGATGCCA
>SOJQ01000047.1 GCA_004376075.1 Dehalococcoidia bacterium | reverse complement strand
CCCCTGTTCCACGATGTGGAGCATGCCAGGAGCAGCAGGTATGGCGAGATGATATGCCCACCCGGTTTCTTCGGCTGGCCTATAAAGGGGGGAGGACTGATGGAGGTGCTGGCTTCCCTAGCTCCGGCGTTGGCTAGGGCTGGCTGCCCACGCATCCTCGATGGCGGGGTTGATTTTGAGTTCTATCTCCCTATTCGCGCAGGAGACATACTGACCTCCTACGGAAAGATCGCTGACATCAGGGCGCGCGAAGGCAGAACGGGCACGATGATCTTCACCACTCTTGAGACCACCTTTATCAACCAGAATGGCGATTTAGTTGCCAAGAGCAGAGCAACAATTATCAGCCTCTAGTTAAGGGGGAAGGAATGAAGAAGCAACTCTATTATGAAGATGTAGAGGTCGGCAGCGAGGTCACCCCTCTGGCCAAGATTGCTACCACCCAGATGCTGGTCAAGTGGGCTGGGGCATCGGGGGATTTCAACCCGCTGCACTATGAGGATACCTTTGCCGCAAACCAGGGTGTGGGCAGCCCTATTGTTCACGGTGCCTTGAAGCGCGCCTGGCTGGGGCATCTGATGACCGACTGGATTGGAGAGCAGGGTCTCCTCAAGAGACTCTCCTGCCAGTATCGGGGCATGGACAAGCCCCGAAAGATGGCGAGCATGATCAGTCCCGAGGAGGGGGAAACCTGGTGGTGCAAGGGTACGGTAACTAAAAAATATATAGAGGATGACCAGCATATCGTAGAGTGCGACATCTGGGTGGAAAACGGCAGAGAGGAAAAGACCACCCCGGGCACTGCTACGGTTATCCTTCCCTCTCGAGAGGCTAAATCCTGAGAGGGTAGGCCATAGTGCAACAGGGTTCCATAATAACCGATGAAATGAAAGAACAGTTAGGAGTGGAGGGGACTCCTACCATTCTGGAGGTGGAGAAGGGTCACATAAGGATGATGGCAGAGGCACTGGGCGATCCCAATCCACTATGGCAGGACGAGGAATACGCCAAGAAGACTAGATATGGAGGGATCATCGCGCCGCCTGCCTTGTTATGTAACGCCAGGGCAGGCACGGGGCGGGGTGTTCAGATGAAGAGTCCATTCCTGAGAGCCCTGGCCGGGGGGGATGAACTGGAATACTATCTCCCGGTCAGACCTGGCGATGTGATCACCTCTGTAAGCAAGATCGCCGAATACAATGAGCGAGAGGGTAGAAGGGGGAAGATGCTCTTCACCATCATCGAGACCACTTATAAGAACCAAAGGGGCGAGGTGGTAGCAACCAGCAGATCCACCTACATCTCCTATTAGACCCTCAAGGAAGGGTAGTATGGCTAAGCAGCTTTACTATGAAGATGTTGAGGTGGGCATCGAGATACCCCCTCTGGTGAAGCGTCCCACAACCCGCCAGTTGGTGCAATGGGCAGGGGCATCGGGAGACTACTACGAGCTCCATTACGATAAGGATTTCGCCCAGGCTCAGGGTTTCCCTAACGTCCTTGTCCATGGCAAGCTAAAGTTTGGCCTCTTGGGTCAAATGCTTACTGACTGGATAGGGGAGGGGGGAATCCTCAGGAAGCTGAGCTGTAGCTATAGAGGCACGGACTTCCCTGGCGAGGACCTTGTCTGCAAAGGGAGGGTAGCCAATAAGTATGTGAAGGACGGTGAGCATATCGTAGAGTGCGAAATCTGGACGGAAAACCCCGGTGGGGAAAAGACAACGCCAGGCAATGCCACGGTCATTCTACCTTCCAGGGCCCAAGATAAGAAGGAGGCTTAGATATGGGTGAAGCACTAAAAGGTAAGGCTGCTGTAGTGACCGGTTCCGGGCGGGGGATCGGGCGTGCCATAGCCCTGGCGCTGGCTGCTGAAGGGGCCAAGGTGATAGTTAACGACCCGGGCGTAGCACTGGACGGGACTGAGGCCGATAAGGCGGTGGCCGATGAGGTGGTGGAGGAGATCAGGAGGATGGGTGGCGAGGCGGTCGCTAACTACGACTCGGTGAGCAGTATGGAGGGTGGGGAGAGGATTATCAAGACCGCGGTGGACAACTTCGGCAGGCTGGATATCCTGGTGAACTGTGCCGGTATCCTTCGCGACCGCATGATCTGGAACATGACCGAGGAGGAATGGGACGCGGTGATAAACACCCACCTAAAGGGGCACTTCGCCTGCACTAAGGCCGCCTGCCTGGTGATGAGGCAGCAGCGGAGCGGGCGGATCATAAATATCACCTCCACCTCAGGGCTGCACGGAAACGCCGGGCAGGCAAACTACAGTTGTGCCAAGGCGGGGGTTACCGGGTTCACTAAGTCTTGCGCCCTTGCCCTGGGCAGATATGGGATAACGGTGAACGCGGTGTGCCCTGCTGCCGCCACCAGGATGACAGCAACCATACCCTCGGATCGGCTGCGACAGCTGATGGCTCAGCGCGGCGCCCAGTTTCCCGAAGATACCCCGATGGAGGAGCTTTATAAGATGATGCTGGGAGACCCAGAGGATGTGCCACCCATAATAGTGTATCTGGCCAGCGATGAGGCAGCTAACATCAACGGTCAAATCTTCGGTGCTAGCGGGGGACGAATCTCCCTTTATGCCCCTTGGACAGAGGCAAAAACGATCACCAAGGAGGGGAGGTGGTCCATTGAGGAGCTGCGTGAAACTGTCCCCAAGACACTGGCTGAGGGTCTGGTCAATCCAGTGCCGCCCCAGCCACCAAAGGAGTAGGCTTTAACCAATGGCGATTGGGAGTAAGGGGTTTCCAATTCTAAAAATAAAATAAGCAGGGAGGTCAAAAATGGGTGAGAGACTGAAAGGGAAGGTTGCTGTAGTCACCGGTGCCGGCCGAGGGCTGGGCAGATGCCACGCCCTGGCGCTTGCTGCTGAAGGGGCCAAGGTAGTGGCCAACGACCTCGGTGGCGCAGCGGACGGAACAGGGGCCGATAAGGCACCCGCCGATGAGGTGGTGGACGAGATCAAGAAGATGGGTGGAGAGGCTGTAGCCAACTATGATAATGTGGCCGATTACCAAGGTGCGGAGAGGATCATCAAGACCGCCATCGACAACTTCGGCAGGCTGGACATCCTGGTGAACAATGCCGGCATCCTCAGGGACCGCATGGTCTTTAACATGACCGAGGAGGAGTGGGATGTAATAATGAGCGTTCACCTTAAAGGGCACTTCAACTGCACCAAGCACGCCTGCGTTGTCTTCAGACAGCAGAGGAGCGGCCGCATTATAAACACCGCCTCCGAGTCAGGACTGGGGAACATGGGGCAAGCAAATTACAGTACCGCCAAGGAGGGGATTGTTGGCTTCACCAGGACGGTAGCCTTAGACATGGGAAGATATGGGGTTACCTGCAATGCTATTCGCCCCCGTGCTCGGACGAGGATGACCGATACCCCTGAACTGCGCGCCGCTATGGAGAAGGCTCGGGCAATGGGGGCATCACTAGATATGCTCGATGATGTTACCCAGATGGAGCCAGAGGATGTATCACCCCTCGTCGTCTGGCTGTGCACCGATGAGGCCGCCGACATAAACGGCTGTGATTTTATCGTTGGCAGCGGACAGATATCTATACTCCAGAAGCCGGAGCCGTGGCGGAGCATCTACACAGACAAACCATGGAGCCTAGATCAATTGGCAGACATCCTCCCAAGGTCATTGTGCCGTGGTCTGGTGAACCCAGCGCCGCCTGCACCTCCAAAGGGGTAAAGCAAACTCTGACCTGAACTCTGCGGCTGAGGCCTGGCGACTGCCACCTCAGCCGCTAGATTAATGTGGTAGAAAGGGGGCGGGGAGGATCGGTGCAGGACTAAAAGGGGGCAGTCTGCTGTAGTCACCGGTGCCGGCCGAGGGGTGGGCAGATGCCACGCCCTGGCGCTTGCTGCTGAAGGGGCCAAGGTGATGGTCAACGACCTCGGTGGCGGGACTGGTGAATCCGTCGCCACCGCAAACACCAAAGGAATAGGGACTTTAGCGAGCCACTATAGCTATATCAGGTGGCACTGCTCGGTTCCTTTTTCAACCTCTGCCACCAGCTTCGATATATCTCCATAAGTATGAAGGTGTCGCCATACCTTCTCACCCGCCCACAGGGGGCAAAGCCGCATTTCTCAAAGCACCTTTGCGCTCTGATGTTCCAGTCAAGAGTGTTTAGGTAGATTCTCTCCAGCCTCGTCGTGTTAAAAATATGGTCTAGCAAGGCGGTGATGGCATCGGTGCCATCACCCTGATCCCAGTAGTCACGGTCGCCGATCATGATCCCCAACTCCGCCTCCTTCTTAACCTCATCGATATCATAGTACATGAGGTTGCCTATATGCTTGCCCTCCAGGCTCTCAATGGCAAAGCGGCATTTTCGCGGGCTTGAACAGCCGAGCTCATCGGCATAGTCAGCTAAATACGACGTGAAGGAGGTCCTCAGAGGCAGGGCAGCATCAAGACGAGCAAGCTCATCATCGCACCGCCATGCATAGTCGTTGGCAGCATCCTCCAATCTTTTTTCCCGCAGCACCACCTTACGACCTTTCAGCACCTAAGCACCTCAGCTATCGGGTTGTTAACGATGGCTTAGAGGTGGTCTCCAGATTCAAACCTGAAGGAGAGGGGCTCCTTGCCAAAGCCCAGTTCCTCCAAGGCCTCCTCTGCTGCTTTGCGAACCTGCTCGTCGGGGTGATCCAGGCATTTTCGCAATGCCTCTTCCGCCTCACTACCCCCGACTTGTCCTAGCGCTACTATTGCGGAGCATTTAACCTGAGTATCAATGTCATCGATAAGCCTGACAAGATGGGGAACAGCCGCCTCATCACCAAGCTCACCACAGGCCCCTGCTGCTTCAAAGCGCATCTCCGCATCGAGGCTGCTCAGCTCCTTCACCAAGATGGGAAGCCAGGCGGGGTCGCCATTCCTCCCCATGGCATAGAGGGAGCTGGCTCTCATTCTAGAATCATCGCTCTTATAGGCTTGCTGAATGATATCCTCTACTTTTGGTAGGCTGATGGGGGCGATAGCTTCTGTGGCCCGCCGCTTCACCTCAAGCTGCTCTCTCTGGTCCTCGATAGCAGAAAGCAAAGCATTTTGAACCTTTACACCATCCTCGGGGCGCAGTTTCTCCAGTTCAGCGAGCATGGCAAACCTGCCCAGCGCCACAGCGGCAGCGGCACGAACAGATTCTTTGCTATCTTCCCTAAGCAGGGCGATAAGGGGCTTGATAAGGGAGCGATTTTCACACTCCCATAAGCCTTCGATGGACTTTACCCGTACTACTTCATCGGGGTCTAGAAGACAGGCACGGAAGATGTCATCGAAGTTCAGTTTAATGTCCCCTTCAGCAAGCTCTGCAAGTTTACCCACAATCTGCCTTCGCCGGGCAATACCCATTCTTGCCCATGCCTTCAGAAAAAGTTTTAGCTCCTCTTGGGAAGGGGCTGAAAGCTTGGCTAGCTTTGAGGAAACCAGGGTGTTATCCCCATCGCTTAGCTCAGCTAGGTATCTCTTCAGACACAAAGGAGCGCCTCCATCTTTATCCTTTAGTTGCCACCGCCAAACTGGGGCAATAAAGGGCGGGAGCCTTAAGGACACCGCCAACCCACTTTGCTTCACGCCCAATGGCAACGAGCTCCTTCAAGGCATGGTAGATATTTCCTGAAACCATAGTATCTTTAACTCGCCCCACGATCTCACCCCTTTCCACCTTGTATCCGAGGAGAACGTTGCCACTGAACTCACCCCCCAGAACGTTTCCCTGCTCTGCCCCGATGAGCATATCAATGACCAGACCTTCCCTCATATCTCGGATCATTTCCTCAAAGGGGGTATCCCCCTCTTCAATCACCAGGGCGCTCACCGATGGGCTTGGCATGCCCCCCCGAGCCCTGTTGCCACTGCCCGTGCTCCGGCTACCGGCGAGGGCGGCGGTTTGCAGGTCATAAAGGAAGTTTGCCACCACCCCCCTTTCAATAAGAGCCGTCCTTTGGCTTGGCACCCCCTCATCGTCGCAAGGGCGGCTGGCGGGGCGATAGTCGATAGTGGCATCATCCCATAGGGAGAGCCTCTCATCGAAGAGTTGCTCCCCTTGCCTCCCCACCAAGGGTGATGCCCCCTGCACCACCACACTTCCATTAAAGGCGAGCACCAGGGGAGTGAAGAAGGCACTTCGCACCCCTCTGGGGGTTAAAATCACTGGCAATTGCCCTGTGGAGACCGAGGCGGTATGCTTCGCCAGCTCCAGCTGCTCGATCACCGTGTCTGCCAGAGCATCAAGGTCCGTTATCGGGCGACAGGAGCTATCTATTTCGCCGACGAAAAGCATATCCGTGTCTCGAATCAACATCCCTTCGATGCCGATGGTAAAGAAGCTCTTGCGGTAGCTTGCCTCGCCGCCGCGGGAGTTAAGGATATTCACCATGCCCACGCTCTTGCTCACCCCAGCCTGGCAAAGGATCTCCGGAGTGTGACCTCTGATCTTCGTTATCAGGGAGTCGCCTATTTCGACCATATTGTCTATTGCTATCGCCTCCACCCCTGGGTCATAGACCTCGATTTGGGGGTAGACCTGCGCTGAGGGTAGGATGAACCTTGCTAGGGGACCAAACTGGGCCGTCTCCACCGCCATCCGCACCAAGGCATCGGGGTCGTCGAGCTTTGTGGTGGCGGAAAACCCTATCTTGCCCTCCTTAATGATGCGTAGAGAGACAGAGGTGCTCTCTCTGGTCTCCAGCCTCTTCAAGCGGTTGGCTTCAAAGCCAACGGGGGTTTCCCTCATGGTGACGAGGAAAACCTCCGCCTCCTCAGCAAGCTTTTTCGCCCTGGATAGGATATTCTCCAGTTCCATCACTTCCTTTGATTGTTTTGGGGGAATTGAAAAAATCCCGCCTTTTTGCTATTTGATTTGTATCACCTTCCCCCCACCAGGCACTTGCGAATCCTTATGTGAGGGCTCCCATTGGAAACCGGCAGGGGGGATTGTGCCCCCTTGCCGCAGCCGCCCCCCTCATTCATCTCCAGGTCGTTGCCAATGGCATCGATGTTCTCCAGGGTGGTAAACACGTTTCCGGTGAGCACCACGGGTCGAAGGAACTCCGCTACCCTGCCACCTCTGATCATATAGGCCTCGCCAGCGGAGAAGGTGAACATCTCCATGCTGGTCATCCCACCATACCAGTTCTTCACGTAAACCCCCTCCTTGATTTCGCCGATCATCTCCTCGAAGGAGACTTTCCCCGGCTCGATGAGGGTGTTGGTCATCCGCACAATGGGGGGATGACGATAATCGAGCGCTCTGGCATTTCCTGTGGGTTTTTCGCCCATCTTGGCGGCGGTCTCTCGAGAATGGAGCCTGCCCACGAGCACCCCTTCCCTGATCAGATAGGTCTTTGTTGCGGGCACGCCCTCGTCATCATATTTGTAGCTGCCTCGAAGCCCGGGGAGCGCGGCGCCATCGACGATGTTGAGATGCTCCCCACCAAATTTTCGACCTAAAACCATTATATCTTTCAGGCGCTCATTCTCATATACAAAATCGGATTCCGATAGATGCCCAAAGGCCTCATGGGCGAAGACTCCAGCGAGGACAGGGTCTAAGACCACGGTGTATTCCCCTCCTCTAACCTGGGGTGCGGAGAGCAGCGCCACGGCACGCTTTGCTGCTTGGCGAACCTCCTCATGAAGCCCCTCCATAAAGCCAAAGTCGCCGCTTGAGCCCTCGCTGAGCACCACCTGCTGAACATCGCCATCATCGCGGGCAATAACTACGATGCGGGTGGAGAGATCAATCTTGGTTTGCTCGATAAAGCTACCCTCGGAATTGGCGAAAATGACCCTTTTGCCACTGTCTCCATAGGCGATGACGGAGGTCTGAATCTTGGGGATGGACCAGATGATCTCATTATACTCATCGAGGAGGCTTTTCTTTCGAGCCAGAGGGATAGCTCTTGGGTCCTTCATTATCTGGGGCTCAACCACATCTACCACGGGAGTCACCGGGGCAAACTTACTCACCTCTTTGCCCACAAGATGTGCCTGCTTCACCGCCAGCTCCACCTTTTGCCGCAGTTCGCCTAGCTCGTTAAAGCTGACAAAGCCCCATCCTCCCTTGACCAGGGCACGCACATTGCCTCCCAGGCTTGTGCTTCTTCCAATATCCTCCAGCTCGCGGCCCCGGTATTGAATACGGCTGGCCTCCCTCTCCTCGATGCGAATCTCAACATAATCGGCAAGCTGTCCCTTTAAGGCTTGACCGATCTGCTGACGTACCTCTTCTGTGGCGAGCAACCTAACCCTCACCGCTCAAAAACACAAAGCCAGTTTACAGGAGGGGTGAAGGGATGTCAATGATTGGCTTTCTTGTAGCTTCATCCTATGTTACAATAACGTTATCTAAACAGGATGGGAGGCTCCTTTGACTCGCATTATCCTTGTCAGGCATGGACAGACTGAGTGGAACAGGGAGGAAAGGTTTAGGGGGAGGGTAGATATCGATCTGGATGAGACGGGGGTAAGGCAGGCACAGGCGGCCGCGGAGAAGATCGCCCGATGGGATGTGGCCGCTATCTACTCCAGCCCCCTGAAGCGGGCGATGGCCACAGCGCAGATCATCGCCAGCCGCCTCGGTCTCCCGGTAGAGCCGTTGCATGGGATCAATGACATGGACTTCGGGATCTGGCAGGGGCTTTCCATAGAGGAGGCAAGAAGGCGATATCGAGAGCTTTTTGACCTTTGGCGTTATAGTCCCCAGCGGCTCGAGATTCCTGAAGGAGAGACCCTTGAGGATGTCCAAAGAAGGGCGGTCGCTACTATTGATGATTTGGTGGCGAGGCACCAAAATGAGACAGTTGCCTTGGTAACTCATCGGGTGGTATGCAAAGTGCTTCTTTGCCACCTTCTAGGCCTGGACAACTCCCACTTTTGGCAGATCGCACAGGATACCACGGCGATCAACCTTTTCGAACTGTGGGAGGGATGGTCTTCCCTTAGACTGCTCAACGACACCTGCCACCTAAGGAATCTAGAGGCATGACCATCGATGAAATCCTCAGCTTGCTGGAGCGAGAATATGGCCCCCTCCAGTGGCGAGCCCACGGTGACCCTCTTTCTGAGCTGATCCGGGCGATCCTTTCCCAAAACACCTCCGATGTGAACTCGAAGCGGGCCTTTGAAAGGCTCATTAGGACCTTCGGCACCTGGGAGAGGGTGGCGGAGGTGAGCGTTGATCAGATCGCCGAAGCGATCAGGTGCGGTGGGCTAAGCAGGATTAAGGCGGGGCGGATAAAGGCCATCCTTAAGGGGATTTTGGATAACCAAGGCTCCCTGGACCTGGGATTCCTGGGGGAGCTCCCTTTACCCGTGGCTAGGGCATGGCTTGAAGGACTCCCCGGGGTAGGACCAAAAACTGCGGCATGTGTGCTACTATTCTCCTTGGAAAGGGCGGTGCTCCCTGTGGACACCCATGTCTATCGGGTTTCAAGGCGGCTTGGTTTAATTGATTCCAGGGTATCGGCGGAGCAGGCGCACCAGCTACTGGAGGACGTGGTTCCCTCACAGGAGAGGTACCAGTTTCATCTCCACATGCTGGCGCACGGAAGGAGCATTTGCCGGGCGCAGCGCCCTTTATGTCATGGATGTGTTTTCAATGAGGGGTGCCCGTCAAGCTTCATAGGTGGAGAAGGCGATGAGAAGAGAAAAATTTGAGGAACTGGTAACTAGGGCACTCGATGATTTGCCTCAGGAGTTTCAGGAGAAACTGGAAAACATCGCGGTGGTGGTAGAGGATTGGCCTACTCCAGACCACTTGGCCAGCCTAGGGCTTAGGCATCGCAGCGAGCTACTGGGCCTTTATGAGGGCAGCCCGCTGGCCAAAGGGGGTGGGCGTCAACCCACCCTGCCACACAAGATAACCATCTTCCAAAAGCCCATTGAGAGGATATGGCGCTCTGAGGAAGAGATAATGAGAAGGGTTGGGGAGACGGTGCGCCATGAAATAGCTCATTACTTCGGGATCAGCGATGAAAGGCTAAGTGAAATAGAGCAGCAAAAAGGGAGATGAGGAGTTTGCTATTACAGTAGGCTGAAGGAGAGAACCATGAAAAAGGTAGGCATTATCAACGTTACAGGCTATATCGGCATGGAGCTGGCGCGATTGCTTCACCGCCATCCCGGGGTCGAGCTTACCTCAATTACGGGAAGGAGCGCCGTGGGGCAAAAGCTGGGCGAGCTCCTGCCCCATCTTGCCGACATCGATCTGGTGATTCAGCCGGAGCTGGGGGATGTGGACCTAGTTTTCTCGGCCCTGCCTCATAAGACGAGCGTTGAGGCAATATTGGTGGCGCTTGAGCGGGGCATCAAGGTGGTCGATATCAGCGCCGACTTCAGACTGAAGGATGCTAAAGAGTACGAAAAATGGTATGAATTTACCCATCCCCAACCACAGCTTCTTGAAGAGGCGGTCTATGGTCTGGTGGAGCTAAATCGCCCCCCTATCGCTTCCGCTCGTCTGGTAGCAAATCCTGGTTGTTACCCCACCGGCGCCCTTCTCGCCCTGGCCCCTGTTGTCAAGGAGGGGCTAATCGAGCCTGGGATCATCATCGATGCTAAGTCAGGGGTCTCCGGAGCGGGGAGAACATTAAGTCTTAACACCCATTTCTCAGAGGCAAATGAAAATGTTTCCGCCTATGCCCTCGATGGGCATCGTCATCTTCCAGAGATAACTCAGGAGCTTTCTAGATTAAACCCGGAGCTATCTTTCTCGGTTACCTTCGTCCCCCACCTCGTGCCGATGAGCCGGGGGATCCTCACCTCCTGCTATGCTCAGCTCAAAGAGGGGAAAATAGCTGGAAATGAGAAGGGAAGGAGGGAGATAAAGGAGCTCTATGGGGATTTTTACCGGGGAGAGCCCTTCATAAGGGTGGTT
>SOJQ01000059.1 GCA_004376075.1 Dehalococcoidia bacterium | reverse complement strand
GCACCTAGACATGGGGAGGGGAATCGAAGCGGGGAATATAGGGCTTGATGTAGATTATTGGGGTGCCATCGATGGCATCCAGGCCCACCACCCGGAGCACATTCCCTTTACGCTTCAATAGCCTGACTACGGTCACCCCCACGGGATTGGGTCTATAGGGGGTGCGGGTGGCGAAGATGCCCACCAGGGGGAGGTCCTCCCTCCCCTGGGGATGGATTTTGCCCCTGGGGAGCCCCGCATAGAAAACCTTATGCATCCAATAGACTACGATGATGTGAGAGAAGGCCTCCAACCCATCCAGGGACTCCGTTAGGCTCTCATCAACTATGATCTCTGAGGTCACCTGCTCCCACCCTGCCCTCCTTGGCTCGCTGACCTCGCTCCTCACTATGCCGATAGGTTTCAGCACCATCTCCTTCATTGCTTTCTCCAAAGCTAGCCTTTCCAAATTAGAGCAAAACAGGTAGCTCCTGGGCCGGGGTGATCTCCCCTGGGCTCACGCTAGAGCGATAGGCATAGATGGAGACCCCCTCCTCCTCGGCCTCTCGGAGGTCTCGCCCAAATTCGGGATCCATCTCATCGTTGGGGGAGAAGGCGAAGGCGTCCTCTCGCTGGATGACGAAGACGATGGCTGCCTCATACCCCTCAGGGTTGGGGCATCTGGGAAAAGAGCCCTTCCTTGACGAACAAGGGTCACCGATTTAACCTCAAGGAAACAAAAGCGGCTACTACTGCTGATCAGAAAGTCCAGCCTGCTCTGCCCCAGGGTCGCTTCCCTATAGATGGAGGAATAGCCCTTAAAATGGGGCAAAGCGCCCCTGAGTAGAGCCTCGTAGACCAGCTTTCCGGGCACTCTGGCATCCACGGAGACCATTTTTCGCCCAGGGCCACTATTATTAGATCGTAGCAGGTCTTCCTATGAGGGGCGAATCTCTCTTCGAGGAGAACCGGGCGACCTGGCTGGAGCAGCTCCTCCATCCTTCCCGAATTGGCAAGGTAGACAACCTCCTCACTTCCCTCCAGCTCCACCAAAGCGGAGAATTGATTTAACCTTTGGAGGAAGCTTGCTTCCCTTATTTTGCCTTCGATTCTCACCTTGCCTCCAATTGAGAGAAAAAGGCCGGTCTCCCGGCCTTGCCTTTTCGCCTCCTTTTGGACCTCTTCTAGGGGGTTAGGGTAAAGATCTTCCTCGCTTGCTCAGGATAATTAGCGATAAAGCGGAGCTCATCCGGGGTGAGGGGCTTCTGGGTGTGGGCATTGGCGAGCTGCACCAGCTCCAGGATGTGTTGCGCCTCCTCATCGCTGGAGAAGGTGATGCCCAGGGTATTGTATACATGCCTGGACCCAGCAAGGCCGCCAAATTCGCCGGTGGTGATCACCCGACCGGTGAGGACGCGCTCCTCTTCCTCAACACCGAGGATCTCGTAGTCGAAGAGCTCATAGTTCCTTCGATCCTTAAGGGCACCATCGGCGTGAATCCCCGCCTCATGGGCGAAGACGTTTGCCCCTACCCCTGGTTGGTTGATGGGGATGGGAATACCAAAGGCGTAGGAGACATACTTGGCCAGCTTGTTGGCCACCACGAGGTTGATGGGGTCGCCGATCTCATAGGATTCCATCTCCCGGGCAAGTTTCAGGGCGAGAATGCAGCTTAAGAGGTCGGCTTGCCCCGCTCGCTCGCCGACACCGTTCACCGAGGTATTGATATAGGCATCAACGCCGCCATCGATAGCCCCCTGGGCACCGGCAACGGAGTTGGCGACAGCCATGCCGAGGTCATTGTGGCAATGGAGCTCCACGGGAATCCTTACCTTTTCCGCCAGGGTTTTCACCCGCTGGTAGATGCTCATCGGGGTGTCGTAGCCCAGGGTGTCACAATACCTTATCCGGTCGGCTCCCGCCTCTTTAGCTGTCTGGGCAAACTCGATCAGGTAGCCCATCTCGGTGCGTGAGGCATCCTCGGCGTTGACCCCCAGGGTCCTCACCCCTCCCTTTCTGGCATAGCTTGCCGCCTCCACCATCTCCTCAATCACCCTCTCCCTGCTTAGCTTGCCGCGGAACTTATGGAGGATCATCTGATCTGAGGTGGAGATGGAGATGTTGAGATCGCGCACCCCGCTGGGCAGGGCCTCCGCTACATCGGCAACGATGGCACGGCACCAGCCCTCCAGCACCAAGGAGCCCAGAGCACCCATCTCCTGAAGCTCCAGATTCGCTTGAATATAATTTCGCTCGTGTTTTACGTAGGGGAAAGAGAACTCCGATTGATGGATGCCCATCTCAGCGAGATAAAAATTCACCATAGTCTTTTGTAGCTTCGCCATGATGATTCGCGATGCTTGAACCGCATCCCGATTGGTGACATCGATAAAATAGATCTTGGGCATCTCAGCTCTCCTTTATATATTGCAAAGTCACAGTTGAATATGTTAGCATACCTTAAGTCGGCTTGCAACAGCGATTTTCCTCGCTTTGCAAAAGATGGCACTTGACAGTGGGCAATGCTATTCCTATAATAAGCCATCTTGCCATCAAAGTGGTATTATTTATGGTAATCGATGTATCACAGCAGCTTAAGGAGCCTATAGGATCGATAAGGCATTACCGGGTCAGCGAAAGTGAGTCGAATTGTTCAACCTATGGAGAGGTGAGTTTGCTCCGTACCGATCGGGGCATCTTTGTTAATGGTACCCTGAACACCACGGTTAAGGCTATGTGCAGCCGTTGCCTGGTTAGCTTCGACCAATCGTTGACCCTCGAGATAAAGGAAGAGTATTTGCTTACTGTGGATCCCTCAAGTGGTGCTTCGTTGCCTTTTTGGGGGGAAGAGGGCGCTTTCACCATCAATGAGAATCGGGAGATCGACTTAACCGAGGCAATGCGCCAATATTCGCTTTTGGTCCTGCCCATGAAGCCTCTTTGCCGAGAGGGCTGCGTCGGGTTATGCCCCTCCTGTGGTCAAAACCTCAATCTGGGTTCTTGTAGTTGCCCTCCCGGTGCTATTGACCCCCGTCTTGCCGAGCTAGCGAAGCTGGCCTCGGAGGAAAGGATAGGATAGA
>SOJQ01000064.1 GCA_004376075.1 Dehalococcoidia bacterium | reverse complement strand
ATTTAACGCCGGTCTAGACTCAAAAGGGCTTAAAACGGCCGATTCGTTCCCAAGTTTTAGAAAGGGGGATGCCATGCCCAACATGATCGTTTGCGTGAAACAGATAGCTGATCCAGAGGCGCCGGCGGGCAGTTTTAGGGTCGACGAAGCGGCAAAGAAGGTTATTCCCGCCTCCGGTGTATCGCAAGTGGTCAGCCCCTTTGATGAACAGGCGGTGGAGGCGGCGCTAAGGATAAAGGATGCTCATGGCGGCAAGATCACCGTGCTCAGCCTGGGTAAGGACTTTGTTATGGATGTGATCAGGAAACCGATGGCCATGGGCGCTGACGAGCTGATCCTGCTTCAGGACCCAGCCTTTGAAGGTGCTGATAGTCGCTCCACAGCCTATGCCCTGGCGATGGCTATCAAGAAGATAGGGGAATATGACCTGATCTTCTGCGGAAGGCAAGCTGCGGACTGGGATGCCGGTCAGGTGGGCTCCAGCATCGCCGAGTTCCTGGGGATACCCAGCGTAACAGTGGCCAAGAAGGTGGAGCTTGTCGATGGCAATGTCACGGTGGAGAGGGTGGTCACCGATGGCTATGAGGTGATCGAGGTTTCTCCACCCGTTTTGATCACGGTGAGCAACGAGCTCGGTGAGCCTCGGTATCCAAAGCTCAAAGGGATTATGGCAGCAGCGAGGAAGGAGGTGCCCACCTGGACCGCCCAGGATATTGGCGCTGACCCCTCAAAGCTCGGTGCCGCTGGGGCGCGCATCAAGCTGCTCAAGCTATTCATCCCCGTTCGCGAAGCAAAATGTGAGATCATCGAGGGCGAAAATCCCGAGGAGGCGGCAGCCAATCTGGCGCTGAAACTGAGAGAGGTTAAGTTAATATAAATAGTGTTTCTATGGAGGTAACATCGATGGCTGAGAACAAAGGGGTGATGGTTTGTGGCGAGATTATCGAGGGGAAGCTGTCTTCCATCACTACGGAGTTGCTCGGCGGCGGAAGGGTGCTTGCCGATGCTTTAGGGGAGGAGCTCTCTTTAGTGTTAATGGGCAGCGGCGTTGGCCACCTGGCCGCTGAGGCTATCGCCTTTGGCGCAGAAAAGGTCTATGTCGTTGATGACCCCCTTCTTGAGGACTATCAGACCGATAGCTATCTGGCGGTCATGGAAAAGGTGGTTAAGCAGGTTTCGCCAAATATCCTTCTTTTGGGTCAGACGGCGATGGGGCGCGACCTGGCTCCGAGGCTGGCTTTCAGGCTGGACACGGCCGTCTCCATGGACTGCGTGGAGCTCTCCATTGACCCTGAGTCAAAGCTCATGCTCCAGACACGCCCCGTTTATGGCGGCAACGCCAGGGCGATTTATACCTGCGAGGAGACCCGACCCCAGATGGCTACAGTGAGGTCAAAGGCGATGGATCCCCTGGAAAGGGATGATTCCAGGAAGGGGGAGGTCATCAGCATCGAGTCAGGGCTGGACCCATCCCTGATCAGGACCAAGGTTGTGGAGAAGGTGAAGGAGGAGGTTGTAGGGATTAAACTGGAGGATGCCGACGTTGTAATCACTGGTGGGCGAGGCATAGGCAGTGCTGAGGCCTTCCAGGAGCTGGAGGCGCTGGCCAAGGTCCTGGGCGCAGCTGTAGGGGCCACCAGACCACCCTGCGATAACGGTTGGGTGCCATCCTCCCTTCAAGTTGGACTCACCGGAAAGATCGTCAGCCCCACCCTTTATATCGCTGTCGCCCTGTCTGGCGCCAGTCAGCACATGGCGGGATGCTCCGGCTCCAAGAACATCATCGCCATAAACAAGGACGCCGAGGCTAATATATTCAAGGAGGCCCGCTTCGGGGTGGTCGGCGACTACAAGAAGATACTCCCCGCTTTCACCGCGAAGGTGAAGGAGCTCGTTGGCAGCTGAAAAGGGCAACTAAGGAGGTGAGAATTGAAGAAGACAATTCCATTGCTGCTCGGCATCTTGGTTTGTTTGAGCATCCTTGCGCTCTCTGTGAGCTGTGTCACACCAGGGGTTGTCAAGCCCACGGTTGGCTACATCCCGCCCAATTGGTCCCTAACAGAGGACACGCCATACCCAGGGTACGAAGGATATGAACTGGGCGTCGATTGGGGACTGATTACCTACACAGATCAAGTGGATTATGATCGGGTTGATATCTGGTATGGCGACATCCCTTCGGACCTTCGGGGCAGAGAGAGCGATAGCGCCGCTTTAATCGCCTACGCAGTTTTTGAAGCTGACGTGTCCGGCTTTACCCCTGATGAAACGGGAATGATGAGCATCGATGGCTGCCCCGCCGGTTACGCTAAGGCCTACGACGCTTCCTTAGATGTCTACGAATTGGAGATTGTCTATGTCAAGGGAAAAACCTGCGTGGATGTCTACGCCCTCTACGATGCTACCACTGCGGATGAGGCTGAGGTTATGTCGCTGATAAACAGCATCCACGTCCCCTAGAAACTGTGCTCTAACAAGGCCCATCGCCTGTAGTAAAGATGGGGGAGAAGGTTTTCTTATGCCTTCTCTCTCTCGGCGATGATCTTTTGGGCGATGTGGGCCGGTATCTCCTCATAGTGGCTCGGCTCCATCCGGAAGCTGCCCCTCCCCTGGGTCATCGAGCGCAGGTCTATGGCGTAGTGCTGCACCTCGGCGAGGGGGGCTTGAGCCTCAATGATATTTAGTCCATCCTGGGGGCTCATCCCCAGCACCTTGGCCCGCTTCCCGTTGAGGTCGCCGATGACATCGCCGGTGAGCCCCTCGGGCACAGTGATTCGCATATTCATTATCGGCTCCAACAAAACGGGATGCCCCTGAGAGAGCCCCTTTCTCGTAGCGTGGGAGCCGGCGATCTTGAAGGCTATGTCCGAGGAGTCCACGGAGTGATAGCTGCCATCGTAGAGCGTTACCTTCATGTCAACAACGGGGTACTTTGCCAATACCCCCTCGTTTAGGGCCTCATGAACTCCCTTTTCCACCGCAGGGATATAATTTTTTGGCACCACGCCCGCCGCCGGGCGGGGGGGGGGGTCGCGGGCGGGGGGGCGCGGGAGGGGGGGGGGGG
>SOJQ01000039.1 GCA_004376075.1 Dehalococcoidia bacterium | reverse complement strand
GATGTCAACGATGGCAGGGGATGTTGTTTCATCTCCCACATTGGAGAGGTCTATCCCAGTGGCTTTCTCCCACTGGGAGCCGGAAACGTGAGGGAAAAGCCCCTGGAGGAGATATACTGCCGCTCAAGGCTCTTTCAGGAACTCAGGGATGTGGGCAAACTTAAAGGGAAGTGCGGGCGCTGTGAATACAGACGGATTTGTGGCGGGTCGAGGGCCAGGGCTTACGCCTTAACCGGTGATCACCTGGCTGCCGAGCCCTGCTGTGTCTACCAGCCGGGGAAGGATGGGTATGAAACTGGACCTTGTTGATAAAAGGCTCCTCAATGCGATACAAACTCGCTTTCCCCTCGCCGCGAAGCCTTTCAGCGAGATCGGGGAGAGGCTGGACATCGCTGAGGGTGAGGCGATGAGGCGGGTTGAGAGGCTTAGGGAGGGGGGAATCATCCGCAGCATCAGGGCTATCTTTAATTCGAGGAGCCTTGGCTATCGGAGCACCCTGGTGGCGATGCAGGTTGCCCCGGAGCATCTTGATGAAGTAGCAGATGTGATCAGCAGGCATCCTGGGGTAAGCCATAACTATGCTCGCCATCACCTCTATAACCTCTGGTTTGTATTGACAATCCCACAAACCTGGAATCTTGGTGATGAGGTGGAGAGGCTTGCCCGGGCGACAAAGGCTGGTGCTGTTATCACACTCCCCACCCTGCGCACCTTCAAGATAAGGGTGTACTGGGACCTGCTGGAGGACACACTGAGGGCCGATCAGGGTAGCCCACACCCCATAGCGCAGGAGGAGGCGATAGTTCTAACCAACTCGGAGATCGAGGCTATCAGAGCGCTGCAGGGCGACCTTCCTATGACAGCAGAACCCTTCCACGAGCTGGCAAAGCGCTTCGGGATGGACGCCGAGCCTCTCTTAGAGCTGGCAAGGAGTTTTGTGGAGCGGGGGATTATGCGCCGCTACTCGGCGATTCTGGATCACTACCGAGTTGGCTTCAATGCTAATGCGATGGGCTGCTGGATCGTTCCCCAGCCTCTGGTGGATCAGGTAGGAAGGGAAATCGCTTCTTTTTCGAGGGTAAGTCACGTATATGAGCGGGTAGCTACCAAGGATTGGCCCTATAACATGTTCGCCATGATCCACGGCTCAAGCCGCGAAGAGTGCGAAGGGCTGACCAAGAAAATCTCCGAGCACACTGGGGTCTGGGGGTATAGCCTTCTTCACAGTGTAAAGGAGTACAAGAAGCAGGGGATAAGGTACTTTGTCTAGTTATTATCCCATTTTCCTAAAAATCCAAGGGAAAAATTGCGTCGTCATCGGGGGCGGCAAGGTGGCGGAGCGCAAGGTGCGAGGGCTTCTGGAACACGGGGCCTCGATCCTGGTTATCAGCCCCTCCCTCTCCCCGGGGCTTAAGCGGCTAGCCAAAAAAGGGCAAATCCGAGCCGAGGCGCGAGGCTACCAGGCTGGTGATCTCGATAGCGCTTTCATGGCTATCGCCGCCACCGACGACCCCAGGATAAATTTGAAGGTGGCACAGGAGGCAAAGGAAAAGGGCGTGCTGGCGAACATAGCCGATGAGCAGTGGAGGCTCTCCGACTTTATCCTTCCCTCCACACTGCGGCGCAGGGAATTCGCCATCGCGGTGTCCACAGGGGGTGCCAACCCGGCGCTGGCAAGGAGAATCCGAGAGGAACTGGAAAACCTGTTTCCCCAGGAGTAGGATCGAGCTCCCCCGGGAGTGCGTGAAAGGTTGAAAGGGGAAGTGATAGTTCTCGTCATAGGAGCAAACCACAAAACTGCTCCTCTTGAGGTGCGGGAAAAACTCGCCATAAGGAGCGAAAGGCTAAAGGGTGCGCTTTTCTCCCTTTCCAACTATGTGGAGCAGGGGGTTATCCTCTCAACCTGCAATCGAACCGAGGTTTATGCCCTTACTGAGGATCCTTCCGCTGGAGAGGAGAGGGTTAAAGGTTTCTTAAGCGCAGAGGGCGGCATTCCCCTTCAGAATGTCTGCCCTCACCTTTATGTGCTCTGCCAGAGAGAAGCCGTTAAACACCTTTTCGAAGTCGCCACGGGTGTCGACTCGATGGCTATTGGCGAAGCTGAAATCCTCATTCAGGTGCGCCAGGCAGTAGAGGAAGCAGAGCGCCTTGGCATATCGCGTTACCCCCTCTCGAATCTCTTCCGTCGCGCTCTTCGAGTGGGGAATCGAGCCCGTGCCAAGACGGCTATCGGTAGAGGTGCGACCTCCATAAGCTCCGCCGCGGTGGAGCTAGCGAGAGGGTTCTTCGTGGATATCACGAGGTGCAGGGTGCTGGTCATCGGTGCCGGCGAGGCTGGCAGATTGGCAGCCGAGGCGCTCCTCAAAAAGGGGGTATCGGAAATAACCATTGCCAGCAGGACCCTTAACAGGGCGAAGGCTCTGGCATCCGTGCTCGGCGGTAGGGCTATCCCTTTACGCAATATAGATGATGCCCTGATTGCCTCAGACATAGTGATAAGTTGCAGCGGCGCCCCCCATTTTATCCTTCACTCGTCGCTTATAAAAGAGGTGATGAAACATCGTTCGCATCGCCCCCTCCTCCTGATAGACATCGCCGTTCCCCGGGATATCGAGCCCGAGATAAGGGTAATTGAGAATGTCTGCCTCCACGACATCAATGACCTCAAGGAGATTACAGAGGAAGCTCGATGGGAAAGAGAGAGAGAAATCGGGAAGGTATTAGGTCTCATCGACCGCGAAGCAGCCCAATTTATGGTGTGGTGGGATTCCCTCAAAGCGGTGCCGACGATAAAAGCACTGGTCGAACGGGCGGAGGCTGTTCGCCAGGTCCAGCTAACCAAAGCCCTGAAGAAACTGCAGCACCTCTCTGAGGAGGACCTCAAAAGAATCGATTATCTCACCAAAGCCATCGTCAAAGGGATTACCCATTACCCCATCATCTCTCTGAAAAAGCACTGCAACAGCGAATATTTCCAGATGGTCGAGGGACTTTTCAATCTGGATGAGCATGATGAGGCCTAAGACGTTGATAGTTGGCTCGCGAGGAAGCCTCCTGGCTCTTCGCCAAACTGAGGTTATTATCGGGCAATTGCGGCGGATCTATCCTGAGTGGGATTTTCTCATCAAGCCGATAAAGACGAGCGGGGATCGCAGCCGAAGCCTACGCTGGGGGACAGAAGGGCAGGGCCTCTTTGTAAAAGAAATCGAGGAAGCCTTACTTTGCGGCGAGATCGACCTTGCCGTCCACAGCCTAAAAGACGTCCCCACCACACTCAGCCCCGATCTCGAGCTGGTGGCGATATGCCACAGAGGGGATGCCCGGGATGCGTTGATTTCCAGACACGGTCTCCCTTTAGCGGCGTTGCCAGAAGGGGCGCTCCTGGGCACAGGGAGCGTGAGAAGGGCTGCCCAGCTTAAAGCCTTCCGCCAAGACCTGAGGATATGTCCCATCAGGGGCAATGTCGATACCCGCTTGCGCAAACTTTTCTCCCCGGGGCTTGACGGGGGGGTTTTGGCGGCAGCGGGATTGATACGCATGGGGTGGGAGGACAGGATCACGGAGTGCCTTTCCTTTAAGATCCTTCTTCCCGCGCCGGGACAGGGAGCCCTGGCAGTTGAAGCGCGCACAAAGGATAATATCGCTGTTTTCCTCAGAGTGCTGGATCACAGGGAAACAAGGCTCGAGGTTACAGCCGAGCGCGCCTTTCTTCGAAGCCTCGGGGGAGGCTGTCGAGTTCCCATAGCTGCCCTGGGGAGGGTCAGTGGGGAAGACATTGAGCTTGAGGGGCTTGTTGCCACCCCTGATGGCAGGAGGGTTGTCAGGACTTCAGAAACTGGCGCAGCCAAAAACCCTGAGGGGCTGGGGGAAAGGCTTGCTCACAAGCTCCTCAAGTTAGGGGCGGGGGAAATTCTGGAAAGGGCAGAGGCATGAGGAAAAAAGGGGTGGTTTACCTCACAGGTGCAGGCCCCGGCGACCCGAAGCTAATCACCGTGAAGGGCTTGGAGTGCGTAAGGAAAGCTGATGTAGTAATCTACGACTGGCTGGTCCCCAAACAGCTGCTCGATGAATCAAAGCCCGGGGCAGAGCTTATATATGTAGGCAAGACGCCGGGGAAGCATCCTCTGAAGCAGGAAGAGATAAATGCCCTCCTCATTGAGAAGGCAGAAAAAGGCAAGGTGGTAACACGCCTGAAGGGTGGTGACCCCTTTGTCTTTGGGCGTGGGGGTGAAGAAGCCGAAGCCCTGGCGGCCAGCGATGTCCCTTTCGAAGTGGTGCCCGGGGTTACATCGGCGGTAGCTGTTCCCGCCTATGCTGGAATTCCCGTCACCCATCGCGGCCTCTCCTCCTCCTTTGCCGTCATCACCGGGCACGAGGACCCGGCGAAAAATCGTGAATCGAACATTAAGTGGGACCGCATCGCCGCCGGCGCCGATACACTCATCTTTCTTATGGGAGTTAGTAACCTTCCTCATATTGTTGGGAAGCTGCTGGAGAATGGCTGTCCCCCAAATATGCCAGTCGCCATCATCTCCTCGGGAACAAGCCCCAGGCAGCACACCATCGTAGGCGATCTTTCCACTATTCTGGAGAGGGCAGCAGAGGAGGATCTAGGCGCTCCAGCAGTGATAGTGGTGGGAAGGGTGGTTCAGCTACATGGTGCCCTCAGGTGGTTTGAGCAAAGGCCGCTTTTCGGTAAAAAGGTATTAATAACGGGAACGCGGGAGCGAGCCAGAAAGCTCTCCCGGCTGCTGACCGAGCAGGGCGCTGAGCCGATAGAACTACCTAACCTGCAGATCGAGCCCATATCTCCTCATAAGGGGCTGGATAAAGCCATCTCTTGTATCTCGGACTACGACTGGGCGGTGTTCACCAGCGCCAATGGGGTCGAGGCTTTCTTCAGCCGTCTTTTTGCCCTCGGTCTTGATGCCCGTGCCCTAAACGGGGTAAAGGTCTGTGCCATAGGGCCTGCTACCGGGGAGGCGCTGGTCAAATATGGAGTGCAGGCCGATTACATCCCAGAGAAATACACCTCTCAAAACATCATCTCGGGATTGCGGGAGAGGGGAGGTTCGGGTGCCCCTATTCTGGTGCTGCGTTGCGAGAGAGGGGTAAAGGAGCTTGTAGAAGGGCTATTGAGCCTCGATGCCAGGGTGGATGAGGTGCCGCTATACCGTATAGTGCCGAACAGGGAGCAGAACCTTCTCGCCAAAGAGGCGCTCTCCAGGGGAGAGATCGATGTTGTGGTCTTTACCGCCCCCTCGGCAGTGAAAACTCTGGCCGCGTTGCTTGGGGATAGCCTCGGCCCTTTGAGAAGGGCTATTATCGCTTGCATAGGGCCAACCACCGCGGCCGCAGTCAGTGAAATGGGGCTGGAGGCAGATATTGTGGCCCAGGAACATACCATCCCTGGCTTAGTTCATGCTCTTGTGGAAAACAAAGAACGGATCAAGAGGGAGGTGGTCTAAATGGCTGAATTTCCCCAGGTGCGCCTGCATCGGCTCCGCAGATGGGAACAATTGAGGAAAATGATCGCCGAGACCGAGATAAATGCCGGCGACTTCATCTATCCCCTATTTGTAGCTTCCGGGCATGGAATCAAAAGAGAAATAGGCTCGATGCCGGGGATCTTTCAGTTATCTACCGACCTGCTGGCTAAGGAAGTTGAAGAGATAGCCAGGCTGGGTATCCCGGCGGTCATCCTCTTCGGCCTGCCGGAGACCAAGGATGAACTTGGCTCTGAGGCCTATAGCCCCCAGGGGGTTATCCAGAAGGCGATACCCACCGTCAAGGAGGCTGTTCCCGATTTGGTGGTGGTGACTGATGTCTGCCTCTGTGAGTACACCAGCCACGGGCATTGCGGCATAATAGTAGAGGGTCATGTTGACAATGACAGAACCCTGGAGATCTTGGGCAAGATCGCCCACTCCCATGCAGCGGCCGGGGCCGATATGGTGGCACCTTCAGACATGATGGATGGCAGGGTAAAGGCGATCCGGGAAGCATTGGACGCCGACGGCTTTCACACTACACCCATCATGTCCTATGCCGCAAAATATGCTTCCTCTTTCTACGCCCCTTTCCGCGAGGCTGCTGAATGCGCTCCCCAGTTTGGTGATCGTCGCTCCTATCAGATGGACCCTCCCAATGTGAGGGAGGCTTTAAGGGAGGTGGCGCAGGATATCGCCGAAGGGGCGGACATAGTGATGGTGAAGCCAGCTCTTGCCTATCTAGATGTGATACGCAAGGTGCGTGATACCTTCAACCACCCGCTGGCAGCCTACAATGTCAGCGGTGAGTTTGCTATGGTGAAGGCAGCAGCACAAAAAGGGTGGCTCGATGAAAGGGCAGTGACCCTAGAGATCCTGAGCGCCATAAAAAGGGCGGGGGCGGATATCATCATTACCTACCACGCCAAGGAAGCAGCTCGCTGGCTTCGGTCGCACTGAGGGCAAAGCAGGGAAGTTGAACATGAATCGCAGGCGTTCCGAGGAGCTCTTTGCAGAGGCTCAACTCTATTTGCCGGGAGGCGTCGATAGCCCGGTAAGGGCATTCCGAGCGGTTGGAGGAAAGCCCCTCTTCATAAAGAGGGGGCTGGGGTCTAAGATCTACGACGAGGATGGGAACGAATTCATAGACTATGTTTGCTCCTGGGGTCCTCTCATCTTGGGTCACGCCCACCCGCAGGTTGTTGAAGCCCTAAAACGAGCAATAGAGCGCGGTACCAGCTTTGGAGCGCCCACTGAGTTGGAGACTGCCCTGGCCAAGATGATATGCACTGCTATCCCATCTATTGAGATGGTGCGTTTTGTTAGCTCGGGTACGGAAGCGGTGATGAGTGCGCTGCGCCTGGCCCGAGCTTTCACCGGAAGAGAAAAGGTCGTTAAGTTCTCCGGCTGTTACCACGGCCACTGCGATGGATTGCTGGCAAAAGCTGGCTCGGGGCTGGCAACCCTGGGAATACCAGATAGCCCCGGTGTTCCCGCTAGCTACGCTCAGACCACTCTGGTTTGCCCCTACAACGATGAGGCTGCTGTGGAGCAACTTTTCCAAAAGTACGCGGAGGAGATCGCGGCCATAATAGTCGAGCCGGTGGCAGCTAATATGGGAGTTGTGCCACCCAAGCCTGGGTTTCTACAAGGTCTTCGTCGGTTGACAAAGGAAAGTGGTTCCCTTCTCATTTTTGATGAGGTGGTCACTGGCTTTCGCTTGGCCTACGGGGGCGTCCAAGACCGCTACCGGGTGGCACCTGATCTCACCTGCTTGGGCAAGGTCATCGGCGGCGGGCTTCCAGTGGGAGCCTACGGGGGCAGAGAAGCTATCATGAAGATGGTGGCACCGCTTGGCTCGGTTTATCAAGCAGGAACCCTGTCAGGTAACCCCCTGGCGATGACAGCGGGCTTGGAAACGCTAAGAATCCTGAGCCAACCCGGCACCTATGATCTCTTGGAACAGAGGACATCCCTACTAACAGCCAAACTTGGCCAAGCGATAGCCAAAGCAGGCGTGCCCGCATTTATATCCAGGGCTGGCTCTATGTTCACCATCTTCTTCACCGAATGCGAGGTGATTGATTATGAGTCAGCCCGATCCTCAAATACCCGCCTCTTCGCTCGTTTACACCATCGGTTGTTAGAAGAAGGCATCTATTGGCCGCCATCCCAGTTTGAGGCTGCCTTTATGTCTCTGACACATGATGAGGCTGATATCGAGAAGACGGTGCGCGCCATGGAAAAGTCGTTGACCAGCCAGCTATAGCGGTAAGCTATCATGAGGCTTACTACCGCCGTGGCAGTGAAAGGTGGTGTTGGTCAAAGGGGACGGCCACATTGGTGCTAGCCAGGTCCGGGTCGTCGGGCTCTCAGTGCTACGCGGAGTGCAGAGCTGGCTGGAGCAGAACCAGAAAGACATCCAGCTACCATACTGGCTCAGGACGCGGGTGGGCGCAGCGATCAAGGAGTTAGTGCAATGGAAAGTATGACCGGTTGTCGGTTGCGGGTGGAAGCACTACGCCACCGAGCAAGGGCACAGGTGGAGGCCTTGGCAGCTCTTGAGGAGATCTTTGCTCAGGAGGTGGAGCATCTGCGCCGACACGACCAGGCTCGGCATCTCATCAGGGAGGCCCTTCTTAAGTAGATAAAGGCAGTTGCGAAACCTCGAAGCTATAACTGGCATGCCAGTTATTCACACCTTTGGGGTGAAGTGGGGGTTCGACCCACTTTCGCAACTCCCTAGCCACGAGAAAGCCCCGTGAATATCAAAAACGCCATACAAAGAGTGAGCAATACCCCGGCCAGTATCGGCACCCTCAAATACTTGGGAGCCCGAAGGCTACGGTAGCGCGTTAATGAACTCCAGATACGCATCTATCATCCCCTGAATGGTTGTCTCGAGGGCGGCCCCTGTCTGGACCCTGGGGCCCCTTGTCCACAACCGCCTAGTTCTTCGCTATATTCGATTCTGATCTCCTTTCAAAATTAGAGAACCTACAAGCTCTTCAGGATCTAGGGGGCTGGGAGCATCCTCCAATCCCTGAAGCCATACATTGTTTAGCCCTGCATCATGAAGTAACTCCACTGCCTTTTGAACCATTCCCTTTGGTGCTAAGGTCATTTCCCTTGCCCTAAATGCAGGATGGTACTCAACTAAGTTCACATCAATATCCTTATTTAGGGAAGCCAGCCTTTGCCCCATTTTATAGACTTCCTCAAGGCTGTTCAATCGGGGGTGATAGGGGATGGCTACGGCATAAAAAAGCTTCCCGGTATACTCATTGATTATATACTTCACAGCTTCCCAAGATCTGTTTAGATAGAACTGGGCAAGCTCCCTGTCTTCCACCCCGGTTACGCTCATAAAAGCCTCAACACTATCTGCCTTTATATCTGGGGAAATATGTGTCATCCCAGAATAATAAAGTTCATCTATATAATCTTTGGTCAGTATAGATGCATTTGTATCCACTTGTATTGACAATTTTTTATTCCCATGGCTTAGCTCTTTTAGAAAACCTATAAGCCATCTTCTGTTTAATGTTGGCTCGCCACCGGAGAGGCCAAGCATAGAATAATTTCCACTACCTCGGCTTATAATCTCGGCGAATTGCTTGGGTGTAAGCGGGTCCCCAACTGAGGAGAAAGTTATATTCCAGTTATGGCACCAAGAACAGGCAAAATTGCAGCCATTGGTGAAACATGAAACACCTGGATGTAAGTAGGCGGAGATTTGAGAAACAAGCTGAAGCGGCTCGTAGCGCTCTATCATATCCTTATCGGTGATTATTTCCATACCCTTCTCTACTGGAGTCACGCAACTTCTTTTGAGTTGACCGTCTATCACTACACAGCAATTGTAACAGGCACCGCTATTACACATCCGGTTTACAACACCACCGCCGTAGAATTGCGAAACTTTGTAACCTAATATCTCCAATACCCTTAAGACACTAATGCCTGAGGGCACCTCATGTGCACTGCCATCGACGGAGATATTAACTGTATCTCGCTCCTCCTCTACTTCTTCCATTCTAAGTGCTTGCGTAGGGCAACCACTAATACATATTTCACAACCTATGCATTCAGAACCTTCCATTGGCCAATTTACAAAATACTCTTCTGGGCAGCTCACCAAATATTGGCAAAACCTACAATCTATGCAACCTTTTCCGCTACTTACTCGTGCGAACTTCACAAATGCCGCCCCTTTATTTCTTGGTGAATGACATCTATATTATAACGTATCTAAGAAACAAATGAATAGCCCCCTTAGGATTGACTATCCCATCCCTAGCAATATCCCGGGACTCCTTCCCTGATTAGTAAAGGGGAG
Organism: Dehalococcoidia bacterium; assembly: GCA_004376075.1. Taxonomy (GTDB): domain Bacteria; phylum Chloroflexota; class Dehalococcoidia; order E44-bin15; family E44-bin15; genus E44-bin26. The sequence continues at coordinate 1,326 of SOJQ01000039.1, read as the reverse complement.
AGCTGATTAAACATATACACCAAGTTAATTGAGATGTCAGGGAACCTCTGCCTTTAATTTTTCAATGCATTTTAATACTGAATTATAGATTGATATCTGCATCACCCTATCGGGTTCACACTGGAAACAAATTTTGTAATTATTAATAGCCTCCTGGTATTTTCCCAGATACCTGTAACAATCAGCTATCTGCATATAAGAGTGGCAGGAGGAAGCTGGGTGTTTAGATATTGACTTTTGATACCAACTGATGGCTGAGTCGAAACAGCCTAGATGTTGGAAACGGCGGCCGATATAGTAGTAGGTATTCAAATCACAAAATAAATTTTCATACTGCTCGGAACCGGGGATGATCACAAACACACTGGGAATTTTTAGGGTGGGGTGAGTGATGTTGATAACCAGTGGCTCATAGCCTATCGCGGCCAAAGCTGTGGTACACCTTTCTATCTCCAGTTCCATGTCACTTTCTGAAACATTGGGAAGGGAATCGATAGGGACCAGATCACCTTCATTTAATAGATAACCGGCCTCCTGTATCGTCCTGAATTTGGGCAGAATACCCCCCGCATAATAGTCCTGTTGGAAATTATCTATAGCCATTTGCTGGATCTCAGTGAGAACCCTGATGAGTGCCTTTTCAGGATGGGTGGCTGTTCCGGCACAGAAGACAATTTCACTATTAGGGAAACTTGAAGGATCAAAGGCGATCCCACCCACAGTTGGAATCCCAGTATCCAAGCTAAAATCTTTGAACACCATTCTTATTCCTCTAGAAAGGAATCTCTTTAATAAATCCTTGGCCACTGGGTCTTTTACAGTAGCTAGGTCAATGGTGGGGGCAGGTTTCTGTTTTATAGTGACTATTGAAGAGACATGCCTTTCCACTACTTCGCAGAGACCTTGCAAAATGGCTTCCTCCAAAGTGTTACCGGCGGATAGACCGTTGGTTCCCTGGATATCCGCAAACCATTCATAAGGGATTAGAAAATCTCTTTTTTGCTGCAAACTATATGCTGGAACCCAGGAAAAGGGGAGTTCGGTAAATTTTGCCTTGTTTTCTTCAGGTATCTTCGCCTCTTTATCAGGGATAAAGAAAAAATAGTCAAAGGGAATGCTCTCATTCTTTACATCATCATATATCTCTTTCCGGAAGTGTTGCGGCTGGGGGGAATTGGCATGGCTGAAGCGTTCGATGAGTTCCATTAGAGCACTGGCCTCAGCTTGCTCAGGAGTGTAGCCTTTGCCCATAGATTTTGGGGTGGGGGCATTATTATCTTCCCCGGCCAGACAGACAAAGACTGGGATATCAAACCGACGGGAATC
>SOJQ01000088.1 GCA_004376075.1 Dehalococcoidia bacterium | reverse complement strand
GTACCGCCTGTGCCCTGACCCGAGACTTCAACACCCTGATGGTGCTCCGCGTATCCCAGGGGGTGGGGGGGGCTGCGCTAGGCTCCCTCAATGTCACCATCATCGGAGACCTCTACTCCGGCAGGCGCCGTACTGCTGCCATGGGCCTCAACGCCAGCGTACTCAGCATCGGCACCGCCAGCTATCCCCTGATCGGAGGGGCCCTGGCATTGCTGGCTTGGTCTTATCCCTTCTACCTGTCGCTGGCCGCCATACCCCTGGGTCTCATCGTGCTCACCGCGCTGCGTAATCCCGAGCCCCGAAGCAAGGAAGGTTTGAAGGATTACCTGGGAGGCACCTGGGGATATCTCAAGAACCTAAAGGTGGCGGCATTGTTCTCCGCCGGGGTGCTGACCTTCATCATCCTCTATGGTGCCTACCTCACCTACTTCGCCCTTCTCCTGGACGAGTCCTTCCATGTCTCCGCATTCACCATTGGCCTCGTTATGTCCGTAATGGCGCTGACCACTGCTATCGTTTCCTCCCAGCTGGGACGGATATCGGCGTGGTTCTCGGAGGTCACCCTCATCAAGGCTTCCTTCGCCATCTACGCCCTGGCACTGGCGTTAATACCCCTGATGCCCAGCCTGTGGCTTCTCCTGATACCGGTGATGATCTTCGGGATCGCCCAGGGGGTGAACCTGCCCAGCATCCTGACTCTGGTGGCCGGGCTGGCCCCCATGGAGTACCGCGCTGCCTTCATGTCCATAAACGCTGCCATGCTGCGGCTGGGGCAGACTGTGGGGCCGCCGCTCGTAGGCCTATTCTATGTCTACGGCGGATCGGATGCCGCCTTCTATGCCACCGCAGGGCTGGCCTTGGTGGCATCGGTCACCGCTATTCTGGTGGGCAAAAGGCTCAAACCCAGAAGGTGAAGGAATGACCCTAAGGCCGCAGCGACAATGCCTACGTGGCTGGTTACCACGGATGACATACTTATCTTTTGGATCGGGGCGGGAAAGCAGGGGTTGCTGTGGAGCCGGGGGAAAACCGCTCCTTCTCAAAGCAGAGTTCGGGAACTGTCCAGGATGGCCCCCGAGTTGGATTCCAACTTCTCCCCACTGTGCTGAAGGCCACTCTACAAAACCGCACGTACCGAATGCGGCAGGAAACTAGAGAATTCAGCAAACCTTCTGGTCGGCTTCAGTGTTGCACCATTTACTACTCCTTTCGCTTGTGGCTGCTAACATCGGCCTCCATTCTGTCAAGTTCGGCTACTATCCTTTCTACTGGTACTTCCGCAACCTCATAGAGGTAGATGATCTGACGCTGGCTTGGAGGCGGGCCCACTCCCTCTTTTTCTTCTTTTCCTCTGTCTCAGCCGCCTATTTGACCATCAAAAGTTGTTGGGTCGCCCATGGCTTTTGAAGCCGTGCCCTGACTTCGTCTTCTGGCAGATTGAGTAGAGGAGCAATGGTTTTCATTACCTTGTCTCAGAACTCTGGGCTACTCTTGAGCGCAGCCCTGGCGAGACGGTATCTGAGCTCGAGATTTGTAGGCAGCTTTTTCCAATCTTGAAAAAACCTGGAGGCTGTCCTAGGGGATACTTCCACCTGCGGTGCTACTGTATGCGGCCTCATGCCCTGATCAAAGAGTTTGAAGGCGCGGCGTCGAGCTGACTTTCCAGATGCATCCCGCTTTATGGGATATTTCCGTCGCTTTCTCAACAAGTTATGGATAAAACTGGCGACCATAGATCCCTCCGCTTCCCGTGGTGCCCTGGGAGGCTTTACGTTCTCGGGGGGGGTTCTCTTCGATTAATTCCTCCCTCTTGAGCCAGGACCAGAACGCCTTTATTGCTCTGACGTAGCCCTGTATTGAGAGTGGAAGATGAACTTGTGGACTTCTGTTGTGCCTATATCTTGGACAGTTTGGCTCAGTCTCGGCCCTTGAGAAACTGGCTGAAGCGTCTGAGGTTGGCTGAATACCAGTCAATGGTCTTTTGGCTCTTGCCCTCAGTGATGCAGCAGAGAAGATAGCTATCGATGAGTTGGTCAAGGGATGGGACCTTTATCACCATTATCGCGCTCCTCCCCTTTTTACGATCAGGTGCTCAGAGGAGCCGCGTTTTTGGGGAAATCCGCGCAAAACGGGGAGAATTAGCTTCGAAAAGAGACCTTGGTGGCATGCAGGATGGAAGATGAGGGGGTCAAAATGCTGGAACTAGGCGTGACCTTCCCTCCCTGTGTCCTTGTGCGCTTTAGGAGCCGCGGAGCGAGGTCAAGCCTTGAGGCAAGAAGAGCAGAAGCAACAAAATAGCGAATTGTTCAATTAGAACGTCACGATCTGGGGCGATGATACACGGGGAGATGTGAGTAAGAGCAAGGCGTGAGAGGTCAAAAAAAGGGGGGCGAATCCCTTGGGGCGCGCTGCTACTGAACAGTAGCAGCAGTAGGTTGGCGACTCTCTTTTATGATGGTGCTTGCCATTACCCTAAAACCTCGTTCATGCTTCCCGATCTATATCCTTGAAGATCCAAGGTTACGTAAGTATAACCAATGAGCTTTAATCCTGCCACTACTTGATGGCGGAGCTCCGCTTCATCAAAAAAACGCCCCATTTCCTTGAGGGGTACCTCGATGCGAGCCACATTGTTATGGTGCCTGACTCTGACCTGTTCGAACCCCAGGCCGTGGAGATGGTCTTCGGCCTCGGCTACCATTTGCAGTCCGCTAAGGGTGATCCTATCGCCATAGGGGAACCTGGAGGCAAGGCAGGCCAGAGATGGCTTGTTCCAAGTTGGAAGTCCCATCCTCTTGGAAAGGCTCCTGATCTCCTGCTTGGTTAGCCCCGCTTCTTTTAATGGGCTTCTTACTGCCATTTCCAAAGCCGCTTTCATTCCCGGGCGGAAGTCTCTCAAGTCATCACAGTTTGTGCCATCGACTACCCAGTTCAATCCCTGTTGGTAAGCGAGCTTGCGCAACTGTGCGAAAAGCTCCCTTTTGCAGTAGTAGCAGCGGTTAGGCGGATTTTGAAAAAATTCGGGGTGAGCTAGCTCCTCGGTAATAACAGTGAGGTGCTTCACCCCCAGTTTACTCGCCATCGCCCCAGCCTGCTCATATTCCCTCTCTGGATAGGTGGGCGACTTTGCGGTAGCTGCAATCACCCTGTCTCCCAAAACATCTTTGGCCACCCGGAGCAGAAGGGTGCTGTCGACACCGCCCGAATAGGCGACTAGTAGGCTCCCCATCTCTCCGATGATGCCCACCAGATTT
>SOJQ01000092.1 GCA_004376075.1 Dehalococcoidia bacterium | reverse complement strand
TGTCTCTCACCCTTGACGAGCATACCGCGGAAACAGGCCTGGTGACCCGCCTCGAAGCCTTTCTTGATATGATTCGACGGAGAAAAACGACTTGTCCGAGGCATGTGTATGCTCCTCAGTTTGTCACCGAGGAAGAGGAGCAAGAGAGAATCAGTATCCTGGGTATAACTAACCTGGGGGATAAGTTTGCCGCATTTAAGACAATAGCTCAGGAGCTCAATATCTCCCTGGTCGTGCCACCCGTTACCAAGCGCACCCTTTCCCTAGGCATCAGATATTCCCCCGAGTTTGTCTGCCTTCCTTTCAAGGGCATACTGGGGACATTTATCGAGTGCCTGGAGCAAGGAGCAGACACCTTGTGTATGGTAACCAGCTCCAATGCTTGCCGCATGGGCTACTACGCCAAGGTTCAAGAACAAATTCTCCGCGACCTCGGATACAAATTCAAGTTCCTCAAATTCCATAACTCAGGGCTGATTGGCGTCCTCAGGGCGATCAAGCGCTTGTCTAACGATGCCTCTTGGATGACGATAGTCTCTGTCTTTTACTTGGGAGTGGCCAAACTAAGAGCCTTGGATGAACTGGAGCGGCAGGTGCAAAAGGTCCGTCCTGTGGAGTTGGAAAAGGGAGCCGCCGACCGCCTCTATCGGGAAGCGATTGAAGCCATTGATGGAGCCACTAGCCTGGCTTCGTTGAAACAGGTGGTGCGGGAATGCATTGAGAAGCTGGAACAAATACCGCAGGATGGTGAAGTTGTGCGTCTGTAGGTCGGCATTGTTGGCGAGCTATATGTGGTTATGGTGCCCTTTTCCAATATGAACCTGGAAATCGAGCTAGGGAAAATGGGGGTGGAGGTGAGACGCACGAGGTCAACCTTTTTCTCGGAGTGGACTAAGTGGAGTTCCTTTCTCAATGCCCTCAATGATGAGAAGAAGGAGCTAAAAAGGTTCGCCCAACCCTACCTGAAGCGTGACGTCGGCGGTCACGGCTTTGAGTCGGTAGGGGAGAAAGTTCGCCGTGCCAACGATTATGACGGCATAATTCACTTGATGCCCTTCACTTGTATGCCCGAGGTCATTGCCCAGAATATTATGCCCTTTACCAAGGAGAGTATCCCCGTACTTACCATAACCTGTGATGAGCAAATGGGGAAAGCAGGCAGGCAAACCAGGGTTGAGGCATTCATTGACCTTCTTGAGCGGCGTCGTAAGGGGAGGCTTCAAGATAGAGCCTTATTGCTTTAGAAAGGTAAAGTGAAAGGAGGTTCACATAGAGGAAGTTCTATTAGATACCAATTTAAGAAATCTAAAGCTTTTCAAAAGGGGAAAGGTGAGGGATATCTACGACCTGGAGGATAGGCTTCTCATCGTCGCCACCGACCGGATTTCTGCCTTTGATGTGGTCCTTCCCAGCGGCATCCCCGAAAAGGGCAAAATCCTTACTACCCTTTCCCTCTTCTGGTTTGGTTTCAGCCGGGATATTATTGCCAATCATGCCGTGCTAGGGGGAATTCCTTCCCTGTCTGAGGAAGAAGGGGAGCTTTTGGAGGGACGGACAATGCTAGTCAAGAAAGCTAAGCCGCTCCCTGTGGAGTGCATTGTGCGGGGATATCTCTCGGGCTCAGCCTGGAAGGAATATCAGAGCCAGGGGTTGGTGTCCAGAATTAAGCTTCCGCCCGGGCTTCGGGAATCAGTGAAACTGGAAGAGCCTATTTTCACCCCATCGACCAAAGCCGAAACCGGTCATGATGTGAATATAACCTTTGCCAAGCTTCAAAACCTAGTGGGGACAGAGCTTGCCTCAAAACTCCGGGAGGTATCCCTCAACATATACTTGAAGGCATCCGAGTATGCTGAGGAGAGGGGAATAATCATTGCTGATACTAAATTCGAGCTCGGGATTTATGAAGAAGAGGTTATCCTGATAGATGAACTCCTTACCCCGGATTCATCCCGATTCTGGTCAAAAGAAGAATATGAACCAGGAAAACCTCAGCCTAGTTTCGATAAACAATTTGTGAGGGATTACTTAGAAGGGATTAAGTGGGACAAAAATCCCCCAGCACCGGAACTGCCCCCCGAAGTAATCAAGGAAACTAGCCAGAAATATTTAGAGGCATATAAGAGGCTGTTGGGTGCAAACTCAAGTCCTTAAAGCCGATTCTAAGGAAAATATAAGGCTGGCAGCTGACCTAATTCGGAGAGGGGAGACAGTTGCCTTCCCTACCGAGACTGTGTATGGACTCGGTGCCGATGCCACAGATAAAGCGGCAGTGGCAAAGATTTTTACAGCAAAGGGAAGACCTACCTTTGACCCTATCATTGTTCACGTTGCCAGTATAGCGATGCTGCCTACGGTGGTGAACGGGATCCCTGAGGTTGCATGGCAACTGATAGATACCTTCTGGCCTGGCCCTCTTACTCTAGTCCTCGCCAAAGCTGGCAAAATACCTGACATCGTCACTGCCGGTCTTCCTACTGTGGCAGTGCGTATGCCCCAAAATGAAATCGCCCTGGCTCTTATTGAGGAAGCCGGGATCCCTATAGGTGCCCCTTCGGCAAACAGCTTTGGTCGTCCCAGTCCAACCTGTGCCGACCATGTTATAGAGGATTTGGACGGCAAGATAGCCCTAATCCTCGATGGTGGGACAACTCAGATTGGAGTTGAATCCACAGTGCTCGACCTCACCTGTTCGCCTCCGGCAATCCTGAGACCAGGTGGGGTGAGCAGGGAGTGTTTAGAAGGGATTCTAGGCAAGGTCTCGGTCTTTTCAGGCACAGGCGATGAAGTTTTCAAATCCCCCGGTCAAATGAAACAGCACTATGCGCCGAGAGCCAAGGTGCTGCTATTTGGGGGTAAGTGCCGGGAAAGAGTTATCGCCGCTATGAGGGAAAGGATCAAAGAGCTCAAGCCAGGAAGTGAAATAGGGGTCATGGTTCCAGAGGAGGAGCTTTCCCACTTCACCGACGAGGATGTGGTTGCGATAGGCTTAGGCTCTTTCACAACCATGGAAGCGGTAGCAAGTAAGTTGTTTGAGGCAATGCGTGCTCTTGATAAGAGAGGGGTCGACTATATTCTCACCCTGGCTCTGTCAAGGGAGGGTATCGGTCTGGCTGTCTTTGACCGATTATTTAAGGCTTCGGGGAGCCAGCTGATCGAGGTGGACTGACGGCTGGTCTCAAGTAGTGGGCTGATGGCTTTTCTTCCTTTCCACCTTCTCAATCCACATCGCACAGACTTTCGTTTCAGGAGTCTTGGCAACGGGATCAAGAG
>SOJQ01000065.1 GCA_004376075.1 Dehalococcoidia bacterium | reverse complement strand
ATGGAGTTCATCAGAGGTTCGCTGCTCCAAATGCCACCATCCCTTTCCCCAGCTTTGGTTCTCGATGCCGATGTCCTCAATACCCTAGCTCAGAGCCCTGGGTGGTGGCAAAAGCTAAATTTAAATGCTATACTTACTCCTCATCCTGGGGAAATGGCTAGGCTCACTGGGCTCCCTATGGAAGAGATTCAGTCGGATCGATTAAGGATAGCGCGTGAGGCGGCCGCCCTCTGGCAGAAAACGGTGGTGCTCAAGGGGGCACATACCCTAGTTGCCTCCCCCGATGGTGGAGCAAAGATTAGCTCTATAGCGAACCCCGGTTTGGCTTCAGCGGGAACTGGGGATGTGCTCTCCGGGGCAATTGCTGGGCTTGTCGCCCAGGGGCTTTCCTACTTTGACGCTGCCGCCTGTGGCGTCTACCTTCATGGGGCGGCGGGGGAGATAGTGAGGGAGGACCTTGGTGACGCTGGCATGATCGCTAGCGACCTGCTGCCCGCATTGCCAAGGGCGATCAAGAAAATCAAGGGTGGCTAAAGCGAGGAGGGTAAGATGTTACTGGCCATCGATATCGGAAACACCAGCATCGGCTTCGGCGTCTTCGATGGAGAGAGGATGTGTGCCACCTGGGATGTTGCTGCCGACATCAAGAAGACGGCGGATGAGTACGCCGTGTTGTTTTTGAATCTTTTACCCCGCGAAGGTCTCTCCCTCTCTGACATTGATCATGCCATCATCGCTAGCGTGGTGCCCCCGTTAGAGCCCGTCTTCGAGGAACTGAGCGAGCGCTACCTTAAAGTCTCGCCTCTCATTGTCGGGCCAGGGGTGAAGACAGGGGTTCGCATCTGCACCGATAACCCTCGTGAGGTCGGTGCCGACCGAGTGGTGAACGCCGCTGCTGCCCATCGACTCTATGGCGGCCCCTTGATTATCATCGATTTTGGCACCGCCACCACCGTTGATGCAGTTTCCAAGGAAGGCGATTACCTTGGTGGCGCCATCGCCCCCGGGATCGGCATTGCAGCGGAGGCCCTCTTCGAGCGGGCATCGAAGCTGCCCCGAATTGAGCTAATCGCCCCGGAACACGCTATCGGCAAAAACACTGTGGCATCGATGCAATCGGGGATGATCTTTGGCTATGTAGGGCTTATCGAAAGTCTGGTCCGTCGTATTCGCCAGGAATTAGGGGGAAAGGCACGAGTGATTGCCACTGGCGGTCTCGCCGATATCATCGCCAAGGAGACCAAGGTGGTGGATGTGGTGAGCCCCCATTTGAGCCTGCTGGGATTAAGATTGATTCACGAGCTCAATAGATAGATGCTTGCCCATAGTTATCATGGCAGTCAGGCTAAGGATGAGAGATGGTTCAAGATAAGACCATAGTTTTAGGCGTCACCGGTAGTATAGCCGCCTGTAAAGCGGTGGAGATTGCGAGCAAACTTACCCAGGAGGGGGCGAGGGTCGACGTGGTAATGACCAAAGCGGCTCAGGAGTTCGTCACCCCGCTGACCTTCCGCAGCGTCACCCTTAGACCTGTGGTTACCGAGATGTTCGACCTAGCCTCGGAGTTCAGCATTGAGCATGTCGCTTTGGCGGAGCAAGCCGATTTGGTGGTCATTGCCCCAGCCACCGCAAATATCATCGCCAAGCTAGCTGGGGGCATCGCCGACGATATGCTAACTTGCACTGTTCTCGCCACCGAGGCGGCGGTGATCGTGGCCCCGGCAATGAATGTAAACATGTACCAGAACCAGGTTGCCCAGGAAAACATCGCCAAGCTAAAGGCGAGGGGGTTTACCTTTGTGGGACCTGCCTATGGTCGCCTGGCCAGCGGGGCTTGGGGATTGGGGCGTCTTGCTGAAATTGAAGAGATCCTGGGCACGATTCGTCAGGTGCTGGGAAGGGACGGCGATCTGGCTGGGAGGCGCATCGTCATCAGCGCCGGGGGCACTCAGGAGCCCATCGATCCGGTGCGCCATATCGGTAATCGCTCCTCAGGGAAGATGGGCTACGCCCTGGCCGAGGCAGCCCGAGACCGGGGGGCGGAGGTGGTCCTGGTGAGCGCCCCAAGCACCCTTGCCCCCCCTGTTGGGGTGAAGGTGGTTCAGGTTCAGACCACCCTCCAGATGCGAGATGCCGTTATCGATGCTGCCGCCGAGGCTGACGCATTGCTTATGGCGGCCGCTCCTGCTGACTATGGCCCGGCAACCACCGTAGAAAGCAAGATCAAAAAGGAGGTCGAGACCCTCACCATCGAGCTGGTCAGAACCCCCGATATCCTTGGCGAGGTGAAGGGCGATTTTATTAGGGTTGGCTTCGCTGCGGAAAGCGAAAACCTGATTGAAAATGCCAAGGAGAAGCTGAAAAGGAAAAACCTCGACCTCATCGTGGCCAATGACATTACGGCCAGCGATAGCGGATTCGGCGCCGACACCAACAGGGTGATCCTCATCGATCGCAGTGGCAATGTGGAGAGCCCCCCCCTTCTCCCCAAATTGGAGGTCGCCCATAAGGTCCTGGACAAGGTAGTGGAATTGCTGCAAAGATGACATCCTTAAGGAGGTGAACTATGCCACTGGAAGAGATCGTGAAATCATTGATGGAGGGCTTCAAGACTGCCGCCGATATTAAGACCGCCTATGGAGAGCCGATGACCTTCTTCGGCAAGACCCTTATCCCCATTGCCAGGGTGGGCTATGGCCTTGGCGCCGGCGAGGGCAACGACCCGAGGGGAGGGAGCGGAAGTGGCGCTGGAGGCGGTGGTGGCACACAGCCAGTGGGCTTCCTCCTGGTAAGCGAGGAGGAGGTGAGATTTATCCCCCTCACCGCAGAGAGGGCGTGGCCCCAGCCTCGCGCTATGACATTTCTCCCCATGATAGTGGGGGGCATTGCGGCGGCATTGGTGATTGTGAGGAGGCTTCGCCGGCCCAAAGAGGCGAGAGCAAAATAGCACTGGGAGCGTTTTCCCTGGGATTCCTCATCGCAAGAACAATAGCGAAGAAGTAGGTTCTTAAGATTTATGACAGTGGAAAAACTGGCCGAGATACCCAAAGCCTATGACCCCAGAAAAGTAGAGACCAAGTGGTATCAGTTCTGGCTGGAGAGGGGCTATATTGCCCCCAAGATCGACCCCCAGAAGAAGCCCTTTGTCATCATCATGCCCCCTCCCAATGTCACCGGGGAGCTTCACCTGGGGCATGCCCTGACCGCAACCCTGGAGGATATCATGATTCGCTGGCATCGCATGAAGGGCGAGCCCACGCTTTGGCTCCCCGGCATCGACCATGCTGGAATCGCCGCCCAGGTTGTGGTGGAGCAGATGCTCGCCGAGGAGGCGATAACTAGACACGACCTGGGTCGGGAAGCCTTCCTGGAGCGGATGTGGCAGTGGATGAAGCAATATGGTCGTGTTATCGCTGAGCAGCACAAGAGGCTGGGCGCTTCCTGCGACTGGACCAGAGAGCGGTTCACCCTGGACGAGGGACCCTCTAAGGCGGTGCGCACCACCTTCGTCCACCTTTATGAGAAGGGTCTCATTTATCGGGGGGAGCGCATCATCAATTGGTGCCCTCGCTGCTCAACCGCCCTCTCCGACCTTGAGGTGGAACATGAGGAAGAGACGGGGCATCTCTATTATGTCAACTACCGGCTCGCCGGTGAGGAAGGGTTCATCACTGTTGCCACCACCCGCCCTGAGACCATCCTCGGCGACACCGCGGTGGCGGTAAATCCAGAGGATAGGCGCTTCAAAAGCCTTCTCAGCAAGAGAGCGATCCTACCCGCCATCGGCAGGGTGATCCCCATCATCGCCGATGATGCTGTGGACCCAGCCTTCGGCACCGGCGCGGTGAAGATCACCCCAGCCCATGACCCCGTGGACTTCGAGGTTGGTCAGCGGCAGAATCTGCCCTTGGTGAACATCTTGAATCCCAACGGGACAATGAACGAGAACGCTGGCCCCTACGCTGGGCTTGACCGCTTCGCCTGCCGTGACGCTCTTCTAGCCGACCTCGAAAAAGAGGGGCTTTTGGTGAAGGTGGAGCCCCACCTTCACTCCGTAGGACACTGCTGCCGCTGCAACACCCTGATCGAGCCCTGGGCGAGCAAGCAGTGGTTTATTAAGATAGCCCCTTTGGCTATCCCGGCGATCGATGCAGTACTTGATGGCAGGATCGCCATCATCCCGGAACGCTTCACCAAGGTCTACCTCAACTGGATGGAGAACATCCGCGACTGGTGCATCAGCCGCCAGCTTTGGTGGGGGCACAGAATCCCTGTATGGTATTGCGAAAACTGCGGTGAAATTACTGTGGCCATCGATGACCCTGATGCCTGCGCCCAATGTGGCTCATCAAACATCCTCCAGGACCCCGATGTCCTCGATACCTGGTTCAGCTCGGCGCTCTGGCCCCACTCCACCCTGGGCTGGCCTGGAAGCAACGAGGACTTTAGATACTTTTATCCCACCACGGTGATGGAAACAGGGTATGACATCCTCTTCTTCTGGGTGGCGAGGATGATCATGATGGGCCTGGAGAATACGGGAGAGGTCCCCTTCAATACCGTTTATCTTCACGGCTTACTGCGAGACGAGAAGGGTGAGAAGATGAGCAAGGTGAAGGGGAATGTGGTTAACCCCATAGAGGCCATTGAGAAATATGGCACCGATGCCCTGCGCTTCGCTCTTTCCACCGGCACCTCCCCTGGGAACGATATCAGGCTGGGCAGCCAAAAGCTTGAGGCCAGTCGCAACTTCGCCAATAAGCTGTGGAATGCCGCCCGATTCGTGGTGGGAAATATGGAGGAAGGGGCGAGGATCGATGAAATTGAAAGAGCTACCCTCCCCTTGGAGGACCGCTGGATCTTGAGTCGCCTCAGTCGCCTGGTGGCAACAGTGAACAAGCTCATGGAGGATTTCCAATTTGGCGAGGCGCAAAGGCAGATCCACGACTTCCTTTGGGGCGAGTTCTGCGACTGGCATATCGAGATGGCGAAGATTCGCCTCAAAGAATCCCCCTCCCCCATGCCCGTCCTTGCCTATGTCCTGGAGACCTCGCTTCGCCTGCTTCACCCCTTCATGCCCTTTATCACCGAGGAGATCTGGCAGAGCCTTAGCCAGCGCCTCGATGGAGAAATGGCAGAATCCATTATGATTGCTCCCTACCCTGTCGCCGATGAAGGGGCAATAGATGCCGAGGCGGAGAAAAAGATGGAGCTGGTCATAGAGGTGATTCGGGCGATCAGGAACGCTCGAGCCGAATTTAAGGTGGAGCCCTCAAAGTGGATCGAGGCTTTGGTTGTCGCCGAGGAAGCAAAGCCCATCTTTGAGAACCAGGCTCAGGCTATCGAAACCCTGGCCAGGGTGCGGCCGCTCACGATCATCGGCACTAAAGATGCGAGGCCAGATAGGGTCAAGACCCTGGTGCTCAAGGGGGCGGAGGTGATCCTGCCCATGGCGGGCATGGTAGACCTCGTTGCGGAAAGGGCGCGCTTGAAGAAGGAGATCGAGGGCATTCAGGCAGAGATTGCCCGCATCGAGGCCAGGCTAAAGGACGAAGAATTTCTTTCCAAGGCCAAGCCCGATGTGGTGCAAAGGGAACGAGAGAGGCTCGCCACCCAAAGGGACAGGCTGATAAGGCTGAGTGAAAGGATTGCCGAACTTGGCTAGGACCCAAAGACCACCAGATTGAGCTATTGACATCTTCCCCCAGTTGTGCCAATATATAGGTTAGCTAGGTATAGTTAACCTATATATTATTGCGACGATGAATGAGCCTGGATATTGGGAAAAGCTGATCAATAGAAGCCTGTGCCGCTTCTTTCTCCTCCGCGCCCTAAAGCAGAGACCAATGCATGGCTACGAGCTAGGCAAGTTCATCGCAGAGGCCTGCTCCGGCTGCTGCCAGCCCAGCGATGCCATGATCTACCCCACACTGCGCGAACTCCTAGAGGGTGGCTATATCGAGTGCCATACCGAGTCAAAGGGAGGCAGGGAGCGAAAGGTCTATGCCCTGACCGAGAAGGGGCTGGAGTCCTACCGGGTGGCCGCCGAGGCCTGGGATAAGGCTATTCCCTATTTGGTGGAGGCGACGGAGGCGTCTGGGATAAATAGAGATAACAAGGAGGAATAGAATGGGAACAAGGGACGCTAGCGATATCAAGAAATTTGTGCGGGAGCGCTACGCTGAGATAGCGAGGCAGCAAACTCCCTCTTGCTGCGCGCCGCGGAGCGAAGAGGCCACGACCTGTTGCAGTCCGGGCGCTCAGGAGACAAGCTACGCCCGGAGGCTATATTCCAGAGAGGAGCTAGAATCTATATCGGTGAACATACCCTCGCTGGGGTGCGGCAATCCCGCAGCCGTGGCGGAGCTAAAGGCAGGTGAGGTGGTTCTCGACCTGGGAAGTGGAGGGGGCATCGACTGTTTTCTGGCAGCGCAAAAAGTGGGCCCCGAGGGCAGGGTCATCGGGTTGGATATGACAGCGGAGATGATCCGCCTGGCACGAGAGAACGCTGAAAAGCTCTCCCTGGATAATGTTGAGTTTCGACTGGGGGAGATGGAGCATATGCCTATTGAGGCTAGCTCGGTGGATGTCGTCATTTCCAACTGCGTGATAAACCTTTCCCCTGACAAGGATGCTGTATTCCAAGAGGCTTTTAGGGTGCTCAAGCCCGGGGGGAGGATGTGCGTCTCGGACATCGTTACCCAGGGCGAGCTTACTGCGGAGGTTCGGGAGAGCCTGGAGCAATGGGCTGCCTGCGTCGCTGGTGCCCTGGGGGAAAGGGTCTATCTGGAGAAGATTCGAGCCGCTGGTTTTGTTGAAGTAAGCCTCGAAGGCAAGAATCCTCCCTTCTGCGCCGAGGCAACCACTTCAGGAATTGAGGCTGCCAAGGGCGAAGGGATAGCCAACATAACTGTGACCGCCTACAAGCCTAAATAAGCTCCGTCCGCAGAGCCTCTGCGACGCCCCTTCAAGCTCCATTGACGCTGAAGCTCTTTTAGCGCCTTTCTGGTATCGCTGGCGACCCGCGCCTTGTCACACTCCCTAAGCCGATACTTGAAGAGCCAGTAAGTGAACTCCTTAACATCGGTAAGTCCCATGGAGTTGCGCTGGCGATAGCCCCTTTCTCGTCTGAATCTCCTCAGTAGTTCCGTCATCGGGGCACCATAGATACGCTGATAGGCCTCCTCAGAGGGGCGGTCGCTCTCATTGAAGGCACGCACCCGCTGCTCCTTGCGCGCCTCCTCCTCCACAGCAAGGATCAGAGCCTCCTCCACAGTGACACCATAGAAATAATTGAGATGAGCCAAATATTTGGCGTTGCCAATCAGACGGTGAAACTCCTCCTTACTAAGCTCGATAGGTGCCTTGCCAAAGAAAAGGAGATCAATCATTTCTTTTTCGGGGATGAGACTATTCACCTCCTCCAAGAGGCGCTCGGCAAGAAGCGACCAATCGAAGGCTTCGTTGGCGATGAGATAGCGATAATGGTGCCCGTTATAGACCTCCTCCGCCTTGGTCCATAGCCCGATGGCCTCAAGGAGGGCAATATACCAGTGCTTCCCTTGGGCGATGGCTTGCTTTAGATGGCGAGTCGCCTCGCTATCGCCAGAAACCTCGGTAGCACCAAAGGGCTGTAGCTTATTCTCCATTGTTCCCTCGTTAGCGGTGTTTCAGAAAGGCCTCGACGTCCTCAAGAGGGCTGGTATTCAATATATGTTTTGCTTCACACCAGCCGCGCCTGGCGACGCCAACGCCAAAACGAATGAGGTCCAGTTGGGAGGAGCTATGGGCATCGGTGGCGATGATAAGCTTCACTCCCAGCTCCTTCGCTCGAAAGGCATGAATGTCCTTGAGGTCGAGGCGACTGGGCATGGCATTGATCTCCAGAGCCGTGTTTGTCTCGGCGGCAGCGCGGAAGATAGCCTCAAGGTCGGCCCTGATGGGCTCACGCTCCCCCAAAAGTCGGCAGGTGGGATGGGCAAGCACATGGACATGAGGGTTCTTTATGGCGCGAAGGATCCTCTGTGTCATCTTATCTTGCTCCTGGTTCATCGCTGAGTGCACTGCAGCGAACACAATGTCCAGCTCAGCAAGGAGGTCCTCGGGAAGGTCCAGGGTGCCATCGGCACGAATATCCACCTCTATCCCGGCGAGGATGCGAAAACCATCCATCCTCTCATTGAGCTCCCTGATTTCAATGATCTGCCTCCTCAGCCGCTCCTCATTGAGCCCTCGGGCGATGCCTCGCCCCGCTGAGTGGTCGGTAATAGCAATATACTGATAGCCTCTTGCCCTGGCGGCAAGCGCTATGGATTCAATGGAGTCGTGTCCATCGCTCCACTGAGTGTGCAGATGAAGGTCTCCCTTCAGGTCGCCAGGCTCGATGAGACGAGGGATGGCGTTTTGTTCTGCCCTCTCCACCTCCCATTGCCCTTCCCTGAGCTCGGGGGGGATGAACTGGAGCCCCAGCCTCTCGTAGAAGGCCTCCTCGGTGGTGAACTTATCAATTACCCCGCTCTCCAAATCGGTGATCCCATATTCGCTGAGCTTTAGCTTCTGGCGATGCCCCCTTTCACGAAGGGCGATGTTGTGTTGCTTGCTCCCGGTGAAATATTGGAGCAGGGAGCCGAAGGAGTCGTGATCCACCAATCTGAGGTCGATCTGTAGGTCGCCGGGGACGAGAATACTGGCCTTGGTGCCTCCCATTGCCAGCACCTCCTTGACCTGGGGCAGCCCGACAAAGGCATCGAGAATCCTTTCCCGGTCATCGGTGGTGCCCATGAGGTCGATGTCGCCCACGGTCTCACGGAAGCGGCGCAGGCTTCCTGCGGGGGTGAGATTGCGCAAATCGGGATTCTGGCGAAGCTCAGCCATGATATCCTCAACCACAGGCAGCGCCTCGCCGATGGGGATGCGCCTCTCCTTGGTGCGCATCGCCTGAATCTGGCGCAGGATATTCTCCGCTACCTTATCGCCAAGGCGGGGCAGCGAAGCGACCCTGCCATCGAGGATCGCCCCCTCCAGGTCCTCGATAGTGTTTATCCCTAGCTCATTGCAGAGGCGGATGGCGATCTTGGGGCCGACGCCGGGTATATCGAGCAGGGTGCTGATGCCCTCGGGGAACTCGGCGCGCAGCTCCTCATAGTAGTGGAGTTTCCCCGTGGTCACCAGCTCGGTTATCTTCTTGGCGATGGCCTCGCCCACGCCGGGGATGTCTTTGAGGTCTCCCCCCTCCTTCACCATCTGCTCGATCTCCGTAGGGAGGTGGTCGATGGCGCGGGCCGCCTTCTGGTAGGCCCTGATCTTGAAGGGGATCTCGCCCTTTATCTCCAGCAGGTCCGCAATATCCGAAAACACCTTGGCAATGGCGGAATTCTTCACCACCCTCACCTCACCCTCAGCACCTTTACTCTTTGGTATAGTGGTCGATCCTCTCCCTTATCCAGTCCCAGTCTGGATTGCCACGCTCAAAAAACGACTTGAAGTTATCCTTCAGCCATTCGTAATAATCATCCTCTATATACAGGCAAAAGGCCTCCACCAGCGCTTCCTTCTCGATGTCATCCGGAATTTCTAGCTCCATATCCTCAAACTTATCATCAAAGAATTCTTCAACAACCGCCCTGTCAAGCATGGTTTGCCTCCTTCGCGTGATTCACTTCTTTACATCGGCGTTTTCGCCGAAGTCAGGGCTACTAGCTGCAATTCTAAATTCTCATCCTACGAATACAGAACTCAATATCTTTAAGCCCCTCATAGACATTTTGGAAACGGTTCTTGGTTAAGGAGGGGGCGTCTATGGTCGGAGTCGTGCCCTTTATGTAGGTATGAGCAAGCTCATCACGACGTTGTTTCAACACACCGAGTGAGGATGTCATTTGAGTGAATTTGTGCTGGTCGAAAATTTGCTCAAGTATTTCAAGCTTGATAATACCTATAATGTGTAGAAGCATATCTCTAAAATTGTCCTCATAATGGAAACCATACGTGCGCTTAATCAAGTTTTCAACAGACCTAAGGTTCTTTGGTTCTTTAAGGTGCTTGTTGGCACATCCACGTATTATGTCATCCATGGATTCCTCAATCCATCCACACGCCTCAATAATTGCGAGTTTGGAGAAGTATAACCCCCGCCTGCCACGCATGTACTTCTGGTGAAGTTTTTCTATCTGGTTAAGGTTGTTTTGTATTTGAGTCTTCTTGACCATATCACTGCCCAGAAAATACTCTTTTGGCAGTACTCATCCTGCCGATGACTCTCTCTTTACCCGATAATCCTTCGCGTAATTTCTTGTCTGAGAATTCTTCCTCGCCCAACAACTTATTATACATAGCCTGTATTCTAGCTGTAGTCTGCTTTTCGACAAACTCTAGGTTAAAAGATACCCCAACTAATATTGCCTCAAGGACAGATATACTAAGCTTTCGTGGTGGTTTCCCTTCAAATATTGACTTATAAACTATATCGACAGTGCGATTAAACAAATTCCTCTTACGCGTGAGAAAACTGTCCCCTGGGTTACGATGCTCTGACATATAGTTGTTAAGAAACTTCGCAAGGCGACCAGCGTAGTCCTTATAGCCATCATGAAGGGTAAAAAAACGTAATATGATTTCCTCTTGGATAAACCTATACCCGGAAGGTTGCTTCATCTTATTAATTTTCATCCAATTTGGATTCTTATTCAACTCTTTCAGCAGCTCATTTAACGAGCCGCCGTAAATACAATTTCTTATCTCTTGGTTGTTTAGTCTTGCACCTCCACTGTTCAATCTATGGAATATCACGAAAATGTAGTTTGTATGGCTCGGTTTTGAATAGTCACACCGCAGTATTGTTATTGGTAGGGTTAGGTTTTCAACACGCGTGAAATATGAGTGCAGGTCTGAATTCCTATCAACAAGCCTAGATACAGGTTGCCCCGACATTTTCGGGTCAATGTCATCCAATTTAGAAAGTATCCAGTCAGTATCGGACAAAAAGCGGATAATGCTCCACATACGCTGGAGACCATCTATGATCTGCCACTTCTGAGTCTTGTAGTCTAGACTGAAACACATGCTAGGAATGGGAAGCTGTTTCACGAGGGAATCAATGAATCGTGTTTGTTCGGCATCTTTCCAGACAATCTCTCTCTGATATTCGGGTTTTATTTCCAGAATACCCTGGGTATACATTCGGAAAAGGTCAGCACAAGACCGTAGTTCATTGTATGCGATGATATCAGGCGGGGGTAATTCGAAACTGTCATCTTCACGAAAAGTTTCTACTTCGAGGGCTTCTATCTTTTCTACCATGACTGCCTCCTATATACCTGCAAAATAGATGAGTTTTTACAGTAGTTCTATTATATACTACTAAACGCCGTCGGCTGAGCTATTTACCGCCCGCAGCACTTCTTGTATTTCTTGCCGCTGCCGCAGGGGCAGGGGTCGTTGCGCCCCACCTTCTTGCCTGCGGCTACCGCCTCCTTTCGCCTCGCTGCCTCCGCCATAGGGGACGGGGCAGGCGCGCCCTCCTTGACAATACCCACACGGAAAATGGTATGCGCCATATCGTGGGCGATGCTCGAAAGCAGGCTCTGGAACATGGCATGCCCCTCCTGTTTATAAGCAACCAACGGGTCCCTGTGCCCGACAGCGGCTAGCCCGATCCCCTGGCGCATGTTCTCCATGGCGGTGAGATGATCCATCCAGAGGCGGTCGATGGTGCGAAGCATCACCAGCCTCTCCAGCATCCTCATGTTCTCCTCACCAAGCTCTCGCTCCCTCTCCTCATAAAGGGAACTGGCATGCTCCAGAAGCCTCTCCTCGATCTCGCCCCGGCTCATCTGGGAGAGGGCGCTGGCGCTCAGACCTGGTGGCAATGGCATAATGGTCCCCACCTCATTCGCCAGCCCTTCCAGGTCATATTCCTCGGGGCGGTCACTGGCGAGATAGGATGGAACAAGGCCCGGAATCTCTTCACTGATCATGGACTGGATGTTGGCCTTGATATCGGCGCCGCTCA
>SOJQ01000028.1 GCA_004376075.1 Dehalococcoidia bacterium | reverse complement strand
TCCTCCTCTACCTTAGCCTCCTCCTCAGGAGCTTCCTCCTCTACCTTAGCCTCCTCCTCAGGAGCTTCCTCCTCTACCTTAGCCTCCTCCTCAGGAGCCTCCTCCTCTACCTTAGCCTCCTCCTCAGGAGCTTCAGCAGGCATCATTTTAGGCTCAGGGAGGATATCGCCCTTATAGATCCAAACCTTGACCCCGGTGAGACCCAGGGCGGTGTGCGCCTCCGACAGAGCATAATCTATATCGGCGCGCAGGGTATGAAGGGGTACCCTCCCCTGATGCAGGGTCTCCCTCCTGGAATACTCAGAGCCAGTAAGCCTTCCCGAGCAAGTGACCTTTATCCCCTGGGCACCACTTTCCATCGCCCGCGAGATCGCCTGCTTCATGGCGCGCCGGTGAGAGATACGCCGCTCAATCTGCTGGGCGATGTTCCTCGCCACCAGAGGGGCATTAAGCTCAGGCTGCCTGATCTCTTGAATGTTCAGCCGAACCCTCTTTCCGGTGCCCTGCTCCAAAAGAAGCCTCATCTCATCGACCCGCTGCCCCCCTCTGCCGATAACAATTCCAGGCCTCGCCGTATGGACGGTTACCGTTACCTGATTGGCAGCTCGCTCGATCTCAATCCGAGAGACATCGCCTTCAGCATACTTCGATTCGATGGCTTTCCGGATCTTGAGGTCCTCCTGTAAAAGCTCCGTATAGTGCTTATCGGCATACCACTTCGCCTGCCAATCCTTGATCACACCGAGCCTAAAACCTATAGGGTGAACCTTCTGACCCAATCATCCCTCCTCTTCAACGACTACTGTAATATGGCTGGAACGCTTCAAGATCGGCTTCGCCCGCCCCCTTGGCCCCGCTCGATACCTCTTCAGGGTACGCCCCTCATCAACAAAGATCTTCACGATCCTCAGGTCGGCCGGGGTCATCTCGAAGTTGCTTTCAGCATTGGCCGCAGCAGACTTCACCACCTTGGCCACCGTTCGCGCTGCTGGGGAGGGCAGGAACCTGAGAATGATCAAGGCCTCATCCACCTTCTTCCCTCGCACCGTGTCCACAATGGGACGCAGTTTATAGGGCGATGTCCTTATATACCTTGCAGTAGCCCTTACCTCCATAATCTGCCCTACTTCTTTTTCTTCTTAATCCTGGCGACCCTGGCGACCCTTTCCGACTTAGCCGAGTGCCCCCTGAAGGTTCTGGTGAAGGCGAACTCACCCAGCTTGTGACCCACCATATTCTCGGTAATAAAGATAGGCACATGCCTCCTGCCATCGTGCACCCCGATGGTATGACCGATCATCTCGGGAAAGATGGTTGAGGCCCGCGACCAGGTCTTGAGCACCGCCTTCTGACCGGAGCGATTAAGCGCCTCCACCCTCTTAAGCAGCTTGGGGTCGATGAAGGGACCCTTCTTTAATGACCGGGACATCGATTATTTCCTCCGCTTCACGATCATGCTGTCGGTGACCTTCCTCCTGCGGGTGCGATAGCCCAACGCCGGCTTACCCCAGGGGGTTTTGGGTCCAGGCAAGCCTATAGGCGATCTGCCCTCGCCACCACCATGAGGGTGGTCGCGAGGGGTCATCGCCGAACCGCGCACCGAAGGGCGCCACCCCATCAAGCGCCGCCTCCCCGCCTTACCCAGATTGATATGCTGATGGTCTACATTGCCCACCTGACCTATGGTGGCAAAGCACTCGATATGAATTCGCCTTATCTCACCGGAGGGCATCCTCACCAGCGCGTAGCTATCCTCTTTGGCCATAAGCTGAGCCGAGGCGCCAGCGCTCCTCACTAGCTGTCCCCCCTTGCCCCGATGAAGCTCAATATTGTGGATCGCCGTGCCCGTAGGGATCAACCTTAAAGGCAGGGCGTTCCCCGTCCTTATCTCGGCATCGCTTCCCGCCATGATGGTGTCCCCCGCCTTAAGGCCCAGCGGTGCCAGAATGTAACGCTTCTCCCCATCGGCATAACGGACCAAAGCGATCCTCGCCGAGCGATTGGGGTCGTATTCGATAGCGGCCACCTCACCCGGAATGCCCAGCTTATCCCGCTTGAAGTCGATGATGCGGTACATCCTCTTGGCACCACCACCTCGATGGCGCACCGAGATCCGCCCCTGATTGCTTCTCCCCGCCTTCCTCTTAAGGGGCTTCAACAGCGATTTCTCGGGCTCCTTCTTGGTGATCTCCTCAAAGGTGGCGCCGGTCATCCCCCTTCGCCCCGGCGATGTCGGTTTATATACCTTAAGAGGCAAAATTTACCTCCTTATACTCCCTCAAAGAACTCGATCTTATCCCCCGGCTTCAGGGTGACCACCGCCTTCTTCCAGGGGGAGCTCTTACCCCTCCTCCTGCCGCCACCACGCCACTTTGGGGGCATGGTCATCACGTTCCCCCGCGCCCCCTCAACCTTAAAGGCCCACTCCACGGCCTGCTTGATCTGCTGCTTATTGGCACTGCGCGCCACCTCAAAGGTATATTTGCCCCGCTCCTGGAGGGCGGTGCTCTTCTCACTAATTACAGGGCGGCGAAGTACCTCTAAGATCTGCATTTTTCGCCCTCGGTCATGCCTTGGCTGTCGTCTCCTTCCTCTGCTTCGGCGTCCACAGCTCCTCCACCCTTCTCACCCCAGCAACGGTGATCATCAATATCCTATGAGAGAGGAGATCGACGACATTGAGAAGGTTGGCGGGCAATGTCTTAATTTTCTCCAGATTGCGCGCCGACTTATATACATTAACATCGGGCTCGGCGGTGACGATGAGGGCTGAGGAACTCACCCCCAATGCCGCCAAGATGCGAGCCATCTCCTTGGTCCTCGGCTCCTCAAGGGTGAGCCCCTCCACTACCACCATCTCACCTTCGGCAACCTTTGAGGAGAGGACGCACCTCAAGGCGAGGCGGCGCATTTTCTTTGGCATTGCCTGACGATAGCTCCTGGGATGGGGTCCAAAGGCAACACCACCACCCCTCAAAAGGGGCGACCGTGAACTCCCCCGCCTCGCCCGGCCGGTTCCCTTCTGGCGGAAGGGCTTCCTCCCTCCCCCAGAGACCTGAGCGCGAGTCTTAGTGCTCGCCGTGCCCTGTCGGGCATTGGCCAACTGCCTCACCAAGGCCTGGTGAACCACCGCCTGATTTGGGGGCACACCAAAAACATCGTCGTTTAGTTCGATATGGTCTATCACCTCTCCAGAAAGGTTATGAACTGGAACCTGCACCTCAAACTCCCCTAAAAGGCTCAGCTAGCCGATTTCCTGATGGTGAGCAGCCCCTTTCTGGCGCCGGGCACTGCCCCGCGAACCAGGAGCAGGTTGCGCTCGAG
>SOJQ01000090.1 GCA_004376075.1 Dehalococcoidia bacterium | reverse complement strand
CTTAAGGGTTAACCGTGTGATTTATACCTTGGGAACGAGCAATCGCACCGCTGAGGAGTTTTTGGAGCTACTGAGGAGCCTTGGTGTTGAGGTGGTGGTGGATGTGCGCCGCTTCCCCAGTAGCAGGTTTGACCACTTTAAAAGGGAGGAGCTCGCCAGGTTATTGGAGGGAGGGGGCTTTGGATATATCTATCTCGGGGGGGAGCTAGGGGGATACCGCAGGGGGGGATATCAGTCTTATCTGGACACCGAGGATTTCAGGGAGGGGCTTGAGCGGCTGGAGGGATTGGCCCGAGGGAGGAGAGCGGTCCTTCTCTGCGCCGAGCGCCTCCCTTGGCGCTGCCACCGCAGGTTCATTGGCTGGGAGCTGGAGAGGGATGGCTTTAGGGTGATCCATATCATAGATGAAAAGAGAGAGTGGGTGCCAAAGGCCAGGCAGGGGAGATAAAAGCTCTTTTTTTGCCTAGCGATACACGAAATCGTGTAAAAGGGATGGAGGAGTGAAGGAAGAACTTTTAGCTCGGGTTTGGCGTAGTCAGATGCTAAGGGGGAGGGAACTTTCCACCATTGGCGGAGGGCGGCTCCAGGTGATCCACCCGGGGAGGGCAAACAGTGAAGGTGGCCCAGACTTTCATCATGCCATCATCGACATAAAGGGGAGCGGACTGCTTAGGGGGGATGTCGAGATTCATATTATGTCCAGCCAATGGCGCATCCATGGGCACCATGGAGACCCTGGCTACAATGGGGTGATCCTCCATGTGGTGATGTGGCATGATAAAGACAGGCCTACGGTTCTTCAAAGTGGCAAAACTGTGCCCGTTCTCCCGTTAAGCCCTTATCTGGAGCTCCTCCCAGGGGGGATGGAACGCTTTGCCTCCCTTCTCGCTGACTATGATGAGCCTTGCCATGATT
This sequence comes from Dehalococcoidia bacterium, assembly GCA_004376075.1. GTDB lineage: Bacteria > Chloroflexota > Dehalococcoidia > E44-bin15 > E44-bin15 > E44-bin26. The sequence goes on along the minus strand of SOJQ01000090.1, from coordinate 2,442 downwards.
TGAGGGCACGCCTCGGCGATGGGGCACTGGGGGAGCTGCTCGATAAAGCGGGGGAGGAGAGATTTCGGTCGAAGGCTGCTTTCTTCCAAGAGGAGCTAGCTATTAAGGAGGGGGACCAGGTTCTTTATGAGGGGCTGATGAGGGCTTTAGGCTATAGCAAGAATAAAGAGCCCTTTGAGGAGCTTGGTCGTCGGTTGCCATTAAGGGTTTTGAAAGAGATCGCCCAGAGGGAGACCCTCGAAAGGCGCGGACCATCGCTCCAGAGGGCGCTCTTGGAGGCAGCAGGGCTATTTCCTCCTTCTTTGGGGGTCATCAAGCCGATGAGGGAGGCTGAATGGCACCTCTCTGGGGTTCGCCCTTGCAATATGCCGCAGCTGCGTATTGCAGGGGCTGGTTATCTGCTCGCCCGTTATCTAAAAAGAGGGCTTGTTGAGGGGTTGCTCCAGCTTGTTGGAGAGGCAGATCCGGAGAGGGGGCATGAGATGCTGGAGCAGGGGGTGATCACCAGAGGCTCGAAGGGCACCCTGATCGGGCGAGGAAGGGCCAGGGAGATTGTGGTGAATGTCCTTCTTCCCTTCTCCTTTGCCTGGGCTGAGAGGGCAGCGCAGGGGGAGCTGAGCAATCACGGCCTCGAGCTTTATAGAAACTACCCTAGGCTTGAGGAAAACCAGATAACGAGGGAAATGTCGAGGCAGCTTTTCGGTGAACAGGGCTCGAAGGTGGTGAGATCGGCGCGGCGCCAGCAGGGTCTGATTCATCTCTACAAGAGCCTTTGCCTGGAGGGGAGATGCCCGCAGTGTCCACTGGGAGAGTAGAGGTCATGGCAGGCGGAGGTTGGGCGCTATATCGAGATCCCAGCCTGAGATCTTGCCTGCTTTGAGGTGAAAGTAGCCGCAGCAGGCGATCATTGCTGCGTTATCGGTGCAAAGGGTGGGGCTGGGGCAGAGCACGGGGAGGGGGGAGCGCTGGGCCATGCTCTGGCGAAGGAGACGGTTGGCGACGACACCGCCGCCAAGGAGGATCTGCTTGGCGCCGAGCCTCTTCGCTGCCTCCACCGTTTTGGTGACCAATACATCGACCACTGCCTCCTGAAAGCTGGCGGCGATGTCGGCTGCCCCGAGCCCGCCCTTACCCTCCACCAGGCGCAGCACCGCGGTCTTCAGCCCGCTGAAGCTGAAGGCGTCGCTGCCCCTGAGCCAGGCGCGGGGCAGCCGATGAAGGGTGCTATCGCCACTGAGGGCCGCCTGCTCTATGGCGGGACCCCCGGGGTAGCCCAGCCCCAGAATCCTCGCCACCTTATCGAAGGCTTCACCAGCGGCATCATCCCTAGTTCTCCCCAGGGCTAGATAGTCTCCATGCCCCCTCATCACAAGGAGGTCGGTATGTCCTCCAGAGACGATAAGGCAGATGCAGGGGAAATCTGGGGTTCTTCCCTCAAGCCAGTTGGCATAGATGTGTCCCTCGAGGTGGTTTATGCCGAGGAGGGGGAGGCCGTGGGCGAGGGCGATGGCCTTGGCGATGTTCACCCCCACCAGGAGGGAGCCGGCGAGACCCGGTCCAATGGTAACGGCAATGCCATCAAGGTCGCTCCAGCAGGTCTGGGCCATGGCCTCTTCGATAATGGGGATCGTGGTCACCAGGTGCTGGCGGGAGGCAACCTCGGGGACGATGCCACCGTATCGGGCATGAATGTCCACCTGAGAGGAGATGATGTTGGAGAGGATCTCCCTCCCGTCCTGGACAACGGCGGCTGCTGTTTCGTCGCAGGAGGTCTCGATGCCAAGGAGCTTCATTTTTCAAATATAACAGATGCCTATTTGGATGTAAATCTTTTTTCGTCCTGGGCGCTGTGGTGGTGATAAGCCTATGGCTGTCGTTATCCATTTTTGGCATTGTCTTCTTTCTCAGCGCTGCAACATGCAGAAGCCCCCTGTTTGAAAAAGCGAAAAAGGATTTTGACAAGGGGGGTAGTGGATGATATGATGAAAGTGGGAATCACCGCTATTCAGGTGTTAAAAGGGGAGGGTTAATGCCATGTTCGATAGCGCTAGTATTTTATACCTAGTGCTTCTTTTTCTGTGTTTGGGTGCCTCGGCCTTCTTCTCCAGTGCGGAGACAGCCTTTATCTCCTTGCCCAAGATGCGGGTCAAGCATATGGTGAGCACCAAGGTCACCGGGGCGGAGCGGGTAGCCAAGATGACGGAGCAACCGGAGAGGCTACTGGCAACGGTGCTACTTTGCAACAATTTCGTTAACGTTGCTGCCGCTGCCCTGGGCACGATGGTGGCCGTTTCCGTCTTTGGTGATCAAGCAGGTTTGCTTGCAGCCACCATTGGGGTAACCATCCTGCTCCTGATCTTTGCCGAGGTTACCCCCAAAACCTTTGCCACCCGGCATGCGGAGAGACTGTCTCTCCTTTACGTCTATCCTTTGGGAGCTATC
>SOJQ01000075.1 GCA_004376075.1 Dehalococcoidia bacterium | reverse complement strand
TGAGCGGAGGGATTCGAACCCTCGATCTCCAGGGCCACAACCTGGCGCCTTAACCTCTCGGCTACGCCCACCGTTTCTATGCCATTTTAACATAGAAGAGGGTGCATTTCAAAGCCTTTAACCCAGCTGCCCTGTTTCCACTATGCTTACAAAAGCTAGTGCCAATTTGGGGTCGAACTGCTTCCCTGCCCCCTCCCTCAATATTTGAAGAGCCTCCTCTTGAGATAGGCGACCACGGTAGGGGCGGTCGCTGGTGAGGGCATCATAGGCATCCGCTATTGCCATGATGCGTGCTGCTATGGGAATGTCCTCTCCTGCCAGCCCATCAGGATAGCCCTTCCCGTCGTATCGCTCGTGGTGGTGACGAATGACCTCAGCAATCAGCCTGTCCTGCTGCAGTGGCCTACAGATCTTTTCTCCTACAACAGTGTGGGTCTTCAACTGGTCGAATTCCTCTTTGGTAAGGGGGCCTGGCTTGAGGAGAACCGTCTCACTGACCCCGATCTTGCCCACATCGTGAAGGAACGCCGCCTTCCGCAGAACATGCAGCTGCCATAGAGCAAGCCCCATCTCCTTTCCTAGGCTTAAAGCGTAACTTGCTACTCGCTTAATGTGACCTTCAGTATACGGGTCCTTTGCTTCGATGGCGGTGGCCAGGGCGAGCATGGTATTCTCTACATTGACCAGTTCGTCATTTAGACGTTTTACCCGCACCAGGGACCTCACCCTGGCGAGGAACTCCACGCAATTTATCGGTCGATGAAGGAAATCGTCGACGCCAGCCTCAAAGCCCCTCACCTTATATTCCGATTCATCGACAGGGGTGACAAGGATCACAGGGATCAGCCTCGTCTCCTCCTTTCTCTTTAACAGGGCGCACACCTCGAATCCGTTCATCTTGGGCATCATGGCATCGAGAAGGATTATGTCCGGAGACTCCTCCTCAACCTTAATCAAGGCCTCCTCACCATTGGAGGCAGTGATCACCTCGTATCCAGCTACACTCAGTAGCGCCTGGATCAACTCAAGGTTTTCCTTGGAGTCGTCAACCGCCAAAACCTTTGCTCGTTTCTCCTCGTCAAATGGCTCCATCATGCCTTACCTTGTATGGCTTACTTCTTTGGTCAGGATAGGAAGTAATTTATCATAAGTGACATTAAGGGCTTCGGGGATCAGTCTCGTCCCGGCAAAAACGGACATGAAATTTACATCCCCTTGCCAGCGAGGTACCACATGCATATGAAGGTGATCGGCGATGCCCGCCCCGGAGACCTTTCCCAGGTTCATGCCAATGTTGAAGCCCGCTGGCGATAGGGCCTTACTTAGTGCCGCCACGCTCACCCGAGTTAGGGCCATCATTTCGCAAAGAGACTTGTCATCCAATTGCTCCAGGCTGGCCACATGGTGGTAGGGGGCGATCATCAGGTGACCGTTGGTATAGGGGAAGAGATTAAGCATAATATAGCAGGTAGCACCCCGGTAAAGGATGTAGTTCTCTCTATCCTTCTCCACAGGGTCCTGCTGCTTGATACAAAGCAAGCACCCCTGAGGCTTTTCCCCTAAAATGTATCCCATGCGCCAAGGTGTCCATAAGGTCTTCATGGGCATCCCTCATTGACCAGAGATTATTCGCCGTCGTAAGATAAGGAAAACATAGGAATTTTAACAGAGTTTCCTTTCTAATTCAACATAACACTGAAAGAGATTGGCTTGAGAATTGTGCTCTGCCAAACGGCCTATGAGCATATCGGACCCTAGATTGCCCTTGCCTGGGGGCTGTGGTAACATATTCCGATGACCTATTACAGACTCTATGCTCGATGCACCGCCAGGGAGTTCGTGGAATTTTGGGAGAATTTCTACCGGAGCAAGATTTCGGATGAGGTTTATCAGGCCAACCTAAGCATGGGAGGCGAGCTAACCGGGGAGAACATCAGCCTTCTCTGGAGGTGGAAGAATGAGCGCTATGGTTCGCCCCTCATCGAGCCGACGCAGGCAATTTTGGGCGACATCAATGCCTTTAGGAGGCTTGAGCATCTAGGCGGGCCTGGCGAGCGGAAATTCTGGCAAAAGGTTGCCACGATTACGCAGCGAATAGTATGGCAGGTTTTCCTGTTTCATATGGCACGACCTCTGGATTATCCCATCTTCGATCAGCACGTGATGAGGGCACATCTCGCCCTTACCAGGGGCTATCTCTACCGTAACCCCAGAGAAGTTATCGAGCCATGTCGCACTTATGAAAGGTTTTGCTCGGCCTACCGCGGTTACAGGAGCTTCTTTTTCGATGTGGTGAAAGAGGCAGGTGCTTCCGAGCTCAAGGCGGTGGATCGGGCGCTCTGGGCCTTTGGCCGGCATCTGAAGAGGCTCCACAGGGTGGACGGACCTCTATTCGTCCAATAGGAGGATAACATGGGACGGGCTGGGCGGACTCCAACTCCAGAGAGGAGGCAAGGCATGGATGTATTTGAGGCGATAAGGGAACGGAGGAGCGTTCGCAAATATAAGCCTACCCCGGTGAGCGAGGAGCAACTCAACGCTGTCCTGGAGGCAGCTCGCTGGGCACCATCATGGGCCAACACCCAATGCTGGAATTTCGTGCTGGTACGAGACGCCGAGACCAAAGAGAGGCTGGCAGAAACCCTCAACCCCGCCAACCGGGGCATCCCAGCAATGAAAAGCGCCCCCATCGTGATCGTGGCCTGTGCCGAGAAGGGGAGGTCCGGCTATTCCAAGGGGTCGGTAGCCACCGATAAGGGCGACTGGTTTATGTTCGACGTCGCCCTGGCGATGCAGAATGTGACCCTGGCGGCCCATGCCCTCGGCCTGGGCACACTACACGTAGGGCTCTTCGATGCCCCCAAGGTGGCGAAGATCATCGATGTACCCACTGGGGTGGAGGTGGTGGAGATGATGCCCCTGGGCTACCCCGATGAGAGTCACGCTGCCCCGTGGAGGAAGAAGCTAGCCGAGTTCGTTTTCTTCGAAAAATATGGAAATCGTGAGGGTGGGTTCTCCGTTGTATGATGTAGTGATTACGGGTGCTGGTGCTGCGGGCAATTATTTAGCCTATAAACTGGCTGGCCTGGGTTATAAGGTGGTGGTTTTCGAGGAGCATGAGAGGATCGGCGAGCCAGTTCAATGCACTGGAATCATTGGAGCGGAGTGCCTGGACCGCTTCCCCCTTTTTGAGGGCGCCGTTTTAGGGGAGGTGAGCTCGGCTAAATTGTTCCGCCCATCAGGGAGGGAGTTGAGAATATCGAGGGATAGCGTTCAAGCATATATTGTAGATCGCGCCGGCTTCGATCGGGGGCTGGCAGAGAAGGCTCAGCGGCAGGGGGCACAATATCTTCTGGGCAGCAGGGTGGAGGATAAGGCAGTCCTCGATAATCGCGTTAGGATTGAAACGGCGGGTGGGGAAACTTTCGA
>SOJQ01000023.1 GCA_004376075.1 Dehalococcoidia bacterium | reverse complement strand
GTGTGCGGCCTTGCAGCTTTGGCAAAACATGGGCGGGTTATCCCAATCTTCGTGAACATGTATATCTGTGCCGCACTCTTCACACGCTATGGTACGCCACTTAGACATAGTACTACCTCAGCTCATCCATGCCGGTGATTTTCCATTCTAACCCTACCGCGGCCTGAACCCAGTGCCAGGTATCGCTGAAAGCCTTTATCTGGGCTGCAGAAAGCTCGCCGGTGGTCTCCTTGAAGATGATGTTATAGTCCTTCTTGCTGCTGAAGGGCGGGGCAAGATAAATCAGGTCAATGGAGTTCTCAGGGAAATACTCCCGGTTGCGCAAGATGTTGAGATTGTCGCCGTAATAGAGGACATTGGTCTTTAGCTCATCCATTCACCTCACCCCCTGTCCCCTCTCCTTTCGGCAGTTTCCTTAGAGGGCTGTTTTCTGGCGTTAAAGCGTCAATGAAATTCTTAAGAAGCTGCAATTTCCTTTCATCACTCAATGGTTGCTCGCTTAAACTCATTACCCAATCATAAATGGTTTGTGAACGAATAGAAGTAATGCTAGAGTGAGGATGAGAAGAGGCATCAAAGTCAAAAATTGCCGAGGCCGTTCTATTGATTTCGTTAACCGAAGCTTGATATTTAAGCCCCTCCCCCAATTGAATTGCTATGAACTTAAAATTTATCATTGGTTTGCCTGGCTCTTCTTCGTCGAGGACTTCCTTGGCCACCTGCTTAAATCTTTCCCTTTCGGGACTTTCCGGCCTATTAAGCTTTTCTATTCGATATGCTTCTAGAAAGAAATGCCTAGTTCCTTTTTCCCAATCAGGTGTCCAAACATAATTTTCTCCGTCGCTACTCTTGAAGTAGACATCCAATTTAACGCGCCCATCTGGAAATTTCCCCGAAGAATCATACCTGTCAAAGAAAATCCTTCTCATCCAAACTCCCCTCATAACACCACTAAATTATTCCTGTGCACCACCTCGTCGCCGTAGCCATAGCCGAGCAGGCTTACGATTTTGTCGGAGCGAGCCCCCTTAATCTTGGCGACCTCTTTTGAGCTATAGTTCGATATGCCGCAGGCGATCCTTTCGCCCTGGGCGTCAACGATATCCACGGCGTCGCCACGCTCGAAATCCCCCTCCACTCCCCTGATGCCCGCGGGGAGCAGGCTCTTGTTCTGCTCCCTTAGCACCACCACCGCACCCTCATCCACCACCAGCCTCCCCCTGGTGGCAAGCCCGGTGAGCATCCAGCGCTTTCTGCTCTCCATCTTGCTGGTCGCTGGAGGAAAGAGGGTGCCGATGGATTCGCCAGCCACCAGCCTTAAAAGGACGTCCCGCTCCCTGCCATCGGCGATGATCACGGTGGCACCGGAGGCAGTGGCCAGCCTTGCCGCCTGAATCTTGGTGCCCATGCCCCCGCTTCCTCGACCTCTGGTGCCGCCAGCGAGGCGCTCGATCTGGGCATCAATTCTATCCACCCGAGAAATAAGCTGGGCACTCTTGTCCCTGGTCGGGTCTGCGGTGAAGAGCCCGGCGATATCGCCGAGGAGCACCAAGAGAGCGGCATCCACAAGATTGGTTACCATGCCGGAGAGGTTGTCATTGTCGCCAAAGGTGGCCCCCTCAAGCTCATCCACAGCCACCACATCGTTCTCGTTGACGATAGGCACCACGCCGAGCTCGAGGAGGGCGAGAAGGGTGTTTCTGGCGTTGAGGTAGCCCAGGCGGTCGGAGAGATCAGCCCTGGTTAAGAGGGTCTGGGCCACGGTGATGCCATGCCAGCCGAAGAGCTGCTCGTAGGAGTGCATCAGGGCGTTCTGCCCCACCGCAGCCATCACCTGGCGGAAGGGGATATCCTTGCGCTCCTTGGTGAGCCCCAGCTTTTGCCTGCCAGCGGCGATAGCTCCGGAGGAGACGATGATCACCTCCAGGCCCTGATGATGAAGCCTTGCCACCTGACCCACTAAAGTAGCCATCACATCGAGGTCGAGGCGATCGCCGCCTGCGGTGAGCAGATTTGTGCCCAGCTTGACCACCAGCCGGCGATAGGGGATTTTCTCAGCCTTAATCATGGCTCAAAACAGGCGCCTTTCCCTGCGAAACTAATAAAGCTATGCAATTATAACAACAAACAGGGGTTGGGACAAGCGAGGGTGGTTTAGCAGAATCTGGCTTGCCCTAAGGGGGGCGCTATGCTAAAATCTCGACAGGGCTAGTCGCTCGGCTAGCCCTTTGGGTGTTTCCATGAATTTAGCTTCGCTACTGCCCTTGATCGCTGAGATGCCCGGCTACCGCCAGCTCCTTGAGGCGCTGCGGCAGGGCGGGGAGCAGAGAATAGTTGTACTTGACGCCGCCAAGCCCTACCTTTTGGCCTCTCTCCACCGGGAGCTGGGCTTGCCCATGCTGGTCGTTACGGCAACACCGGAGGAGGCGAAGCAGCTTCAGGATCAGCTCGCCTCCTGGTCGAGCGATTCCCTAATCTTTCCCGAACCCGATTCCCTACCCTATGAACGACTAGCCTCAGACCCATCCACAATTCAGCAGCGAATCAAGGCCCTTTCCGCTTTGAGCGAAGATAAAGCCCCTCTGGTTATCGCCTCAGCCCACGCCATAGCCCAGAAGACCCTTTCCCCTTCAGACTTCCTCTCCGCCTACCATATCATCAACCAGGGGATGAGGGTCGATCCTGATGAGCTGCTCGCCCGATGGAGGGATATGGGCTATGAGTGGGAGAACATGGTGGAGGTTCCGGGAAGCTTCAGCCGGCGGGGCGGCATCCTCGACATCTACACCCCCAGTAGCGATCTGCCAGCGAGGATCGAGCTCTTCGGCAATGAGGTGGAAAGCATCCGCCTCTTCGACCCGGCAACGCAGCGCTCCTTGAGGCTGGTAGGCTCGATAGCTATCGTCCCGGCAAGGGAAGCTTTTTCGAACAAGGTGCTCGATCTGGATGAGACCTTGAATCGGCTTGACCTTTCATCTTGCCAAACTGAAGCTCGAAAAAGAATAGAGGATGAGGTCAAAAAACTCCTTAGCGGCGAGCAGGTTGAGGGGGCTGATTTCTATACCCCTCTGTTTAGCAGCGGCAATCTCGTGGATTATCTGCCAGGGGAGGCTATCCTCATCCTCGACCGGCCGGCGGAAATCGAGGAGACGGTCAAGGAACTGGATGCCCAGGCGAGGGAGCTGAGAAGGGAACAGATAGCACGAGGCGAGCTTCCGCGGAATTTCCCCACGCCCTACCTTACCTGGGAGGAGCTTCTGCCCAGGATCAAGGGGGTGGAACGGCGCCTCGACCTTTGGTCCTGGCAAGGGGACTGGGGTGAACCTTCCCAGCCCTCGATCACCTTTGCCTCCGCTCCCAGCTACGGGGGAAGGCTAGCAGCTTTCCTTAAAGACGCCAGGGAAATGGTCGAAAAGAGGCGCCGCATTATCATCGTTTCCCATCAGGCAAGGAGGCTCTCCGAGCTTCTCGAGGAG
>SOJQ01000019.1 GCA_004376075.1 Dehalococcoidia bacterium | reverse complement strand
GCCACATTGTCCTTTGTGTGCAAGAGAATAGTTCTTTTTGGCATTTCTTTCCTCCATTAAGAATAATTTTTCCGCATTGATTGTATAACACCATTCCCTGGTTGGTTATGTCAACCGACATTTCCCATTAAACTCGCAATGAGCCATTCGGACTCTCAGCGTTCTTACCTCCGATTTGTCTACTGGTATTATTTAGTCGCCTTAGTCCATTCTTCCTCATCCAGATAGACACTGCCCACAGGCGTAGAATATGTTCGGCGTAATGCTACCTTCCCTGATGATAAAGCCTGTGTCTCAGAACTCGTCACACCGTGCATCCTCATAATGTAAGGCGGCCTTATCAGTCTTCGCACCTTTACCCTGTCAAAACCCTTGCTCTTTAGCGCTCCACCTGGATGGCATGGCAGCCTTCTATGTACGGGAAACGCTCCTCCAGGTCTTCGGCGAGTTCTACTCCGAGACCTGGTCGATCAGATAGCTCAAGATAGCCGTCTCGAATGATGGGCTTCTCCCTTAAGATACCCCACTGGAGAGGACCTTGGATCTGACACACCTCTTGAACTCTCGGATTCGGAAGTGCAGCGACTAGGTGACTGTTGGCCATTGTCATCAGGCCATTTTCCCAATTTTCCGGACAAACATCCACTCCGTACTGATGGGCCATCTGTGCTATGGCCATCACTTCGGTAATGCCGCACCTGCCGGCGTCAGGTTGAACGATGGCGTACGCTTTGCTCTCCAGGTAGGGTCGGAATTGCTCTAGAGTTGTGAACTCTTCTCCACCTGTGATAGGCATAGCTACAGCAGCGTTAAGGCGGACGTATCCATTGATATTCTTCCGAGGGATGGGCTCCTCAAACCAGGTAAAGCCCAACCGGTCTAAGTCCTTGGCTATCTCTAGGGCCTCCTCCTCCGACAGGCGCTGGTTGCCATCCAGCATAAGCTCCATCTGCCCGTCCACCGCTTGGGCAAGCTCTCGCATGAGGCCCAGGAAGCGATCCACCGTCACTCCATCCCATGACCACTCCGTCCCGACCCGTACCTTGCAGCCAGTGTACCCTTCCTTCATATAGCCGAGAGTCTCGTCTATGAGCTGCTCGGGTCGCTTCCTCCAGTCATATCGGCAGCCGCTGGAGGCGTAGAGTCTCACCTTTTCCAAGGGCTTTTCAGTGAGAAGCTCAGAGACGCGCTTCCCTGCCACCTTCCCGCGGAGGTCCCAGAGCGCGCAATCAATCCCTCCGACAGCTGCATCATAGGTTGGGGAACAGTGATTGGGGTGGGGCACAATAGATACGTCAGTTGGATCATGCCCTACCAATCCCTTGCTTAACCAAGCGACTGTCTCCTGAATAAGACTGGGGATCCCGGAGGCACATGCTTCTCCGATCCCTTGCAGTCCTTCGTCAGTGCTAATGATGACTATCGCGCAGGCCGCCTTAATGACGCGGTAACTACGAGTGAACCACTGTCGCTCAGGCTCGTGCATCCTTGATAGACACAGGGTTTCTACCTTAGTGATCTTCATTGGAATTTCTCCCCGTCTAGTTGCTTAAGAGCAGTAACCACCTCCTTATTTCTACCCACTACTGTTTCAATTAGAATAAAGGCCTTGGCTGCCACTAAATCACCCCCCCTTTTTTGTGTCTTAAAGTGTCTCAAGGTGATGCAACTTGATGTAAAGTATCTCAAACTAGCTCGGATTAGCACGTAATAGTATGTATTAACTCGGGGCCGGGACCATAAATCCCGGCCCCCTTTTTTGTCTTGGCCGAAGCTCTTTCGGCAGTGGCTACAGCTACCTAATACCCCATCTCTGCCTTCAGCTCCAGGTCAAGCCATATGAATTTTACGATGGCACTGAAAGAAGTGTCATCCTGAAGGCTAAGCTCACCATAGTAATTCTTAACCCATGGCCACCAGCAGTTTCTTCCGGGGCTAAAGTGCAAAGGTATTGTCGCAGCGTCGTACATAACTATTAAGCTTGCTTCCTTCATTAAGCGGGTTCTCTCAGCGTCATCCACCTCTAACTGTAACCTGTCGTTCACTTCCGAAAACTCCGGGTTCATATACACCCCATAGTTACCATGTCCCCTTGGCGAGAAAAACGTCTCAAACATTGTCATCGGATTCGACGTTGGCATTCCATCCATCATGCAGCCAGTGTACGTTGGGGTGGGGGTCGGGTATCGCCTCCTGAGATAATCAACGTCTTCAACAGCGTCTATTTCAACCGTAACGCCAATCTGAGCCCATTGATAGGCGAGCAGAGCAGCCTGGTCAAGATTCTCTGGTCTCGTGCTGGTGGTCATAAACTCTGTCTTAAAGAAAAAGCCATCAGCATCAGGGGGACCAAGAGCCTCAGTCAGCAGCCGAATTGCCTCCTCGGGGTCATACTCATATAATATTCGGATATCTGCAGGCAGTTCTTCGTCCGGGATGTAAGCGGGGTGCCCGGGGTTGATTGGGAGCCAGCGCATTGACCCTTCCATTGCCATACCGAGCTTCATAAACTCGCTCATGTCAGTGCCGATCATCATCGCTCGCCTAACCCTTACATCATCAAATGGTGGCTCATCGGCCCTAAAGACTAGCCTCTGCGAGAGACCCGTCCCCTGGAAGGTGACTTTTTGCAGCTCAGGAGCTACACTGTCTAATGTTTCCCAGGGGGGGGGGGGTATTTCCCTATTGATGCCAAGTACCCCCGTTATCAGGGCAGCTATTCTAGTAGCCTCATCGGGAATGATGGCTAATACCAACCGGTCTATAAATGGCAGGTCATATTCCACGCCATTGATGGTCGTCGTGCCCCAATAATTAGGGTTCCTTACGAGGCTCAGGTGAGAACCAATGACAAGTTCTTCAAACATAAATGGTCCGGTGCCAACCTGATTACTCCACTTATCAGCGCCGGCGGCTTCCACTTCAGGTGGACCTATTAGGGAGCGGTCCTCGTAGCCAATGTAATACATTATCGTAGGAGAAAAGCGCTCAAATTCAATCTCAAGCGTGTACTTATCAATGACCTGTACACCCTCCGCGGTTATGATGCCCTCGAATCTCCCCCTCCACGCGGATTCGATGAATTGGATTATGTCAGCGGCAACATCCTGGGCAGTAAGTTCAAGGTCCGCCCTGGTTCCATTTACGTGAGGTATATCCTGCCAGTAAATCCCCGGCCGTACGTGCCACACTAACTTTTCATGACTAACCTCCCACCTCTCAAGCAAATTACCTTTCAGGTATTCATCAGGTATATATGCTTTTGCTGTAAACGGATATTCACCGGTGCCCCTGGGTCCATATGTCTCAACATCGCCAACGAGTGGCCTCTCTAGTATAAATTCGTGCCACGCGAGTGCACCAAAGTGGGCATCCGCCATAGCTGGGCTTGGTGGTGTTGTTACTCCCGGCCCAGCCAGGGTGAGCGTTCCACCATATGGCGTCCAGGCTTCCTCTTCCTCTTCCTCTTCCTCTTCCTCTTCTTCTTCTTCTTCCTCCTCCGCCTCTT
>SOJQ01000020.1 GCA_004376075.1 Dehalococcoidia bacterium | reverse complement strand
GTCAGGGGGTGAGGGCCTTTGCCCAAGCTAAAGTTCGAAATAGTGACTGCGGAGAGGGTGGTCTACTCTGATGATGTGGATGTGGTTATTGCCCCGGGGATTGAGGGGCAGCTAGGCATCCTCCCCAGCCATGCCCCGCTGCTAACCATGCTTCAGCCCGGTGAGGTGGTGGTGAGGAAGGCGGGTGAGGAGACGGCGATATTCGTCAGTGGGGGTTTCCTTGAGGTGATGCAGAATCGGGTGACGGTTCTTGCCGATGTCGCCGAGCGGGTTGAGGAGATCGATATCGCCCGCGCCGAGGAGGCGAAACGGCGCGCCGAGGAGGGGCTCAGGCTTCGCCCCCCTGAAATGGACCTTGCCGCCGCCGAGGCAGCGCTGAGGCGGGCCATGGTCCGCCTCAAAATCGCCGAGCGGAAGAAGAAAAGGCCCGGCTCAGGGGGCGCTCAGGGACTTTAAGTGGTAGGTCAGGGTTTGCAGGACAAGCACAGGGTCGATCTCCTGGAGGCGCACATCCGGAGGCACCCGGGCAGCGACGGAGGCATAGTTTAGGATCGCCTTGATGCCGCACCCCACAAGGCAGTCGATGGCTTCCTGTGCCTGGGATGGGGGCACGGCGACAATACCAATATCGATACCCTGATTTTTGATTGTGGCGGCAAGCTCGGCGATATCTTGAATCACCAGCTCGCCCACTTTTTTGCGTATTTGCTGGGGATCCCTGTCAAAGGCAGCGACGATTAGAAACCCTCGGGGAGGGAGCTCGCTATAGTCAAGGATCGCCCTACCCAATCTTCCCACCCCAACAAGGGCAACGGACCACTCCCGGTCAAGCCCTAGGATCTGGCGCAGTTCGCCCAGGAGCTGGCTCACATTGTAGCCTTTACCTGGAGTGCCAAACTTGCCAAAGTAGCTCAGGTCCTTTCGGATTTGAGCAGGGGTTATCTCTAGTCGCGCCCCTAGTTCCTGCGAGCTTACAATCTCAGTCTTCTTCTCCTCCATGAGGGCCAGGGCACGAAAATATAACGGCAGGCGAAGGATCACCACCTCCGGGATTTGTCTTGCCATTCGATCCCTTCCTTCCCTTGAGCTAATTCCTTAGCATTAATAAGTGAAATGAGGCACAATTGATTCAATGATTTTAATGCCCTTTTAACAAGTCGTCAATAGATTTCGCAAAAGCCTTTCCGGGCAAGGTTTCAGGTTGACGAGGGTTCATATCAAGATTATGATAACCCAAAGGCAGGTAGATTAGCTTGGCAGGTTTTAAGCTTAGCAGTGCTTTAAGGGAAGGCAAATGGGAAAAAGGAAGGTTCTTCGGACCAAGCTTTGCGATATGCTTGGCATTGAGTACCCCATCCTCCTCGCCGGAATGGGAGGGTTAGCTGGGATGGGTGCTTGTTCCAAGCCGAAGCTTGTTGCCGCCCTGGCACTGGGGGCTGTTGGGGTATGGGTAGGCACTGCTTTCCTGTTCACCCATGAGGCCAATGTCCCTGAGCTTCACCGAAAGATGATGCTCGAAGCTACAGAGGAAGATACCCGGGTCAGTCGCATATATACGGGCAAAACCCTACGCGCCGTGAATAACCCATTGATTGAGGCTGGGGAGAAGTCAGGGGTGCCCCCCCTTCCTATGCCGTTGCAGCTCCTGCTTGTTATGGATTTGACTCAGGGCCTTATCGAGGCTGACAGGTTAGACCTTATGTGCCAGCCCGCGGGACAGATAGTGGGGATGCTTAAGGAGATAAATAGCGCAAAAAAGATCCTCGATGAGATCGTTGAGGGGGCGATCAAGGTCTTGGGGGAGAGATTTGTCGCCGAGGTTGCCATAAAGTAAAGAAGGGACGCCCCTGGCTGCTTTAAGCTCATGTCTTCCTCTGAAGCAAACCCTCGATCAACTCAATAACAATGCACCCCTTTTCCAGGTCCACCGATTTCACCACATCTTCAATGGCGGGGATAAGCAGCTCCCCGTGCCTAGAGGGCACCACATAGACATCGTTACTCCCTGTAGGCAGGATTTCGGCAATCTTTCCCAAAAGCTCCCCCCCGGTAGTCCAAACCTCCAGTCCGATCAATTGAAACTGATAATATTGGTCTTCAGGAAGGGGGCGGAGTTTTGAGGAGGGGATTTCGAGGAATCGCCCTCGCAGCCTCTGGGCAGCCTCAACGCTATCCACTTCAACAAGCTTGAGGATCGCCCTCCCCTTATGCCACCGACTGCTCTCGATGGTCATGAGGCGTCCGTCGATGTGAACCTCTTCCCAGGGGGAGAATCGGTCGGGGAAGTCTGTCATCACCTCCACCTTCACCTCCCCCTTTAGGCCCCAAGGGGCAATGACCCGACCAATAACTATGAACGGGGAATCCTGAGCCATAGGCCCCCTCTAGACTATCTCAAGGTCTGCTCGGATGCCTTCCCTCACTGCAATCACCCTAAGCAAGGTGCGCATCGCCTGGGCAACCCGACCCTGTTTGCCGATCACTCTCCCCATATCCTCTGGAGCAACCTGCAGCTTAAGGATCACCCTTTCGCTGTCCCGCTCCTCGGTTACCACCACCTCTTCCGGCTTATTCACAATCGACTTTACAATATACTCAATAAGTTCCTTCATTTCCGCTCCTTTTCTTTGCTGGATTCTTCCCTTTTATCGCGCTGCCTTAAACTTCTCCATGATGCCAAGTTTATTTAGCAACCTGGCCACGGTCTCCGTGGGCTGGGCACCTTGATGAAGCCACTTCAGCGCCTTCTCCTCATTAATAACGATGGTTGGTGGGTCGGTGAGGGGATCATAGTGACCGATGGTTTCGATAAAGGCGCCATCGCGAGGAGACCGAGCATCGGCAACCACCACTCGATAGCTTGGCCTCTTCTTTCTCCCCACCCGACTCAGTCGAATCTTTACCATATCTACCCTCAATTTTGCTATTATGGGCGATAAATTTCGAGGTGTCAATGGTTAGCTTCAAGTTGCCAATAGATTTTCCAGGGGATATAATGTTTGAGATGAAAGTTCGCTCTCTACATAGCTGGCAGGTAACAGTAGCTGAAGCTGAGGAGATTCAGCGCACACTTGCTTCTCAGGTATCGAGGAGGAACGAGGTCGATGCCCCTCATCTCGTTGCCGGCGTGGATATATCGACCCCGGATAAGAGGGGGATGGCAAAGGGGGCGGTGGTGGTTCTTCGCCTCCCCGATTTGACGCCGGTGGAGAGCAGTGTGGTGGAGCAGAGGGTCAGCTTCCCCTATGTTCCCGGGCTTCTTTCCTTTCGGGAGACGCCCTTGATCCTGGCCGCCTGCGAAGGGCTGACGCTGACTCCTGACCTTTTCATTGCCGATGCCCAAGGCATCGCCCACCCAAGGAGGTTGGGTCTTGCCTCCCATCTTGGGCTTCTTTTGGATTTACCCACCATAGGGTGTGCCAAGTCCATCCTTTGCGGCAGGCATGGCGAGTTGGGGGAGGAGCCGGGCTCTTACGCCCCCCTCTTTGATGGCAGCGAGGTTATCGGTGCCGCGCTGAGGACCAAGCGAGGAACTACGCCGGTTTACGTTTCCATTGGGCACAAGGTT
>SOJQ01000043.1 GCA_004376075.1 Dehalococcoidia bacterium | reverse complement strand
AATGGTCAGCTTGCCATGAAGAACCTGGGACTCATGCCCGTCTTTGAATCTGATGAGGCGGGAGGGAGTGTGGTATATAAGAGATTTTATTATGTCTATTTGCCAAGCTATATTATCTCACTGATCGCACTAGCATTCATGGGAGGGTATCACTTCTATCGTTCCAAGCAAGAGCCTTTGTAGGAACAGCTACCCCCCCAGACAGGGCCTTTGTCTTTCTTCAGTAGTGGGCCATTTAAGGTAAAAGCAAGAACCCTCTCCGCCTCCTTTGCGTTTGTCTGCTAAGTTTTGAGGGTAGCGATGCTAGGGCAACTCAGTATCCGCGGCGTCTTCCTCCACCACCGAACCCGCCACTCCTCCTGTCACCATAGGGCCCGCTACTCTTCCTCCCTTCGGTGCGAGGGCGTGCCTCACTGACATCGAGCGTCCGTTCCTTCAATAATTTGCCCTTGAGGCCGTCAATCGCAGCCTGGCCCTCAGCCTTAGTTGCCATCTCAACGAACCCAAACCCTCTAGGTTGGCCGCTATACTTATCCTTGATGATGTTCACTGATGTGACCTGCCCGAAAGCCTCAAATGCCTGCCGCAATTCCTCCTCGGTGACGTCGCGCGATAGATTACCCACATAGATATTCATAACAGTGCTCCTTTCCCTTCTAGGACCGGCGGAGGCCGGGATTAGCCCCGGCCTCCTTTTGCCTGGTCACGGCCAAATTATCGCCGATTGTTCGATCTGACCCTGCTGTAGCAATCGCTGCAATAGACCGGTCTGCCTTCTCGAGGCTCAAATGGCACTTCTGTTTCCTTGCCACACTCAGCGCACACTGCGGGGAACATCTGGCGCCTGGGCCGGTAGCCACCGGAGCCGGAGCCGTAGCGTTCCGCCTTCCTTGCTTCGCGGCAGGACAGGCAGCGCTTGGGCTCGTTGGTGTAGCCTTTAGAGGCAAAGAATTCTTGTTCCTCAGCGCTGAAGGTGAAGCTAGTCCCACAATCGGAACATTGCAGCGACTTGTCCACAAAGCTCATTGGATGACCTCCTTTCTTCTATTATTAGTTGGCTTAAGTTCGGTCATCCAATGCCTGTAAGTAAACCCGAAGGGAATTCCACAGATAATCGGTAACCTATACTATAACCACCATCTCAAAGTATACAGGAAACTGGGAGGATTTGCAAGCAATAAGGAAATGGTCCCCGGCATAAAGGCAATCGGACAGATGAGTTGGCCACCGCGTGGCGTGATCAACATGTGGTTCGACTGGTGAAACTGTGGGCCATCCTGGACTCGAACCAGGGACCTCAGTCTTATCAGATTGGCTCTAGAAAGGCCAGCTACCCCTTGCCTCCTTTCTCATGCAAAGTTTATCATCTTAGACCACGGGAGTCAAGCTCGCTCTTTTGCCCCAATCCTTTCTCGCCGATTTACGATGTCCTACAGCGCCATGCCTGGGTGAGCCCCCATCTCTGCAAAAGCGGAGGCCGCATTCTAGCCCTGGTGAAACCCGCTATGAGCCGAGGCCAGATGCAGAGGACAGGCTCTGTGCCCTATCGATATCCAGCTCCCCTCAGCGGCAAGAGATTTCAGGTAAGGACAATAGAGCCCAACCCCAGATGCTGAAAAAGTAGAGCCACCTAGTCGATACGGTCTATCGGCTAGCCCTGAAAACCACGCAAAAACGCATTTTTAGAGCCTTTTCTGGCAAGTGCCTCGATAGCCCCCAAGCAAGGGGGCTTCTCTTTTGAGAAGTATCGCCCCCGTTTCTTTTGATGAGAATATAGGTTCATTCTTTTAATGAACGAAAGGACATTTTGTGCAATCCTGAAGCTGGCAAATTGATTTTGCTGGCTAGCTAGGTGTTCTGGTGAAGCCCTACGTTAACAACCGAATACATTGATCCTTTGCCCAGACCGCTTGCCCTCAAAAGGGGAAGGCATTAAAAAGCCCCAGCTAGCGTTACCTAGCTGGGGAAGTCTAGCCTTGCCCACTGCCTCATATCCTAAAGGGGGGCTAGTGGAACAACTTAATATCGAGGGCAAGCGCTCAGGTGAAGGCTTTGTTTGCCACAGGGAAAGGCTTGTGAGCGCACTTTCGAGGGCGCAATCGCCCAAAGTTCGCATTGGCGATATCGAGCTAGGGCGTAAAGGCTTCGTAAACTATTTGAGAGCTTTGGAGGGGTTATGCCCCCGATGCGTGGAGCGTATCCCCTCTCTTTGTGGCTAAAACAACTGAATAGAAAGGGGGTGAGACTGTGTATTGGCGAGAAGAGCCCAAGCAGCTCAGCCTCGACAGCCAGCGCCGCCGGGTATGCCTTGTCTGCCGAACCCTCGACCCTCCCACCGAGCCCGCCTACGGTTGCCCAGAGTGCGGGGATGGGGGCACGCTTTCCTGGTATGGCGGGGAGACCCCCGAAGTGTGCCCTTCCTGCGGTGAGGGAAAGCTGGAGCTGATAACCGAGAGCGCCTGCGGAGAGTGTGGACAGGGCGAGGTGGAGGAGCGGGAGGTGATTCCTTGCCCCTACTGCGGGGAAGTCCGCCTGACCTCGTATGAGTATCATCTTTGCCCGAATAGGTCGACTCAACCTGTGGGGATGAGACCCTACCGAGAGGGTGTGTGGACGCCAGGGGGCGAGGGCAAGGTGGCATATCTGCGCCTGGAGTGCCGAGCGAAAGAGGAGCGGGTCAAGGTGAACGGACGCTTTTGCCCTGGCTGGCGCAAGCTGGTCGAGCGCTACTACGCTGGGGATAAGGACGCCTTCAAGGATTGCGTGTCCTGCGCCTTCTATTCGATCAACCCTGGGAAAGTGGAGGCAACGGGGACAGAGCCTTATCTTCACCAAACAGTGTTTAAGGTATAAGCCCAGGCTGGCATCTGGGTGATCCCTGAACTATGCCCAAAACAACTGAATAGAGAGGAGGTGATCCGAGATGGCGAAGCTGAAGCCGGGGGCGATCACCGTTGACCTGGAGACAGGGGGCATCTACGGCGACCTCGCCCACTGTCCCCTCGCCGACCTCCTGGAGAGTGCGGAGGCGGTGTTTTCGCTTTTGCCTAGGGTACGGCATAAGGGGATCTGGGCGCTGGCCAAGGACTTCGATGCCCAATGCTACGTCTACACTAAGGGCAAGAGCTTCGTGGCGCCGGAGGATGTCCACCTTGAGCAGGACATATACCGAGGACCGACGGGAAGTGAAACGCCACGATGGGCGAAGCCCTTCACACTGCTGGTGCAACCCCACTGTGTTCGGGATGCTTACTGGCGCGCCGGATGGTATGAGCCTCTCATTGGGAGCTTCAGGGATGGCAAGGTGAGCGCCGAAACCGAGGGCATTGTTGACCTCACCGCCGAGGCTAGAGCAGAAATGGAACAACACAGAAGGGAGATTGAGGAGCGGGAAGCCAGCAAGCCTAGGCAACTGAAGATGGAGTTTTGAAATGGGGTATATACCTACTGGTATATTACCAGAAGGGGGGTGACGAAACTGGACAGCCGAATAGATAAACAGATCGACGTCCTGGTGGGCGCCCTAACCGCTCCCATCATCGTCTTTGACCCGAGCTGGGCCGACGTGCTCCCCGACCGGCTCAAGGGG
>SOJQ01000079.1 GCA_004376075.1 Dehalococcoidia bacterium | reverse complement strand
GTTTTTAAGCTTTTTCCCTTCCTTCCACTATCCAGGGGTTAAGGTTTTTTCGAACCTAGCGCTGCATCCTGATAAGGACATCGGGGCGAGAAAGCGGCAGCCGTTCGAAAAAGGGGCTGTAGCTCAGATGGGAGAGCGCCTGCTTTGCACGCAGGAGGTTAGGGGTTCGAATCCCCTCAGCTCCACCATTTAGGACAAAAGGTAAAACTTTTGAGAAGACATTTGGCCGAGCCAAATCTTGGGGGTAGGCAGTTGCCGGCCAGCGGGGGAGAGGCGAAGAATATTGACGTGGAGGAGGAATGTGAGTTCTAGCCATGAGGTAGATAGCGCGAGTTCTTTGCCAACAGGTTTGCGCTTGTGGCCATCGAAGCGGTATGCCGAGATGCATCGCCGCTCGCTGGAGGATCCTGAAAGATTCTGGTCCGAGGAGGCGCGGAAACTCGACTGGTATAAGACTTGGGACCGCGTTCTCGACTGGACCCCCCCTTATGCGCGGTGGTTTGTCGGGGGAAAGCTCAATGCCTGCTATCAGTGTGTTGACCGCCATGTAAAGACATGGCGCAGGAGCAAAGTGGCAATCTACTGGGAGGGAGAGACAGGGGAGACGAGGGTATTGAGCTATTCCACCCTTTTCCGGGAGGTCAATCGCTGCGCCTCGGTATTGCAAAAGCTTGGGGTCAAAAAGGGGGACCGGATTGCTCTTTATCTTCCCATGATTCCCGAACTTCCCCTCTTCATGCTCGCCTGCGCTCGAATTGGGGCTGTGCATACCGTGATTTTCTCTGGATTCAGTGCTCAGGCAATGTGCGATAGGATTTTCGATACGCAGGCAAAGGTCATCATCACCGCCGACGGGGGATATCGCCGTGGCAAGATCGTGGCGCTCAAGGATATAGCTGATGAGGCAGCCAGGCTCTGTCCCTCAGTGGAAAAGATCATCGTAGTTAAGAGAACAGGGGAACCGGTGCCCATGACCAAGGGAAGGGACTTGTGGCTTTCCTCCCTGCTCGATGAGGCGGAGATGCTGGTTAAGCCTGAGCCGATGGAATCTACCCACCCGCTATATATCCTCTACACCTCAGGGACTACGGGTAAGCCAAAGGGGGTGGTCCATAGCACAGGTGGCTATCTTGTGTTCAACAACTCGGCATATGAATGGGTATTCGACATAAGAGAGGAGTCGGTCTATTGGTGCACCGCCGATGTGGGTTGGGTAACTGGCCACAGCTCCATAGTCTATGCCCCCCTCTCCCATGGCGCAGCCATCGTCCTCTATGAAGGGGCTCCCGATTACCCTACGGTGGATCGGTGGTGGGACATCGTGGAAAAATACGGAGTCAGTATTTTCTATACCTCTCCCACTGCGGTGCGGATGTTTATGCGCTATGGTGAAGAATGGCCGCTGAAGCATGACCTCTCCAGCCTTGAGCTTTTGGGCAGTGTTGGTGAGCCCATAAATCCTGAGGTCTGGCAATGGTATTACAAGTATATTGGAGGGGAGAGATGTCCTATTGTTGATACCTGGTGGCAGACGGAGACGGGAGGTATTATGATTTCTCCCACCCCAGGGATTGAGCCCATACCGCTAAAGCCAGGCTCGGCGACCCTCCCCCTCCCCGGGGTTGATGCCGTGGTGGTTGATGCTGAAGGAAATGAGATCCCTCCAGGGCAAACAGGATTCCTCATAATAAGAAAGCCCTGGCCTGGGCTGCTTATGGATATCTATGGCGATCCGCAGCGTTATCAGGAGTCCTACTGGTCACGCTTCCCTGGCTCATACTATACCGGCGACTTCGCCATGCGCGACGAAGATGGGTATTTCTGGCTCCTGGGCAGGGCTGATGAGGTGCTCAAAGTGGCGGGACACCGCATTGGAACAGCGGAGCTTGAGGATGCCACTATATCCCATCCTGCTGTGGCTGAAGCAGCGGTGGCGGGCAAACCCGATCCGGTGAAAGGGGAGGCTATTGTTCTTTTCGTCACTCTCAAGAAAGGGACTTCACCTTCCCCTGATTTGAGAAAGGAGATCGCTCAGCATCTTCGTCGTGTTATCGGCCCCATCGCTGCCCCCGATGCAGTTTACTTTGTGGATTCACTGCCTAAGACAAGGAGCGGGAAGATTATGCGCCGCCTCCTCAAGGCAGTAGTCTCCGGGCAGAGCCTGGGCGACCTCACCACCCTGGAAGATGAGACATCGGTGGATGAGGTGAAGAAGGCATACGAGAGCCTGAGGAAGATATCTGAAAGTGCCAAAGACAATTAAGGCACTTAGCGACTAAAGAGAGCGCTCACAGTATGTGGTCAATAAGCCAAGGAAAGGGCACTTATGCCCTCATTGCTCGGGAGGGCAACTGAAGGCTGAATTGGAGCGAGGGTGAGCTGCCTGTGGTTGGCCAGATGGACTAAGGCATGTTCATCCGGTTGTAGTTAGCCAATGGTTAGGGAATACTGTCAGTTCCCCGCTCCTTTTCTACCTCCAGGATGGCCACAATTCCGTGTCCGCACCCCATTCCCCGCTGAAGACCCATCTCCAGCTCCCTGAGGGCATAGCCTAGACTGGGCTCGATGATGTTGGCCCTGACATCCCCTATCTTGGAGCGGTGGGCGGCAGCGATGAGCCGTCGCATTTCAGCCATGGCCATTCTCAAGGCCCGGGGATGATGCCGTTCTATCTCAGGCCGAGGAGAAGCCATCGCTGCATCGTAGTGGCCAAGGAGGGCGATGACGTATCCCACCAGAGCATTCCAGGAGCTCTGGAACATGGCGTAGAACTCGTTTACGGCGGGGAAGCCGTCCTTGGGAGCATAGTTGACCAAAAGACCTTCCAGCTCGGTTCGTATGTTGGGCTCAAACAGGGAGTTGACCCTTTGCCGGAGTGGCTGGGCATGGGGATTGTAATCTCTGGTATCTATATGGCGGCCGACCAGCACCGAGCGGTCGAAAAGTCGCCTCAGCCTGATGTTGCCCTGGGACTGCCGCCTTGCGCCCTGAATGATGTCGAGAGCCTCCTGCCGGGAGAGAAGGGCCAGGGTGAGGGAGCTGAGCTCGCGGTGCTTCCTCTCCTCCTCGCTGTAGATATAGGAGATCACGTAGTCCATCCAATGCTCCCGGCTCAGGTCGTTGCTCCACAGCATTTGCCACTCGTAGGAGTAGCGGCCGAGCCAGTCGGCGATGATGAGAGAGCCATTTCGACCATGTTGGGCTAGCTTGGCCAGCAGCCGGGCATTCTGCTCGTGGCTGTTGTGGGAAAGGGTGCCATAGGAGGCAAGGTAGAGGTCGTAGGGCTCCTCGGGCTCCAGGTCGAGTTCATTGAAGTCGCCCTCAACGAAGGCTATGTTTGGGTGCTGGCCATGGATGGCCTTGGCCTGGGCTATAAGCCCTGGGTTGAGGTCGATCCCCTTGTAGAACTCAAGGAGCCCGGGCTCGACGGCTACGTTGACATGGTTGGGTAGGCCGCTGTTCCCCCGCTTCACCCCCATAAGCAGCTCATAGCCGTCCCCGCTGCCACAGCCCAGGTCCAGGATGCGATGCCCTTCCCCCCTCTGTCTCGGGCGGTCGATCATACTCTGTAGATAGGGCTGGAGGAAGAGCGGC
>SOJQ01000002.1 GCA_004376075.1 Dehalococcoidia bacterium | reverse complement strand
GTGTTTGTGCCTGCAAGCGTAACTCCGACTAAAAATGAGAGCAGCATCCCCACAAGTATAATAGCAACCCCGCCGACCACGATTGGCAGCCACTTCAGTCTTGTTTTTGCCTTTGCCGGGGCTGGTGGTACAGACGGAGGCGCGCCATTTACTTTGGCCCCGCACTGGCTATAATGTGTGCTGTCCTCAGGCAGCTCGGCTCCACAATTTGAACAGAACATCTTAGCCCTCTCTCCTCAGCCTATCCAGGAACTCCACCGACTTCACCTCTCGCTCCAAAAGGTATCTTATGTAGTGGCGCATGAGACTCTCCAGCTCCCTGGCGAGCTCGGCCTTTATTCTCACCTTGCTCGCTTTGGCATATTCGCTCTTCTGCAAAAAGCGCATCACCTTGAGGGCATTGAGGGAGATCGGTCGGGCCAGGGGCTCCCCCTCCCGACATCGGGGGCAAAGCATACCTCCACTGCTGGGGCTGAAGAAGTTGGTGGTGGGTTCAAGGGAGGCTTTGCAGCCCAAACAGTGTTGGAGCTGAGGCTTATAGCCTAGATGGGTGAGCAGGTTGAGCTCGAAGTAGCGCAGGGTTAGCTCCCCATCCTGCGTCTCGCAGAGCCAGTGTAGGGTGTTGAGAAGTAGCTTGTAGAGGGGGTAGTTCTCCACACGTTCCGGGGTAAATTGCTCCACCAGCTCCGCAGCATAGAGGGCCAGGCTTGAGCGCCATAGGTCGCCCCTCAAGGGGAGGAAGCTTGAGATGGTCTCGCCCTGGGTGATGATGTCCAGGTTCCGTCCCCGGGCAAGCATCAGGGCGCTGTGGCTTAAGAGCTCGACATGCCCTCCCAGCCTGCTCTTGGGGCGGCGCACCCCCTTGGCGATAGCCCTCAATTTGCCCAGGTTTGGGGTGTAGAGGGTGAGGATCTTATCCGCCTCCCCCAGTTGCATCCGCTTGAGGACAATTGCCTCGGTTTTATAGACCCTTGGCGTAGTCATTTTTTTCGACCTGGGGCAGTTGTGGTATTATGGCGTTCCGCGTGCTTGCGAGGTGCGAGCGTGCTGCTAGGCGGGATGTGCGGTCACTAGTTATTTAAGTAATCCTTGTGTCTAGAGGTGTCAACCGCCGCTTACTCTTCGCGGAACGATACTCGATTTTGTGATCGGCATACACCCAGGCTACAACAGCAGTTTCTTTATTTTTTGTAGCTGTCATCTTCAATCTGCGTAGTTCTTCTTTGCTTGGCCACGCAGGAGGCACTCCAGGCGTGCTTGTAGACTTTACTTGGATTCGCCAAGCTGTTCCAGTTGACCATCGACACAAGACATCAGCTGCTCCAGGCATCTGAGTATTGACTTCACAAGTCGCCCCGCGACCTCGAAGCGAATTCGCTACATATTCCTCGTTCTCAAGAGCCCAAGCCATAATATAACCCCCCTACTCTCTATATTAAATCAAATAAACTGCGTCTAACGTTTTGCGGCCAAAAGAAGTTGCCGAAGGCAATTCAAGCCGCTATGCCAAGTATAAGAACTGGTATGTCAATGTTGGATACCCCGCGCTTCTCCAAATCCCAAACGAACTGCTCAAAGTAAGACACTCCAGTAGACATTTCATCGGCGAACTCTTTTATGGGAACAATCTCAAGCCCCACATCAATGAGTCCCATCTTATTGAATATGGTCATCTTCGCACAAACATTATATACCATGAAAGCATATTTACCGAATTGCACTTCAACCCCTAAGCCCTCCTTTACAAAATCCATCTCACGGAAGGCACCAGCTTTCATAGGTTTCGGTTCATAATCCTTTGTATAGTAACCTGTTGGATAATCACACTTTACCTTCACATTTTGCCACTTTCTCTGATAAAATTCGCGCTTGAATGCTATATTTAATGATTTGGGATTAAAAAGGATTCTGCCAGGCATAGTCTTTTCTCTGCTTGTCTTTGTCTTATGTTGGTTTGCATCTACCGCTGAAACAATATCCTCTATTTCGTTTAACAGGTGCTTGTATTTACTACTGATATATTCCTGACCACCATTAAATGAGAATACCCCAGCGATAATCATTCGCGTTCTCCTGATTGCTTCGCCTTCCATTCCTCTGGCGCTTGTGAGACCTTTTCCCGACCGGAAGGAACATACACGGCTTTCCCTATCGGTCTTGTTTTCAGCGTTCCATTAAAGAAATCCAATATCCTTTCCTTTGCTATCTGTATGTAGCTAGCCTCTCTATCGCAACCTATTACCTTTCTATTGTGTTTTAGCCCAGCTATCAGACTTGAACCTACACCGCAGTATGGGTCAAGCACCCAATCCCCCTCATTTGTAAGTGCCAAAACACACCGCTCAACCAGTTCTACGGGGAATTGACAAGGATGTATCGTCTTCTCAGGGTGATTCGCTTTTACATTTGGGATGTCCCATAATTCTCTCTCCCATTCCTGGGCAACAAACTCCCAAATGTCTGAGGGATTCTTTCCAAGCGGATTTCCTGACGGTCTCCCTCTGTTAGGCCCTTTGAAGTGTCTCTTACCTGGATACTTTGCGGGAACTCGAACAGAATCTAGGTTGAAAACGTATTCATCGCTTTTCGTAAACCACAGAATTGTCTCATACCTACCCGAAAATCTCTTTGAAGCGTGTAGGCCATGACCAAAATGCCATATTATCCTGTTTCGCAGTTTTAGGCCTTTTTTCTTAAATATGTCATAGTAGAATATGTCGAGAGGAAACACCTCTGAGTCTTCTACAAAGTTACCTACCTGCCAGCATAAGCTCCCTTCATCTTTCAGTATCCGCACCAATTCACCTATCACTGGTGCTTGTTGCTTTAAGTATGACCCAATGCTTGTTCGAGTCTCGTACTCCTTTCCGATGTTGTAAGGTGGCGACGTGATTATTAGCGTTGCAGTATCCTTTGGAAGACCTTTAAGGAAATCATAGGAATCCCCAAGGTGTAAGACTATCTGCTGTTCATCGGAGAAGGTATCACTTATTTCAGGCATTGGAAATAACGGCAATCTCATGTTCCTCATGTCTTCTCGCTCCCCCTAAATCTCCTGCCTGCCCTCAAGCGCTCGGGTGAGGGTGACCTCATCGGCGTATTCGAGGTCGGCGCCGAAGGGAAGCCCCCGGGCGAGGCGGGTCACTCGAACCCCCAAGGGGGCAAGCATCCGATGGAGATACATCGCTGTCGCCTCCCCCTCCAGATTGGGGTTGGTGGCCAGGATGACCTCCTCTACTACGCCACCCTGGAGCCTTGCCAGCAGCTCCTTGATCTTGAGGTCGTCGGGGCCGATGCCATCCATAGGGGAGATCACCCCGTGGAGCACATGATATAGCCCTTTATATTCCCTGGTGCGCTCCAGGGCGAGAATGTCCAAGGGCTCCTCAACGACGCAGATCTTGGTCCGGTCCCGTCCCTCCCCCTGGCAGATGAGGCAGGGGTCGGAGTCGGTGATGTTCTGGCATGTGGAGCAGAGGACGATCTTATCCTTCACGGCGAGGATGGCCTCGGCGAGGGCGCGAGCCTCCTCCTCGGGCATGCGCACCAAATGATAGGTCAAGCGCTGGGCGCTCTTGGGGCCGATGCCCGGCAGCTTGTGGAACTCCTCGATGAGC
>SOJQ01000101.1 GCA_004376075.1 Dehalococcoidia bacterium | reverse complement strand
TAAGCTTGGCTTAGATTTCAGACCTAGAGGTATGTGAGGAGTTGCCACAAAGCAGCGCGTTGGCTAAGACAGGCTGCTATAGGAAGGCAACATCCATAAAGTTCAGGTTTTCCCTAATACTGAGCCTTGTTTGAAACAATGAAAATCCTTCATTTTGCAGACCTGCACCTGGGGGTGGAGAACTACGGGCGCATCGACCCGGAGACCGGGCTCTCGACGCGCCTCGGCGACTTCCTATCCGCCTTCGATGAGGTGGTGGAGTACGCCCTGAATAACTCCATAGACCTCGTTCTCTTCTGCGGCGATGCCTACAGAAGCCGCGAGCCCTCTCAGACACACCAGCGGGAGTTTGCCCGCCGCATCTGGAGACTGGCATCAGGCGGCATCCCCGTTTTCCTCCTCATCGGCAACCACGACCTCCCCAGCGCAATAGGCAGAGCGACCACCATGGAGATCTTCGATACCCTGGCGATAAGAAATGTCACCGTGGCTAATCGCCCCGGCACCTACCGAATAGAAACAAAAGACGGGCCTCTCCAGATTGTCGCCCTGCCCTGGGCAAGGAGAAGCGCCCTCATGACCAGGGAGGAGACGAAGAACCTCACCTTCGATGAGGTCAATGAGAGGCTGGAGGAGATACTGACTGAGCGCCTCGCTTTTGAGGTCGAGGCGCTGGACCCTGGCCTACCGGCGATCCTCGCCGCCCATGTTCTCGTCTACGGTGCCCGGACTGGCTCGGAGAGGAGCATGATGATGGGCCGCGATTACGTGCTCCTCCCCAGCGTTGTCGCCAACCCCGCCTTTGACTATATTGCCCTGGGTCATATCCATAGACCGCAGGTCCTTTCCCAGAATCCACCCGTGGTCTACCCCGGTAGCCTCGAGCGCATCGACTTCAGCGAAGAGGAGGACAGCAAGGGATTCTTCGTTGTGGAAATAGGGCAAAGGGGGCAGGTATCGTTTGACTTCCACCCGGTGAAGGCGCGCCCCTTCCTCACCATCAAGGTCAATGTCGGTTCCCAGGAGACTGACCCCACCTCGGCGGTGCTGCGCGCCATCTCCAGACAAGAGGCAAAGGTCACGGATGCCATAGTGCGTGTTCAGGTGGCAATCCCGGAGCGACTTGAAGGGCTGCTTCAGGAGGGAGAGATTCGCAAAGCACTTAAGGATGCTCACTTCATCGCCGCCATCGCCAGGGATGTGGAGCGAGAGCGCCGTCCCCGGATGCCGGGCTGGTCTGCCGAAGGGGTGGCGCCTCTGGATGCTTTGAAGGTCTATCTAAGCTCGAAAAAGACCTCCCTGGACCCAAAGGTGCTCATGGAGTATGCAGAGAGGCTTATTCAAGAGAGTAGGGCTGAGCAGTAGAGGCATATATAAGGGTTGCCTTCTCCAGAGGGCTAACCTATAATTAACCTGTAGTTTGTCACCGAGGAGGCCGAAAGGGGTGAGTCTTGCCACCGAGTATTTCTTGCTTGCCTTCGTCTGTTGCCTCGGAGTATTGCAAATCGTAGCTAACGCTAACAAGCTCCGTGGAATATCATTCTTCAAAAGACCGACACTAGGTTATCTATTCGCTGCTCTTATCATAATTGGTGCCATCTCCTGGTTTTTCATCACTGAGGATCGTATCGTCCCCGGTCTAACCGGCCCCGACATGGCATTGTGGTTCTTCGTCGGGGCCAGCCTCGCGGTTATAACCACCCTGATCCTCTCATCACTCATAAACCGAAGGATGAGCCCCTCGATGGGAGATCCTGAACCGGAAGAGAAAGGGCTTGGCGTCTTAAAGGAGATAACATACTTCCAAGCGATCCGCCGTCACCTTCGAAGGGGAAAGCAAAGATGATCTTCAACGCCGATGCCACCGTGTTCTTCTGGATAAATGGTCTGGCGGGCAAGGTGCCCTTTATCGATGACATAATGAGCGTGCTCGCTAGTGACTACCTTATTCCGCTGGTCTTTGCACTAATAATATTTGCCCTCTGGTTTAGCGGCCGGGATCCCGAGAGCAGGTGGCAAAATCAAAGAGCGGCCTTGTGTGCCTTAATCGCCATGGGTTTTGCCAACCTGGCTGTAGAGATATGTAATGATTTCTACGATCGTCTTCGCCCCTTTGAGCTTTATCCCGACGCAGTCAACCTGCTCTTTTATCAACCTACTGACCCCTCCTTACCAGCAAATACGGCAGCGATAGGCTTTGCCTTTGCCATGGGCACTTGGCTTGTAAATCGCAGGGTCGGGCTCTTCCTCTTCACCCCCGCCCTTCTGCTGTGTTTCGCGCGTGTTTTTGTAGGGGTGCACTACCCTTTGGACATAATAGCAGGGGCAGCCATCGGTATCGTCGTAAGCTTTGTTGCCCTCCTGGTTCTCTGGATCGGCAAGCCCATACCCACTTTGATTCTCAAGCTGGCAAGAAGGCTTTATCTGGCCTAGCTTGAAGAATCCTCACAAGGCGGGGACTTTCAGTGGGCACAAGCCTACTTCAGCCCAGCCACTATCTTGTCATAGCCCTGGACAAGGCTCTTCACCACATCGCCGGCGCTTACGATCTCCTTTATCATCCCAGCGACGGCACCGCAAAGTGCCTGACCATGGGTCATGTCGCCCCGCAGCAATGCTGCTTCAGTCAGTCCTGGGGCAAGAACAGACAGTAGATCCTGGGGGGAGGCACCGGCGCTCTCCTTCTCCAGGACCTGCTTCGTTAGCTCGTTTTTCAAAGACCTTGTGGGAATCAGCCTCCTTCCCATGATCACAGTGGCTGTGTCCGTGGCCTCCACGATGGCGTCTTTGTAGCTTTGGTTGGCGATGCATTCAATGGTGGCAATAAAACGGGTGCCCATCTGAACGCCTTCAGCCCCCAAGGCAAGGGCAGCGGCAAATCCCCGGGCATCGCCGATCCCTCCCGCGGCAACCACAGGGATACTCACTGCGTCCACTACCTGGGGAACGAGCACAAAGGTGGTGAGCTCGTCGGGGCTATTGAGTCCGCCAGCCTCATATCCCTCGGCGATAACGGCATCCACCCCCTCCGCCTCCGCCCTCTTGGCGTGTCTTACCGAGGCCACCACATGGAGAACCTTTACCCCATGCTCCTTAAAGTACTTGGTATGAAGGGCCGGGCTTCCTGCCCCCACGGTGACCACCCCAACCCCCTCTTCGATAGCGATGTCGATCAGGGTCCTGTCCTCACCGATGAGCTGTATGGAGAAATTCACCCCGAAGGGCTTATCGGTGAGGCTTTTCGCCTTTCTAATCTGGTTTCTGAGATTATCGGGGATCTTTGGTACAGCCGGCTCCCCAGCACTGGGGTTGATTATGCCCATCCCTCCCGCATTGGAAACGGCGGCAGCAAGCTCAGCATTGGCAATCAGGGTCATTCCACCCTGGATTATCGGATACTCGATACCTAAAAGCTGGCAAATCCTCGTCTTTTTCACTCTATTCCTCCTTCTAAATTAGCGATCTATTGCAACCTAGCCACCACCGCTGAGTAACCCTCCACCAGGCTCTTTACCACATCGGCGGCGCTTATAATCTCCTTGATCATCCCCGTTATGGCACCGCAATATGCCTCACCATCGATCATGTCCCCATCGAGCTCCCCGGTTCGGGACCTACCAATGCCTATGAAAACCAAAAACTCCTCG
>SOJQ01000091.1 GCA_004376075.1 Dehalococcoidia bacterium | reverse complement strand
CAACGACCACCCATAGGCGACAATACCTAGGGCAGTGGTCGCCGCTGGGGGGTGCTCTGTATCTGTGATTACCATGAGCAAAATCGATAGGCCCACCGATAGAGCAGCAGCGCATATGTACAGAAGTCTCCCGCTTACTCCTAGCGGAGGATAAAGGAGAGCAAAATAGCAAAGGGCCCCAGCGATCAGCCCCATAATATGACCACCGATGACATTTCTCGGCCGGGCGAGGACCGACTTTGGCATGGCAAAGATAATAAAGGCGCTCGCTCCCAAGGCGGCAACAATGGCAGCGTGGGTCAAAATATCGAGGAAATAGAGGATAACCATCAAAGCCAGCGCTGCTAGAAGGCTCTGAAGCACATAGCTGCGCCACGCTTTCTTGAGCTTTTTATCCAGTATGTGCATAGTAATCACCCCTGCTTATGTTAACAGCTCCTCAAGCACGCTCACCACTTCTTCCAGCAGCACATCCTCGCGGAATATGGGCTGGCCAATATCCTTGAGCAATACCCAGCGCACCGCCCCTTCCCTCACCTTCTTGTCCAGCTCCATCGCCTTTAACACCCCTGCCCTATCGACATCAGAGCAGCAGGTAGGCAGCCCAAACCTCTGGATGAGCTTCCTCTGCCGCTCCACGATATCCTTCGAAATAAGACCCAGCCGCTCGCTGAGCATCGCCGCCCCCATCATTCCAATAGCGACCGCCTCGCCGTGGAAGAGGCGCTCATATTCTGTGGCTGCCTCAAGCCCGTGGGCTATAGTGTGCCCATAATTCAGGATCATGCGCCTTCCCCGCTCCTTTTCATCCTCGCTCACCACCTTAGCTTTAAGGGCAGCGCTACGCCTCACCGCCTCTGTGGTTGCTTCTACCTCCAAATTGACTAGCCTTTCTGTATGAGACTCCAAAAACTCCAGGAACTCTGGATCGAGGATCAAGGCGTGCTTAATCACCTCAGCCCATCCCGAGGTAAGCTCCCGCCTGGGCAGGGTGGAGAGGGTGCTCACATCGGTGAGGACGAGGCGAGGCTGATAGAAGGCGCCGATGAGGTTCTTAGCCTGGGGGTGATTGACGGCAACCTTTCCCCCAATGGAGGAATCAGCCATGGCAACGAGGGTGGTGGGCACCTGAACCAGGGGCATACCACGAAGGAAGGTGGCGGCAACGAAACCAGCGAGGTCTCCCACCATGCCCCCACCTAGCGCAACGATGGCATGAACCCTCTCAGCACGGCGCTCCACCAGCCAATCGTAGATCTTTACCGCGGTATCGATGGTTTTTGTGCCTTCGCCCGGGGGCACTACGAAGAACTCTACAGCAAAGCCGGCCTGCTCCAGGGAATCTGCGGCACGAGCGCCATAGTGCAGAAAGACCTCCTCATCGCTGATGATATTGGCAAAGTCGCTGAGCCCAGCATAGTGCATTCGGCTTCCCAGCTCGTCGAGCAGGCCCCAGCCTACAAAAACCGGGTAGCTCTCGGTGGGCGTAGTGACCACAAAGGAAGCGCCTTCACAGTAAGGGGCATCGCTTTCACGGGCAGTAGCTGGGGAAGGGGGAAAGAGGGTGATAAGCCTCCTCTCCTGGTTCCACCTCTCGCTCACCTGCCTCCAGCCATGCATCACCTCATCGCAGACCTCATCGATGGCGAGATTGTCGGTATGCACGGTCCAGTCTGCCATTGCGTAATAGGACTGGCGAAACATCTTCAACGACTCGATGCGCCGAAGTGGGTCGGTGCCAGCGAGGAGAGGGCGCACCACGGAGTTAGTCTTTTGAGCGGCGAGGAGGCGTTCATAGATGGTCCGTGGCTTGGCCTCAAGGCAGATCACCACCCCGCTCTGGGCGAGAAGCTGCCGATTCCTCGGGTCGAGGACTGCTCCACCACCGGTGGCAATGACAAAGCCCTTCTCTTCACAGACCCCCTCCAGGACCTGGCGCTCCAGCTCTCGAAACCTCTCCTCGCCATCCAGGGTGAAGATATCGGGGATGCCTTTGCCAGCGAGGGCCACGATCTGGTCATCGCTATCTATAAAGCGCCACCCGAGACGGCGTGCTACCTCCTGCCCTACCCTTGATTTGCCGGTGAAGGAGAAGCCGATCAGGATAATGTTTCGAGGAGTTTTTTCACCCATCTAACTCCATCTCGATAATCGTAGTCTCCCAGTGCTTTAGGATACCAATTTGGGCTTTCAAAGATCACAGGAAGGGAAGGCCTCCCCTTCGCTATTGCCTCCAGGATGCGTGCAATATCTACCCATCCCTCTTCTGGGCTTTGGCTGGGGTGAACAGGGATATGACGAAAGGCGATGTAATCATCCATTCCCCGATTGTTCCAGAGGTGAACCGAGCCCACATAGGGGGCGACCTCTGCGGCAAATTGATAAAGATTGAAGCCATCCCGCTGAGCGGAAAGGTTCATATGACCGCTATCAAAGCAGTAGCGGAGCACGGGAAACTGCCTTATCACCTCGGCGATGAAATCCACAGTGAGGAAGGGGCTTGGCCCGAAGCCCTCGATGTGGATAGGAATGCCATATTCCTCGCTGAGGAGGGCGAGACGATGCCCGCTGTCCAAAGCTATATCACGCAGTTCGCTATATCTTATACCTTTTACGTCAGTGGAGGGAGGGGATGGGAAGTGAACCACCACATACTGGGTGCCAAAGTCTCCCGCCACTTCCATGGTCTCGCCGATCATCCTGAAATTGAGCTCCCTATTCTCCTTCTCCACATCGCAGAGGAAGGCCCATGTTGGCGGGTCGGGATACCAATCTGGCTTGACGAGGGGGCAGTGAATGCTCACCGCCAGATCGTGGGAAAGGATCTCCCTTTTAAGCAAAGGCAGTTCCTCGGAAGGGAAGTGATAGAACTCGCCGCGCCCCAGGCCATTTTCCAGGATCACTTCCCTGAAGCGTTCCATCCGGTTGCAATGAAAGCCGAGGTTATTCACCCTGCCTCCTGGCTATGGAGTCTGAATAGCCCTGATAATTGCGCAAAGTCTCCTTCAGATGGTCGCCGCCAAATTTCTCCAGGAGGGCATCGGCGAGGACGATGGCGAGCATCGCTTCACCGATCACCCCTGCGGCGGGGACGACGCAGACATCGCTGCGCTCGAAGTGGGCTTGAACCACCTCCCTTGTGCGAAGGTCCACCGAGGGCAGGGGCTTTGAGAGGGTGGGAATGGGCTTAACAACAGCATTTACCACGATAGGCTCGCCATTACTCATCCCGCCCTCGATCCCTCCAGCGCGATTGGTGACATGGCGCCACTGTCGCCTTGCTTTATCGAATTCGATTATGTCATGTGCCTGGGAGCCCCGTAGGTTTGCCAAAGAGAAGCCGGCGCCGATCTCCACGCCCTTAACGGCGTTGATGCTCATCATCGCCTGAGCGATCCTGCCGTCGAGCCTGCGATCCCAGTGGACATGGCTCCCCAGGCCAATGGGCACGCCTGTAGCCACCACCTGGAAGACACCTCCCACGCTATCGCCCTCCTCCTTTGCTTTATCTATGGCGGCCATCATCGCTTTTTCGACCTCAGCGTCAGCACAGCGAACCGGAGATTGTTCCACCTTTGCCCAATCGCTTTTTTCGCTTTTTTGGCCCACACATACGCCGCCGATGGCGATGGTCTGGCTCTGAATCTCG
>SOJQ01000052.1 GCA_004376075.1 Dehalococcoidia bacterium | reverse complement strand
AACCGACCCCGAGATGCGTTTTACCTCCAGTGGAAATTCCGTGACCTCCTTTCGCATCGCCACTACTCGAACCTATGTAACCCCTGAGGGGGAAAGAAGGCAAGAGACGGAATGGTTCACCGTTGTCACCTGGAGCAAGCTTGCGGAGACCTGCAATCAGTTCCTCTCCAAGGGTCGGCGGGCCTATGTTGAGGGGAGATTGAGAACCCATACCTGGGAAGGTCAGGATGGGCAGAGACGCTTTCGAAACGAGATCGTGGCTAACACGGTGATTTTCCTCGACCGCCCTGGAGTGGCTCCGCTTCCTGAGGAGGGTGAGGAGGAGATACAGCCGGAGGAACTCCCCTTCTAAAAAGTCACTTTGACGGGGGCAAAAACTTACGAAATGGCTAGAAAATTGACTTCAAGGTCCCAAAGGTCGAAAGCTAAAAAAGGGGGTAGAGTAGGCAGGAGGTATATACCCAAGCGCAAGGTCTGCTCCTTCTGCACCGCTAAGGTTGAGGCTATCGATTACAAGAACCCCTCGATGCTTTCTCGCTATATTTCAGATCGGGGGAAGATCGGGCCTCGTCGTAAGACAGGCACCTGTGCCAAGCACCAGCGGGCGCTGGCGGTGGCAGTGAAGAGGGCGCGGCATCTCGCCCTGTTGCCCTTTACCCCAGACCACATCCGCAAGAGCGGGGGCGTAGGCTTGCGGGAAAAGAGTTTTCAACCTTGAGGCCTTTTCAATAGTATCCTCGCAAAGGTAAATCCCCTGGTGCACCTTCAGGGCGAAAAGGGAGCTTGATTTGGCGAAGAAAAGGAGAGCACCGCCCAAGCGGGAGGTCACCAGGCGTCGCCTTGCCCGATGGCAGCGGGAGAGGCGAAAGCGGCGCATCACCATCTTCCTGGGCGCTTTGACCATTGCTATTATCCTGGCAATTATCGGCTATGGTTACTATACTACGAGAATTGCCCCGGAAAGGGAGTGGGTGACCAAGGTCGGGGTCGATGATAGCTATACCGTCTTTAGAGGCTCTGATTATCGCCACGCACTTCGCCTATGTCAGCTTGGCTTGTATCCATCTTCAGGTGACCTCCGTGAAGATCCACTTTTCGCCTTGGAGGATGACGAGCTGGTGAGGCAGGGTGCGGCAGCCTTTGGGATCAGTGTCAGCGCTGATGAGATAGACCAGCAGATCAGGGACCTCGTGGAGACAATGGACGAGCCCCAAAGCGAGGAGGATTTTGAGCAGCTTTATCAGCAGCTACTGGCAGGTCTTCAGCTTTCCGAGGAGGAGTTTCGTGGGTTTATGGAGGTTGACCTTTTGCGACGCAAACTTGATGACTACCTGAGGGAGCAAGTTCCCGAATCCGCCCTCCAGGTTCATGTGCAGGGAATCCTGGTGGCTACTGAGGAGGAAGCGGAAGCTCTGATCCAGAGATTGGAGGGTGAGGATTTCGCCACGGTAGCTCAGGATATGTCCATAGATCCGGTTTCCAAGGAAAATGGTGGCAACCTTGGCTGGGTCCCTGAGGGGCTCAAGGGCGAGGAGTTTGATGAAGTTGCCTTCGACCTTGAGCCTGGCATCTTGAGCGACCCCTTTTCCACCCCGCAGGGCTACTGGGTGATCCAGGTGCTGGGGAAGGAGGAAGATAGGGAGATCGAGGAGGATGTAAGGGAGCAGCTTAGGGCCAGGGCATTTGGCGATTGGCTCGCAGCCGAGAGAGAGGAGAAGGTGGAGCGAAACCCCAACGTCGACCTGGAGAAAGTATATCAATGGGCCGTGGAGCAGATCAGTTAGGGAGGTATGTCAAGTGGGCAGAAAGGAAAGCATTGGCATCGGTTTGATGGGGCTGGGAGTGGTTGGTGGGGGCGTGGCCAAGGCGTTAACGGAGAGGGCGGAGGCTATCGCTGCCCAGGTGGGCTGCCCGCTGCGCCTGAGGAAGATACTGGAGCGCGACCTCGCCAAGACACGCGCTTCGAAGATGGAGCCCCATCTCTTTACCACCGACGCGGCAGAGGTTATAGGCGACCCAGAGATCGATATAATAATCGAGGCTCTCGGCGGCGAGCGCCCCGCTTTTGATTTCATAAAAGAGGCCATGGGGAGGGGGAAGCATGTGGTCACCTCCAATAAGGAGGTCATGGCCAAGCATTTCCCCGAGCTCCTTTCCCTGGCAAAAGAGAAAGGGGTGGACATCCTTTATGAGGCCAGTGTGGGTGGGGGCATCCCCTTAATCGCCCCCTTCAAGCAGGACCTTTCGGCCAATGAGATCTCGGCGATCCATGCCATCATCAACGGCACCACAAACTACATCCTCACCCGAATGGCTGCCGAGGGGCTTGATTTCTCCTCCGCTCTAAAGCAGGCCCAGAAGCTGGGTTACGCCGAAGCCGACCCCACAAACGATATCGAGGGCATCGACGCCGCCTATAAGCTTGCCATTTTGGCCACTCTGGCCTTTCATACCGAGGTTCGCCCCGATGATGTCTATCATGAGGGCATCTCACGCCTCTCATCCCGCGACTTCCGCTATGCCAGGGAGCTGGGCTATGCCATAAAGCTCCTCGCCATCGCCAAGGAGAAGGATGGCTCCATCGAAGTTCGCGTCCATCCGGTCTTTATTCCCGAAGACCTCCTCCTGGCCAAGGTGGATGGCGTCTATAATGCGGTTCAGGTGGAGGGGGATCTGGTGGGGCGAGTCCTTTTCTATGGGCAAGGAGCCGGTGCCCTGCCCACCAGTAGCGCCGTGGTTGCCGATGTGATCAACCTTGCGCAGAGGATCAAGCTCGGGGTGAGCATTACCCCCAGCCTCAGGCTGGACCCCACGAAAAAGATAAAACCTATCTCCGAGATCGAGACCAGGTATTATATCAGGATGAGCACCCAAGACCGCCCCGGCGTGCTGGCGCAGATCTCAAAAATCCTGGGCGACCATCTAATCAGCATCTCCTCGGTGATTCAGAAGGAGACCGATGTCGCTGCCCAGGTGGCGGAGATTGTGATTATGACCTACCCCGCAAGGGAGAGCGCGATGCGAAAGGCGCTCAACGAGATAGAGCGTCTTGAGGTGGTGAAGGAGGTCTCGAACTTCGTCCGCGTGGAGGACTAAAAGGCTTTATCCAGAGTTATCCATCACTTATAATAGAAAGAGAACCAAGCTCGGCCCAAGTTCGCCCAAAAACGTAAGAGACAGTTTGTAAGTCTATTGAAATAGTGCACCAACTATAACAGTAAAAATGGTTGCTAATCGCAAAGGTAAGATAATGATAGGAAGAGCTGAGAACGGAAGTCAATTCTGGGCTTACGATTTAACCTATTCAGAAAGTTCAGATTTGACTTTGTTAGATAATGTTCAGTTTATTTATGAGCTGTCACTGGCAGAATTAGAACTAATGGCATTGGGGGTTGATTTTGAAGTAACTAATTGTTTAAGGGAATTTAAAATTAAAAATAAGTCAAAAGAGCTTAATGATGAAATAGTGAAGCGTTCATCCTACTTTAAAACTGTTGGAAAAGAATTTACTGACTATTTTCATATAATCCAAAAGAATAGGACAAGGTCAGTAAACCAGTATTTAACACACTGGATATATCCTTATAAAGGAAAATTCCATCCGCAAATGATAAGGGCTTTATTGAACATTATGGGTTTGAAAGAAGGTGACACTGTATTTGAGCCTTTTTCCGGAAGCGGCACAGTCGCTTTAGAAGCACAATTGCTTGGCATAAATTGCGTTGGTATTGATATATCACCCTTGTGCGTGTTACAAGGCAAGGTTAAAACAAAGTCAATTTATGTCTTAGATGAAATTATGAGCTTGAAAAACGATCTAATATATAAACTTAAACCGTCTCTCTTTAATAAACCATCTCTCTTTAAGGAAGAGCATGATTTTTACAGAGTCCTTGAAGATATTAAAAATGAAACTGTAAGAGATTTCTATATGTTGGCACGATTACTGGCAGTCAGCGATAATGTAAGACGAAGACGCGCTTTTGAGCAGTCTTTTATCACAAACTTAAACTTGATGATAGCTTCAGTAAAGGACTACATAGACATCGCTAATAAACTAAATTTGAGACCGGGAAAAGTTCATCTGCAAATAGGTGACTCAAGGAAGATCGAACTTCCTAATAAATCTGTAGATGGAATTATTACATCTCCGCCTTACTCCATTGCTCTTGATTATGTTGATAATGATGCGCATTCATTAGAATATATGGGCTACAAATTAAATGAAATGAGGGTGGATTTTATCGGCGTTCGCGGAAAGGGAAAAGAGAGGATTGAATTATATAATAGCGACATGAAGCGATCTTACAGCGAAATGTATAGAATTTTAAAACCCGATAAATATGGGGTAATTGTCATAGGCAATGCCACTTATCAAGGACGGGAAGTCAAGACAGTTGAGTTTACTATTGAATACATGGAACAAGTGGGTTTTGAATTAATTCACAACATCAATAAGATTATTTTTGGGCTTTACAATGTGATGAAGAAAGAAAACATTCTTATTTTTAGAAAGAAGTAGCATGTGTAATTGTCCAAATAGTCCTTGGGTTCAAAGAGCTCTTGTTTTTCTTAATGCGCGCCGAAGTAATCCTGACGAGCAGTGGCACACAGTAGATTTTCTTATACGAAATAACCATTGTGGTATAGCTAATAGGGTGGGTATCGGAAGAATTTTACAATACTTGAATTCAATCGGAATTACCCTGAGCAGAGAAGGATTTCAACAAACAGTACTTGACGAACTTAAAAGAAATGGAATAGTAGCAACATTAGTCTATCCAGGACCGCTAGGCGGCGTATTTATCCCATGTAATGAAGATGAGGTTAAAACTGTTGTAAATCAAATTTTGGACAGAGTGAATTCAGAAATTGAGAACTTGGAAGGTGTAGCAGAGCAAACATCATTTCAAATCTCGTTTAGAACGTTTTTATCTTCACTTAGACGAATTATTTCTAGGCTAAGGAGAAATATGTGATGCAACACAATGGATACACAGAAAGATTAGAAAATGTTATTAAACAGATGCTAACTCCATTGAAAGACATACCTTTCAATCTGGTGATAGAGTCTTTAACTGGCAGAAAGGTGATCCCTTTCGATTTTAAAAACAATGAAGATAAAGCAATTTTGGATATCCTAAGGAAGGTTGCTATAGGTGCTGGAAATGAGATAAATAAAAATGGAATTGAAAGTAAGAGGCCAAATGAGGTTGGTAACTATATTGAGGCCTTCGTAAAGAAAGTAATGCAGCAAAATAGTCTAAATCCTGATACTCCTTCAGGGAAAACTGGAAAGAAAAAGGCTACAGGCTACCCTGATATAATTTTCTTCTTTAAGAAAAACCCCTACTATCTTGAATGCAAAACATACAATCTGGAGAACGTTTCCACAACTCAAAGGAGCTTCTATTTTTCTCCGTCTGATGATTTCAAAGTCATTTACGATACTCATCATTTCATACTGTCTTATGAAATGATTGTTGATGGTCGGAAAGGAGATAAAAATATTTATAAGAGTAAGCATTATAAAATTTTATCTTTAGAGGCATTATCCCTAGATGTTAAATACGAATTTAATTCCGACAATCAAAGAATGTACTCAGGTAAAAACGGAGCAATAATTCTACACGAGGGAGAAATTACATAGACTTAAAGTCTGAAAACATGGCCAGTCAAAGTGTTTTAGTTCGATACCGAGAATTCCTCCCCCTCACCCCCCAAACCCCGATGATCACCTTGGGCGAGGGGGATACACCATTGGTCCGGTCGCGGCAGATAGAGAAGGAGATCGGCTGCGAGCTTTACTTCAAGCTTGAGGGGTGCAATCCCACCGGCTCCTTCAAGGATCGGGGGATGGTGGTTGCGGTGGCCAAGGCGGTGGAGGGGGGTAGTCATGCCATTATGTGCGCCTCCACGGGAAACACCAGCGCCTCGGCGGCCGCCTATGGGGCGAGGTTCGGACTTACCACCATTGTCATCGTCCCCAAAGCGGGCATCGCCCTGGGCAAGTTCGCCCAGGCCCTTGCCCATGGGGCTAAGATCATCACCATCGATGGCTCGTTCGACCAGGCGCTGGAATTGGTGCGCACCCTCACCGAAAAGCATCTCATCACTCTGGTCAACTCCATCAACCCCCATCGCATCGAGGGGCAGAAGACGGCCGCCTTCGAGATCGTCGATGCCCTGGGCGATGCCCCACACTATCTCTTCATCCCCGTGGGCAACGCAGGGAATATCACCGCCTACTGGAAAGGTTTTGTGGAATATCATAGGGTCGGTCGGTCAAAGGGGACTCCCAGGATGATGGGGTTTGAGGCGGAGGGGGCGGCCCCCATTGTTCAAGGTCGGGTTATTGAGGAGCCAAAGACGGTGGCATCGGCGATCCGCATCGGCAATCCAGCAAGCTGGCAGGGGGCCGTCGCTGTCAGGGATGAATCCGGCGGGCTCATCGACTGGGTCAGCGATGAAGAGATCCTCTCCGCCTATAGGCTTCTTGCCAGGGAGGAGGGCATCTTCGGCGAGCCAGCCTCCGCTGCCTCGGTGGCAGGTCTGATCAAGGTGGCGCAGCAAGGCACAGTCCTTAGGGCGAAAAAGGTGGTTTGCATCATCACCGGTGCCGGGCTTAAGGATCCAGATACGGCGATGAAAGGCGCTGAGCCCCTCGCCGAGCTTCCTGCGGAGATCACTGCCATTGAGCGAGCCTTGGGATTGGGTTAGGACATGTCTCATGCTAAGGTAATTGTCAATCCCTTTGCTGGAGGTGGGGTCACCGGGAAGAGGTGGCCTCACATAAGCGAGCTGCTTAAAGATGCCGGCCTCTCCTTCGACCATGTTTTCACTGATGGGGTGGGGCATGGCATCGAGCTTGCCACTGAGGCGGCTTCCCAGGGATATGAGCTGGTGATCGCCGTAGGTGGCGATGGCACGGTGAACGAGGTGGTCAATGGCCTCGTCGATGAGAGGGGCAAGGGCAGGGCAACCCTGGGCATCATCAGCATGGGAACGGGTGGTGACTGTGCCCGCAGCTTGGGCATCCCTCGAGACTATGCTAAAGCGTGCCGCCTCTTTTCGGACTTCAAAAGGGTCACCATCGACCTTGGCGCTGTGGAGTATGTGAGCAATAATCGAAAGCTCGAGCGCCTTTTTATCAATACCGCGGGTCTGGGGTTCGATGCCGTGGTGGTTGAACGCCAAAAAGGCTTCCCCAAGATAATCACGGGCACCCTACCCTATGTAATCTGTTTGATGCTCACCCTTGGTGGCTACCGCAACAAGCAAGTGATCCTCGATGTCGAAGGGGCGAAAGAGGAGCAGCGGGTGTTCTCCGTGGTGGTGAACAATGGGCGCTATTTTGGTGGCGGGATGAAGATCGCCCCCAATGCCGACCTATGTGATGGGCTCCTCGATGGTATAGTTCTTGGGGATATGAGCAAAATAGAGGTGCTGTGGAACTTCCCTCGGGTCTATAGAGGCACCCATATCACCCACCCCAAGGTCAGCACCTACCAGGCGAGGAGCATCGAGATTCAACCGTCGGAGAGGATGCTCCTTCAGGTGGATGGTGAGCTTTTGGGGGAGGCGCCAGCAAGCTTTCAGGTGCTTCCCGCTGCTCTAACTG
Organism: Dehalococcoidia bacterium; assembly: GCA_004376075.1. Taxonomy (GTDB): domain Bacteria; phylum Chloroflexota; class Dehalococcoidia; order E44-bin15; family E44-bin15; genus E44-bin26. Next base: position 5,554 of record SOJQ01000052.1, on the reverse strand, counting down.
TTGCTATATAAAAAGTCCAAAGGGAATCTAGAACCAGTTCGAGAAAGGGGGTTCATATGGCAAGAGTAAGCATGGAAGGCGTGGGGGAGTTTAATCACCATTACCCAAGGGTGGCTACCATAGTTAGCGTTCATGCCAGGGGTAGGGACAATGCGATGGTGGTAGCATGGCACTGCTCCCTTTCCATGCGTCCTCCTCTTTATGGGGTCTCCATCTCCCCGAAGAGATTCACCCTTGAGCTGATACTGGAGGCTGAGGAGTTTGGGGTCAACTTCATGCCCTTTGAGAAGGTGGAGCTCATCGCCTCGGTGGGTGGCAGCTCTGGAAAGGAAATGGACAAGTTCCAGAGGTTTGGGATCGCCAAGGAGAAGCCCCTGAAGACATCGGTGCCCCTGCTCAGGGATGCCTATGCCTGCTACGAGTGCAAGTTGGTGGAACACAAAACTTATGGCGACCATGTGTGGGTTGTGGGAGAGGTGTTGGCCTCTCATTTCGAGGAGGATTTCTTTACCCCAGAGCAGACGCTCGATCTAAAACGCGTTGCCCCCGCCCTTTACCTTGGGGCGGAGCTTTATACCATTCCAGCGAAGGATATCCTTCGATACCTCGACCGAAAGGTCTACGGGAAACAGTGAAAGGAGGGCCATTGGTTGACCAGCGCAAGATTGAAGAAGCGGTGCTCTCCATAATCGAAGCTATTGGGGAGGACCCGAAAAGACAGGGCTTGGTGGGCACGCCAAGGCGCATTGCAGAGATGTATGCCGAGCTTTTCATGGGGATCGACCTCGACCCAAAGGGGGAGCTGACGGTCAGCTTTGAGGAAGGGCACCACGAGATGGTGATCCTTAGGGACATCCCCTTCTACTCCATGTGTGAACATCACCTTCTCCCCTTTTATGGGGTGGTTCATATCGGTTACATCCCCAAGGGGAGCGTTGTTGGGGCCAGCAAGCTAGCCCGTGTTGTGGAGATCCTTTCCAAGCGCCCCCAGCTTCAAGAGAGGCTCACCACCCAGATTGCTGAAACCATCGTCGAAGCCCTTCAGCCAGATGGGGTTGCTGTAGTGATCCAGGCGGAGCACATGTGCATGACCATTCGTGGGGTGAAAAAGCCGGGGAGCAATGTCATCACCTCGGCCACCAGAGGGCTATTTCGAGCCAAGGCTGCCACCCGCTCCGAGTTCATGTCCCTGGTTCAGGGTCGCTAAGGAAATCTTGACCGGCTACTTAGGAAGCGTATCAGAAAGCCAAAAAGCTATACAACCTGTCACAGCGCCTAGCTCGAAATTACTCCTGGGTGCTGAAGGAGCGAACGGCAAGAAAAACCATAACGATGCCAAAGAGGGCAACCAGCAAGATGTCCTCGGGAATGGACATGGTATGATTGAAGAGGCTCATGCGGAAGTCCGACATCGCTACCGTTGGCTCCAGAATCGATTGCCGGAAGGAATCGACCCCATAGGATACGGGGTTGATTCTGACCAGGGCGCCGAGCCAGGAGGGCAAATTCTGCACCGGGAATAGTGCTGGGGAGAGGAAGAACATGGGGAACAAAAGTAGCTGCATGACTACCTGAAAGGTCTCCATGGTCCTTATCCGGGAGGCGATGAAGATCCCCATCGCGGTAACGGAACAGGCGAAAATAAACATTAGCCCTATGAGCAGGAGCACCTGTCCCAGGGAGAGGCTCACGCCAACGAAAGGGACGAAGATGAGCATCACCATCCCCTGAATGGTAGCGATGGTGGCGCCGCCAAGGGTCTTTCCTATGGCAACAGAAGTACGGCTGATGGGCGCCACCAAAACTTCTTTGAGGAAGCCGAACTCCCGGTCCCAGACGATGGAGATCCCCCACATGATGGCGGTGAAGAGCACGATCATGCCCACAATCCCAGGGAAAAGAAACTGAATGTAGTTGAAGCCTTCCCCCTGTGCTCCCTGTCCGAGGAGAAACATGCTGCTACTGAGCCCGGTGCCGAAGATGACCAGAAAGAGGAAGGGCATAATAAAGCTGGCGAACAGACGCCCCTTATTTCGCCAGAAATTAAGTAGATCGCGATACCAGATAATATACATAGCCCTCAGGTTGCTCATCTAAATCTCCCCGGTTGCCCCCGCGCCTGACGCATTGCCCACTGTCTCCTCATTGCCACATCTCCCCCCGCTTCCTCGCGGATCTGATGCCCGGTGAGTTTGAGGAAGACATCATCAAGGGTGGGGCGGCGCAGGCTGATGCTATGGATCTCGGTGTTGAAGTTGTTTATCAGGAGGGGGATGAACTCCTCGGCGTTCTGGACCTCGAAGAAGAGCCCTTCACTATCGCGCTGGGCATCGATGCTGTAGTGATGGCGAATCTCCGCTATCGCCGCTTCATCGTTTTCCGTCTTCAGGGTAACGATGTCGCCACCAACCCTTTTCTTGAGGGCATCAGGGGTATCGAGGGCGATGATCTTACCATAATCGATAATGGCAATGCGGTCGGCGACTGCTGCCTCGTCCATATAATGGGTGGTGAGGAAGATGGTGATGCTCTCCCGCTGCCTCAGATCGAGGATATAATCCCAGATATGGTGGCGGGTCTGCGGGTCGAGACCCAGGGTGGGCTCGTCGAGGAAGAGGACCTTGGGATAGTGAAGTAGGCCGCGGGCGATCTCAAGGCGGCGCCTCATCCCCCCGGAGTAGTTCCTCACTGCGTCCTTGCGCCGATCCCAGAGCTCCACCATCCTCAATACATCCTCGATGCGCTTCCTTCTTACTGCCCTGGGGATGTTATAGACGAAGGCGTGAAAATTTAGGTTCTGAAGGGCGGTGAGCCTTATGTCTAGGCTGGGGTCTTGAAAAACAAGCCCGATGGAGCGTCTCACCTGATTCTGCTGGCGCACCACATCGAAGCCAGCAAGGATCACCCGGCCCGAGGTTGGTTTCATCAGGGTGCAAAGGATATTGATGGTGGTTGTTTTCCCCGCTCCGTTGGGACCGAGGAAGCCAAAGATCTCCCCCTCCTCCACCTCAAAGCTGATGTCGTTCACCGCAACGATCTGGTGAAACCTCTTCACCAGATGCTCGACCTCGATAATTTTATTCAACTTTTTCGCCCTTGGCCTTCTTGGGGAATGCTCCCTTTGCTCACGCTTTAACCGGTTTGCGGTAGGCGGGGGTGCACCAATGGAGGTATTTCTCGTTTCTGCCTCGCACCACATCGAAGTATAAATCCTGCAACTTTTTGGTTATCTGGCCCACCTGCCCGTTGCCCAGCTTGCGGTGGTCGATCTCAATGACCGGGGTCACATGGGCCGCCGTGCCGGTGAGGAAGCATTCCTCAGCGATGTAGAGCTCGCTGCGGTCGATTGTCCTCTCTATGGTCTCTATGCCCAGCTCGTTGTGGGCCAGCTTGATCACCGTGTCCCGGGTGATCCCCACCAGGATATTATCGGAGGTTGGCGGGGTGACAAGCCTTCCCTCCATCACCAGGAAGATGTTCTCCCCGCTTCCCTCGGAGACGTGCCCCTCCTGGGTGAGCAGTATCGCCTCATCGAAGCCATTGTCAAAGGCCTCCGTCTTTGCCAGGGCGCTGTTCACATAGAGACCTGTGATCTTGGCGCGGGGCGGGATCATGTTATCGTCGATACGCCGCCACGAGGAGACGCAGCATTTTATCCCCTTGGTTACATCGAGGTAGGGGCCGAAGGGGGTGACAAAGAGAAGGAAATCGGCCTCCAGGTCATGTAGCCTTACCCCCAATGCCTGGGAGCTCTTGTAGGCCAGGGGGCGGACATAGACATCCTCCCGATAGCCATTCCTCTCCACCAGCTCTACGGTAAGCTGGCAAAGCTCATCGATGGTGTAGGGGATATCGATGTTGAGCACGCGGCAACTCTTGAGCAGCCGCTGGTAGTGGTCCTTGGAGCGAAATAGGTATATCTGCTCCTCCTCACTGTTCCAGTTGCCCCGAATCCCCTCGAAGCAGGCCGTGCCGTAGTTTAAGGCGTGGGTCATTATCCCGATCTTGGCCTCAGAGAGGGGGACGAACTTTTTTTGGAAAAAAGCATAGGGAAGCATAAAGTTCTCCTTTTACAAGAGATTATGGCAATTATAAACAGCTCCCTTAGGAAAAACAACCCCTATAAATGGGGAAGCTTGATTTATGATATATTATGGGTAGTTTCGCCAATTGGCAAAGGGGGAGCTATGCTGAGGGAGTGGCTTGAAAGGTATAAAGCATTCATCGCTATTTTCCTGGTCATCGTTATCATCGCCGGTGGGGTATTGCTTTTCCACAAGCTTCCTGGTGGGAAGCAGCCCCTGGAGATCGTTCTTACCACGCCCACCCCTGCCTTATTGGCGGAGGTGGAGGTCTATGTGGGCGGTGCGGTGGCTATTCCCGGGTGGTATTCCCTTGGAGGGGGCGAGGGCATCGAAGAGGCGATCATGGCCGCTGGCGGGGCAACCACAGATGCTGACCCTACTAGGGTTAAACTCTACCTCTACAAAATCGATGAAAGTTTCGAGCCTCAAAAGGTCAGCATTAACCGCGCTGAGCCCTGGCTGCTCGAGGCCCTGCCCGGCATCGGCCCCACCCTGGCGCAAAGGATTATCGATTACCGCAACCAGAATGGACCCTTTGAGCGGATCGAGGAATTGAAGAGGGTGGAGGGCATTGGTGAGGCGAAATACGATGGACTAAAGGATTTGATTACTGTGGAGTGGGGCGATAGGGAGGCGAGGTAAACGAGGCTTACGGTAGCGGAGAGGCGGTAGAACGAAAAAGAGCCCATAGGTCGAAAGAAATGGCGCTGGTCTATCTTAGTATTGCCTTGGTCGTCGGCATCTATTTTGGCTCAAGGCTCCCCCTGCCACTGAGTATCGCTTTACCCATTATATTTGCTGCCCTCCTTGCCAGCCTCCTTTGGAGAAGGAAGCCAGCGATACTTCTGGGCGGGCTATGCCTAACCCTTTTCCTCTGCGGTGCCCTCCGCTTTGGGGCTGTGCCCACAGTGGATGAGCTCCAGTCCTATATTGGCCAGGGAACTGTGGAGGTCATCGGGGTGGTGGATGAAGAGCCCGAGCCAAGGGATTCAACTACCAACCTTCGCCTTTCAGCGAGGGAGATAAACCTAGATGGGGAGTGGAGGGAGGTCTCCGGCAGTATTCTAGTTCGCACCACAAGGTTCCCCTCCTATGCCTATGGAGACCTGCTGCAGGTGAGGGGGGAGCTGGAGGAGCCGCCCCAGCTTGAGGATTTCGACTACAGGGCATACCTCGCCCGACAAGGGATCTACTCCACCATGTATTACCCCGAGGTGGAGCTCTTGGAGACGGTGCAGGGGCCCCAGCCACTTCAATGGCTCTACGGCTTCAGGAGTGGGATGTCGGAGGCGCTGGGAGCCTCCCTTTCCGAGCCACAAGGTTCGCTGGCTCAGGCTATTCTGCTGGGGATTCGAAGCAATATACCCTCCTCCCTCTATCAGGACTTCCAAAGGTCGGGGACAGCCCACCTTCTCGCTATCTCAGGGCTTCATATGGCTATTGTCGCAGGTATTCTGCTCAGCATCTCG
>SOJQ01000119.1 GCA_004376075.1 Dehalococcoidia bacterium | reverse complement strand
CACCGCGGGCATGGTCCAGTTCAAGAGCTACTTTACTGGAGAAGCTACTGCTCCCAGCCCTCGCCTGGCGTCCTGTCAGAAGTGCTTCCGCACTACGGACATCGACTCCGTGGGCGACTCCAAGCATCTCACCTTCTTTGAGATGTTGGGTAATTTCAGCGTTGGCGATTACTTTAAGAGGGAGGCGATAGAATGGGCTTGGGAGTTTGTTACCCAGCGTCTAAAGCTGCCCCTAGAGCGCCTTTGGTTCAGCATATTTCTCGATGACGATGAGGCTTTTAATTACTGGCGGGAGCTGGGCGTTCCCGCGGAGAGGATCCTTCGATTTGGTGAGGAGGAGAATTTCTGGGGGCCCGCCGGTGAGACGGGACCCTGTGGACCCTGTAGCGAGATCCATTATGACCTTGGCGAGGGCATTGGCTGCGGCAGGCCTGATTGTGGCCCAGGCTGTGAATGTGGCCGCTTTATTGAGATCTGGAATCTGGTTTTTACCCAATACGATCAGCAAAGCGACGGGCGGCGCATCCCCCTCCCCAAGCCCAACATCGACACGGGAATGGGTCTGGAGCGAATGGCAGCGGTGATGCAGGGGAAGGTGTCGGTTTATGAAACCGACCTGTTCGTTCCCATCATGAAGCGTGTCTCTGAACTGGCGGGGCAAAGATATGGGCAAGATGAAACTATCGACAGGGCGCTGAGGGTAGTAGCCGAGCATGGCCGCGCCATCACTTTCCTCATTGGCGATGGGGTAGTGCCCTCCAATGAAGGAAGGGGCTATGTGCTGCGCCGGGTGCTGCGTCGCGCCGCCCTGTTTGGCAGGAAGCTGGGGTTAAACGAACCCTTCCTGGGAGGGCTGGCAGAGGCGGTGATTTCTCAGATGCGGCATGAGTATCCAGAGATTGAGAGAGGCCGAGAGCTCATCCTCAGCACCGTCGAGGCTGAAGAATCCAGGTTCAACCAGACCCTTGATAGAGGGCTTGAAATCCTTAGAGGTCTGATCAATTACCGTGGTCGTCACGGTGAGGCCATAACTGAGTTGCTCAGCTTGGCCAAAGTGCGTAAGCCAAGTTCCGAGAATGCGTCAGCCATCCTCGAAAAGTACGGTTTTGTCGGCTACGATACGGAAGCGGAACCTTTTGAACAAGTTGGTGAGCAGATGGCCGCTGAATCCGTCGCAGATTTGCTTTACCAAGCTCTCAAAAGCCAAGAGGAAGATGCATTTATAGAGGCCGAAGCCAGATTTCTCAGCTTGCAGGAGTGGAGTAATCATCTTTCTGGACAAGAAGTTTTTGAATTATATGATACCTATGGCTTCCCCCCAGAGCTTACAGCCGAGATCGCCGCTGAGAACGGCCTTTCGGTGGATTTAGAGGGGTTCGAGGAGGAGATGGAGCGCCAGCGGGAGCGGGCAAGGGCGGCGCAGAAAATTGCGGTGGGTGGTGGCAGGGTTGATATGGAGGGTGTTCTTTCCATCAAACATATCCCCAAGAGCACGGATTTCGTTGGCGATGAAACGCTTAAACATCAGTCCACTGTCGTCGTCTTGCTCCCTGATGGTGAGTGGCCAGAGGATAGAGTAGTCACCGTGTCTCAGGGGCAGCATCTGGGAGTTATTCTACGTGAGACTCCCTTTTATGGGGAGATGGGAGGACAGGTAGGCGATACCGGGGAAATTCGTGGCGAAAAGGGTAGAATGACTGTCACCAACACCGTCAGGCATACAGTGAGCGGTAGCGAGCTTATCGTCCATCAGGGGAAGGTGGTTGAAGGACAGATATCGGTGGATGACATTGTCGAAGCCGTAGTTGACGAAAAACGCCGCCTCGACATCGCTCGCAATCCCACCGCGACCCACCTCCTCCAGATGGCGCTGCGCCAGGTGCTGGGAAGCCAGGTGCAGCAATCGGGCTCCCTGGTGGCGCCGGACCGTCTCCGGTTTGACTTCACCTATCTCGGTGCTCTCACCATGGAGCAGCTCCTTGAGGCGCAACGCATCGTGAACGAAAAAGTGCGCCAGAATTTGCCGGTGAAGGCTGGGACCACCTCTTATAGCGAAGCGATAGCTCAGGGGGCTTTGGCTTTCTTTGGAGAGAAGTACGGGGAAGAGGTGCGCATGGTGGAGATAGGTGAGCCTATCATCAGCGCCGAGCTCTGCGGGGGCACCCATGTCGGGTCAACGGGGGAGATCGGCCTTTTCATCATCGTTGGCGAGAGCAGCATCGGTGCCGGGATGCGCCGCATTGAGGCGCTTTCAGGAAGGGGCGCTGAGGAGTTCGTCCACAAGCAGCTTTCCCTCTTAGAAGAGGCAGCCCAGGAATTGCGCATCTCAGCGCCCGAGATCAAAAGCCGCATTTCCGAGCTTCAAGCAGAGCTTGATGCGGAACGAAGAAAAGCACTTGCCCTGGAGCGAGAGTCCTTGAGGAAGAGAGCCAAAGAGCTTGCTAAAAAGGCTGTGCCTGTTGGGGATTTTAAGATACTCACTGAATCGGTTGAAGAGGCGTTAAGCATCGAAGCTTTGCGTGAGATGGGCGACTTCCTGAAAGAGGAACTTGGCAAAAGCGCATTCGTGTTGGGCGCCGTCTTCAACGACAGGCCTAGCTTTGTCGCTATGGGCACTGCCGATGTCGTGGCCAGAGGATTCCACGCTGGGAGGATAGTAAAGCAGGTGGCAGCAGTCCCCGGGGGAGGAGGCGGAGGGACAGCCGAGCTAGGACAGGGCGGAGGCAAGGATAAGGAGAAACTCAGCGAAGCTTTGGACCTAGCGCAGGAATTACTAAGGAAGCTGTCATGAGCACTCTGGGACTTGATATCGGTGAGAAACGGATCGGGGTAGCCATCGCCGATCCCGAAGGGTTGCTCGCTATCCCCCTTACTGTGATCGAGAGGGTAGGGGAGGAGGCCGACCTGGAGGCAATTCTCGCTTTAGCCAATGAGCATGGGGTGAGGCGAATCGTGGTGGGATTGCCCCGCTCCCTGGACGGCAGCATTGGAAAACAGGCGGAGAGGGTTCTCAGCTTCTCTAAGGTGCTTTCTCAGCGCACCGATGTTCCCGTAGATACCTGGGATGAGCGGCTGTCCACGGTCGCTGCCGAGCGTCTCCTGAGAGATGCCGGGGTGAAGAGCGATAAGAGAAGGGCGCGACGCGATGCAATGGCAGCGGCAATTATTTTGCAGGGTTACCTTGATAGAGAGCGCGCCTCTTTTAGGCTGGATTTATGACAAGGTATGTTGGTCTTATCGGATACCCCTTGGGACATTCCGTCTCCCCCTCTATGCAGCAGGCAGCCTTTGACCACTATAACCTCGACCTTCGCTATGAGGCCTGGGAGACGGAGCCAGCAGAATTTGAGGCTGTTATGGAGCGGGTTCGCCAGCCTTCAACCCTTGGGGCAAATGTTACCGTGCCCTATAAGGAGACGGTGATGCCGCTGATGGATGATTTCGACGATCTCGCCTTTGCTATTGGCGCGGTGAACACCATTGTTAATCGAGACGGCAGGTTGGTGGGCTACAATACCGATGCCGGCGGCTTTTTGCGGGCATTGCGCCAGGAGGGGGGCTTCGACCCGGCAGGCAAGAGGGTGGTGCTCCTTGGCGCTGGAGGAGTGGCGCGGGCGGCAGGCTTCGCCCTGGCAAAGGCTGGTGTGAAGTCGTTTGTTATTACAGACATTATTATGGAAAGGGCACACAAGCTGGCATCGGACCTGGAGTCGCTGGGCTCATCTGTATCTGTGGCAGAGCATTTT
>SOJQ01000017.1 GCA_004376075.1 Dehalococcoidia bacterium | reverse complement strand
CCCCCGAATCGTGTCTTAATCCTGCCACTCGTATTGACCTTGCTTTCTTCCCCTTAGCGTCCCCGCCCTAAATGGGCATCTCACCTCCGCGCCCAAGGCCCAAGAAGGTATTCACGCCCGACAGCAAGCTATCCGCTTTCCAACGCATCGACGCCATCCCATCGGGAGGGGTGATGGAGAGAAAGAGGACCTTGATCGAGGGTTCGCCGGAGAAGCTGGCCGAGAGAATAGTGCGATTTCTTGTTGAAAGGGGAATTATTGGTTATTAGGACTTATTCTATCAAGCTTGCCTCCACCCTTGCTCAAGACCCTTCTTCTTGATATACTCTGCGAAGGTTCGAGAGGAATTCTACCCGCGGAGGAAATATCATGGATTGGACCCCCGTCATCGATTGGCTTGTTTCCCACGGCGTTCGGATTTTCATCATCCTCCTCATCAGCGCCGCTCTATACTTCGCGTTGAAGAGGCTGGTTCCGCCAGCACTGAAGCTTTCCACCAAAAAAAGGGGAAGGGGTAAAAAGGCCGAGGAAGAGGCGGAGAAGAGGATAAAAACTCTCTCTCGATTCTTCGTGGGCACGGGAGCGGTGCTGATTATAGTGGCGGGCGCCTTCATGATCCTCTCTGAGATAGGGATTAACATAACCCCGGTGGTCGCTGGATTCGGCATCGCCGGCATTGCCATCGGTTTCGGCGCCCAGAGCCTGGTCAAGGACCTGATCGCTGGAATTTTCATCATCGTGGAAAATCACTATTCGGTGGGTGATTGGGTTCAGATCGCCGGTATCGGCGGTGGTGTGGAGGAGATAAACCTGAGGAGAACTGTCCTCAGGGACTTCGATGGCACAGTGCACGTCATCCCCAACGGGGAAATCAGGGTTGCCAGCAACTTCACCAAGGAGTGGTCCCGGGTGAATTTGAACATATCGGTGGCCTATGGGGAAGACCTCGACCGCGTGATCGAGGTCTTGAATCGGATAGGCAGGGAGATGGCCGAGGAGGAATACTGGGGCTCCCTCCTTCTCAGCCCCCCTCAGGTGCTCAGGATAGACAACCTTGGAGATTCGGGGATCGAGATCAGGATACTGGGGACAACTAAGGCAATGAGGCAGTGGGAGGTGACGGGGGAATTGAGGAAAAGGATCAAGAAGACCTTTGATGAGGAGGGCATCGAGATCCCCTGGCCCCATACCAAGGTCTATTTCGGCACTCCACCACCGCCCAGGGTGTCCACGGAGGCGCCAGCGGAGGTCGTGCCCCGGGAGGCTCCACCAACCCCCGAGGAGGAGGGCGAATAGCCACCTCTGGGGGGCTGCGTCCGATCTGGGTTAGCCATGCCTTAGCTTTTCGATCATCTGGACTCCCTTCGAGAGCTATTGACCCTTTCCCCCTTCGGCCTGATCACCGATGTCGATGGCACGATAAGTGAGATCGCCCCATCCCACGAAGAGGCACGGGTCTCCCCAATCTGCCGTGAGAGCCTGGCCACCCTAACTGAGCAACTGGAACTGGTTGCCGCCATCTCTGGCCGCCCCGCCCTTGAGGCCAGGCAGATGATAGGGATTGAGGGGATGGTCTACATCGGTAACCATGGTCTGGAGCGATGGGTAAAGGGGGCTGTGGAGCTTGTGGAGGGGGTCGAGGAGTATCGAGGCAAGGTGGCGGCAGCGCTAAGCGAGTTGAAGAATCTCTTTGCTCTGGAGGGCATTGCCTTGGAGAATAAGGGGATAGCCTTCTCCATCCACTATCGCCAATGTCCCCATAGGGAGCTGGCCAGGAGATACATCCTAGAAAAGATATCAACTTCCACCCTAGCCAAAGAGTTTCGGATTATGGAGGGGAGGATGGTGGTGGAGCTACGTCCTCCTCTGGGGGTGAACAAGGGCGATGCAGTGCTAGCGCTGGTGGAAAGGTATCGCCTGCGAGGTGGAATCTATCTTGGCGATGATATTACCGATGTCGATGCCTTCGGAGCCATGCACAGGCAGACCCCCTCTTTCAAAGGCTTAGCCCTAGGCGTCATTGATGAGGAAACAACGTGGCAAGTGAAGGAGGAGGCGGACTTTACCCTCAACGGGGTGGGCGATGTAGAGCGATTTCTTGGATGGCTTGTGGAGATTGTTCCCGCACTAAGGCGTTGAGATCCTCAAGCTGGCGGTAAAGCCACAAGGAGATATCTTCTTCCTCAATCGATTTCCTCAGGGCAGCGGCTCGCTGGCTCCTCTCCTCGGCGGACATGGTTAGTGCCCGGTAAAGTGCCTCCTTGGTTCCCACCAAGTCGGTTGGCGCTATAGTAAGGGCATATTCACCAAGCTGCGCGTAGGCCCCGGTAGCCTCCGACAGCACGAGGACGCCATCACAGGTATTGACCGTAGGCCCCTCTTTGGCCACCAGATTCATGCCGTCGATCACCGAGTTTACCAGCAGGACATCGTAAAGGCGTAGGCCGGCGAGCGCTTGAGCATAGTTGTTTTCATAGAAAACCCTTATCGGTTGCCACTCCTCAGTTCCATATTTGGCATTTATTGCTTCGATCACTTCGTTGACCTCTTGGGTGTACCTTTGGTACTGCCTTATATGGGTGCGCGATGGCACCAGAAAGGCAAGGAAATTGACCTTTCCTAAGAGATCAGGATACTGCTGTAGGAGCATATCAAAGGCTCTGAAGCCACGCACGATATTCTTGCTGGGGTCCATACGATCTACCCGAACAATGGTTTTGCTTCCGCATAAGGGACGCAGCTTTTCTTCATATCCCTGCACCCAAGGCGTGGTGACCACCCTTTGTAGGTTAGCTACATCGACAGATATGGGATAGGGATTGACCCTGGTGGGATGCCTGTTAATGAAGATGATGCGGCTTCTATAATCAACCTCAGCCCCTTCAATAAAGGCCTCGCAGGTATGGAGGAAGTTTCGCACATCACTTATCGTTTGAAAGCCAACAATATCATTGGCGCAAAGACCCTCACAGATCGCCTTCCGCATGGCGTAAGGAAGGAGCCGCCAGTAGTGAGGTCCAGGCCAAGGGATGTGGGTGAAGTGCTGAATGAGGACATTTGGTATTTGCTTTCGAATGTAACCTGCGGCAAGATATAGATGATAATCGTGAAGCATCACTAAAGAAGGGCGATCGCCTTCTAAGGCTTCGGCAATCACTGCCTCAGCGAAAGCCCTGTTCACAGCTACGTAACCATTCTCCCAGGCATCGTACACCCTAGCGTCAATATTAGGGGCATGGGAGGAGTTCCACATATAGTGTTGCAGGAACCATAGAAGGGGGTTGCATAAGACACTGTAGAACTTGTGGTAGGTGCTTCCTGGAAAAACTATAAAACGAAGGTAAAGATTATGTCCAGGGAGAGGTGCCTTGAGGCGACTACCTTGAGCCCTTTCTGCAGCTCGGCGGTCCCCCTCACCCATGGCGCTGGCGATCCAGGTGAGGTCCACGTATTGGCTGATGGCGCTAAGGGCGGTGACCACACCACCACTCCCCCGGCGCCCCTGTAGTTTACCATCTTCATTGATATGGTATTCGATAGGACCTCGGTTGCTGGCAAGAATAATGCTCCTTTTCTCCAGCAGCTCCTGACACAAACGGCTCAATCGAGCCCTGCTGTTCTCCCGCTGAGTAGCCATTCTTCCCGTAGTCCTTATTGCTTTGTTGTTTAAGATTGGATGGCGTTTTAACAGGAATGCAACACTGGGGGGATGCCCAACATTAACACATGCACTCCAGATTTGTCAAGTCAGCGATGGTAGCCCCCCCACTTGCTCATTGACATATCACCCTTAGTTACACTAAAATCGGGAAGGATTTCCC
>SOJQ01000094.1 GCA_004376075.1 Dehalococcoidia bacterium | reverse complement strand
CACCGCCCAGCCCCCCTGCGCACGGGCGCCCCAGCCATCACCGCCACAACGCCCCCCCCCCCCCTGGAAGCCCCCACGAACTGCGCCGGCCTGGCGGCAAGCATGGGGACCCTTATTCTGTGTGCTGGGGCCAAGGGGAAGCGCTACGCCCTTGCCAATGCAACGATCCACATGCACCAACCCGTGGGAGGTGCCCAGGGGCAGGCAGCGGACATAGAGATCGCCGCCCGCGAGATCATACGCATGCAGCAGAAGCTGCGCCAGATCCTCGCCGAGCATACCGGTCAGCCCATAGAGAAGATCACCCACGACACAGATCGCGACTACTACCTCAGCGCCGAGGATGCGGTGGAATACGGGCTGGTGGACGAAATCCTGACCAAGGCCGAAACTAAAGCTTAGGTGAGCAATTCGGCTAAGGAACCGTTCCTTGGCAGTGGGCCTTCACCCAAGCGGGCCTAATAAAAGGAGGAGATGGTGTCAGTAGTGCTCTATGAGAAGAAGGACCACATTGCCTTCATCACCCTGAATCGCCCTGAGGTGATGAATGCGATTAACACGGAGGCAGCGCGTGGCTTGGCTGAAGCCTGGGACAATGTAAGGGATGACCCTGAGGTCTGGACTGCCATTGTAACCGGAGCCGGGGATCGGGCCTTCTCTGCAGGGGCTGACCTCAAGGAGATAGCAGCGATGAGGATGCAGGCGGAGCCGGGTGGCGAACCGGTCGAATTGACCATCCTCCGGCTTGTCCCGATGCGCAAACCGGAGGTATATAAACCCTTTATCGCCGCCCTCAATGGCGTTGCTGCTGGCGGTGGGCTGGAGCTGGCCCTTATCTGCGACATCAGGATCGCTGCCGATAATGCCCGCCTCGGCCTGCGCGAGGTGGTTCTGTCGCTCATCCCCGGCTGGGGCGGGACTCAGAGATTGCCCCGCCTTATACCCTTCGGCATGGCCCTGGAGATATTGATGACCGGGGACTTTATCAGCGCCGAGGAGGCTTACCGCATCGGACTGGTGAATAAGGTGGTACCCTTTGATGAGCTCATGCCCGCGGCGGAGGCCTTGGCTAGAAGGATCAATGAAAATGGGCCCCTCGCCGTGAGGGCAGCAAAGGAGGCTGCCTACCAAGGGATGAGGATGCCCCTTGATGAGGGGCTGCAACTGGAAAGGCTCTTGCTACAGAGCCTACTAATGAGCGAGGATGCTAAAAAGGGGCCCCTGGCCTTCGCTCAGAAGAGGAAGCCGGAATACAAGGGGATATAGGGCCCTGCGCTAGGATTTCGAGAAGGGGGAGGAAGTGGCAATTATTTATGAAAAAAGAGACAGGATCGCTTATCTCACGCTTAATCGCCCGGAGGTGATGAACGCCCTCGACCCTGAGACCATACTGGAGTTAGAGGAAGCAAGCCAAGACTTCAATAACGACCCCAATTCCTGGGTGCTAATCCTTACCGGGGCTGGCGACAAAGCCTTCTGCGCTGGCGCTGACCTCAAGAAGCTGATTCCCGCAATGACCAGTGGGGAAATGAAAATGGAGCTATCCTCGAAGCGCTTTTTCTCCGATATCTATAAGCCCATCATTGCCGCTATCAACGGCTTCTGCCTGGCAGGGGGAACAGAGATGATTCAGGGTACTGATATCAGGATTGCCGCTGAGCATGCTACCTTCGGCCTTGCTGAGCCTCGATGGGGGCTGATTCCCATTGGCGGCTCCCATGTAAGGCTACCCCGTCAGATACCCTGGTGCCGAGCCATGGAGATACTCCTCATCGGAGACAGGATCAGCGCTCAAGAAGCCCTTCAGATAGGGCTAATCAACAAGGTGGTTCCTCTTCCTGAACTGATGCCTACAGCAAAAAGGATAGCGGAGCGCATCTGCGAAAATGGCCCCCTGGCAGTGAGGACGATCAAGGAGATTGCGGTGAGGGCGCTCAGCATGCCCATGGAGCAAGGCTTCATCCTGGAATCGCTCATGGGTCAGCGGGTCTTCGCCAGCGAGGACGCTAAAGAGGGGCCAAGGGCTTTTATGGAGAAGCGAAAGCCTGTTTTTCAGGGAAGATAGGCTTTTTCGTTCATAGGGATTTTCTATAAAGCTGCCTGTATCTTTGCTCAAGCTCTTGGAGGGAGGGAAGACCAGCCCTTGCCCCGATCTTTGTGGTGGAGAGGCGGGCGACCAGGCCGCCTAGATAGCCACACTCCTCCAGCCCCTTTCCGTGGAGAAAGCCGTAGAGAAACCCAGCAGCGAAGGCATCGCCGGCACCGGTAGTATCTCCTTCAGGTTCTTTTCTCGCCCTTTTAGCTTGGATGATATACTCACCTTGCTCACCGATAAGGTAGCAGGTAGCAATGGTGTTTCCTTTTCCTATCCCTTCCCCCAAGGTGATAGCAACGATTTGGCACCCTTGCTCCAGGAATTTTTGGGCTCCCCTTTGAAAGTCCTCGCCAGTTAGCTCCTCTGCTTCCTTTCGATTGAGGAAAAGGATATGGGCCCTTTCTATTATTGGGGCGATGACCTCCAGTCCCTTGGCGGCATATATTGACCCCGGGGCGAAACTCACCTTAACGGACTGAGGCATCTTCTTTATTAATTCCTTCTGAACCTCCAGTTGCCCTTCGTCGGCGAAGGAGGAGAGGTGAAGCATCTTGGCTTGGTTAATATAGGCTAGGTCTATGTCCTCGCTTGCCAGTAAGCTATTGGCGCCGGGCAGCACGTAGAGGGCTCGCCTCCCCTGTCTATCGCTGAGGCATAAGGTAGAACCCGTTTTTGCCTTTTTCACCTTGATCTGCCCCGTATCGACGCCCACGGTCTCGAGGTCCTTCAAAAGCATCTTCCCCTCTTCATCATCGCCCACGGCACCGATGAAGCCGGTACCGACTCCCAGCTTGGCCAAGCTATAGATGGTATTGGCCGCTGAGCCCCCGGGCGATAGCCTGAACTCTGCCACAGGAGCCTCTCCATCGCTCAGGATACGCTTCACCCCATAGATTTGATCCATATTCATCGCCCCAAAACCCACTACCTCGATGGCGTTCACCTTTTGCTCCTAGCCCAGTTTGCCTGCCTCTTCCCTGACCACGCGGCGAATTCTTTTATGAACCTTCAAGGGCTCCTCTAGTTCTTCACGCCCCACTAGCCAGTGGAAGTTCTCCCTATCTGCCGCAGCGCCAGCCTTTTCCTTCTCTGTAATAACCTTTCCCACAGCCCTCCTGCCGCCCTCCTGCCAGGCATCCAGGGCGACCTTCAGATCGCTAAGGTTTGTGGAGGCGAGACCCATGGTGGCGTAGGGCAGGGCATACTCATTGGCATTGAAGGCGATGGCAAGCCCCCGGGCACTATTTACCACCTCAAGCATCCTGGCATCGGTGATGCTGTCCCCGACAACAACCACCTGCCCCAGGGATTGATCATAAGCCTGGGCGAATCCCTCGAGCGCCTCCACCTTCCTTCGCCCCCCCATCGGCTTCACCTCTCTGAGGGCAACGCCGAGGCTTTTTTCGGACATTTCTAGCCAAAAGAAACGGTCGAGACGCTTTTTCATACTTTCATCATCTTCGGGCTTCATGGCTAGGATTTCTTGCTCTATCTGCTCCATTAAGGAGATGTCCTCTTTGCTCAGCAGGCTCAGATAGCGATTGAGGGTAAATCTGGTACAGGCGAGGTTTTCCCTAGAAATGCCCACCCTTTGACTGATGCGACTGGCATACTGCTCGTAGCTGGTGCTGATGCAGAATACCTGCCAATCCTTCAGGCTCATGATAAGCTCTCGGGCGCCATCGACGAGGGTTGCCCTCTCCGCTAGCCTCCTGATGTCATCCTCTGAGATGGAGTGATGAATTAGAAAAGGGACGATGAGGGACAGGGTGTCTCCCGGCTCATAGCCCTCCCTCCCTTCGAGGGC
>SOJQ01000100.1 GCA_004376075.1 Dehalococcoidia bacterium | reverse complement strand
CAGCAGGGTGGAGGATATGGCAGTCCTCGATAATCGCGTTAGGATTGAAACGGCGGGTGGGGAAACTTTCGAGGCCAAAACGGCGGTCATCGCCTGCGGGTTTGGTTCCAAACTCCCCCAGAGGCTGGGGCTGGGGCAGGTGGGGGACCTTATTATGGGAGCCCAGGCTGAGGTGAGCGTTGATGACATCGAGGAGATAGAGGTTTATTTGGATCAGGGGGTGGCGCCGGGATTCTTTGCCTGGTTTGTGCCCACCGCTGAGGGGAGGGCGCTGGTGGGGCTCTTCTCGCGACGAAACCCGGGCACAAATCTAAGGAATCTTCTAGAATCCCTCTTTCGCCAGGGCAAAATAGCCACCCCTGAGGTGAAGATCAGCTATGGAGTGATTCCCCTGAGGCCGCTGCCCAAGACCTACCTAGGAAGGGTGATCGTGGTCGGCGATGCCGCAGGGCAGGTGAAGCCCACCACCGGTGGCGGGATATATTACGGTCTTCTCTGTGCCGAGGTGGCGGTCGATACCCTCCATCGTGCGCTCGCCACCAAAAGATTCTCGGAGAGGCTCTTTTCCCGCTATCAAAAAGCATGGAAGCAGAGGATAGGGAGGGAGCTAACGATTGGCTATTTCGCTCGCCAGCTTTATGGGAGACTCACCAACCACCAGATCGATAAGATATTTGATATCATTGAATCAAGAGGCATCCACCGATCATTTCTCCAATCGCCCGATCTATCATTCGACTGGCATGGCGATATCATCCTAGAGGGGTTAAAGCATCTGGCGCCTTGGCGCCGCCTTTTTGGTTGGCCCAGGAATATCCCGGGAGGCAAGGCTTGAAGGTTCTGGTTACCGGAGGAGCGGGGTTTATCGGGTCCCATCTCGTGGATTGCTTAATTGAGCGGGGCGACGAGGTAGTGGTGGTCGATAATCTATCCATCGGCTCTCGTAAGGACGTTAACCCTGATGCCAGGTTCTATGAACTAAGCATCGGTGACCCGGGGCTAGCGGAGGTCTTTGAGCGGGAGAGGCCGGAGGTGGTAAGCCATCACGCCGCTCAAATTGATGTCAGAAGGTCGGCGGCGGAGCCCTTTTTTGATGCCCAGGAAAACATCTTGGGCAGCCTTAATGTCATCGTCAACTCGGTTCGCTTTGGGGTTAAAAAGCTTATCTACGCCTCCTCCGGTGGGGCGGTCTATGGTGAGCCACGATATTTGCCCGTAGATGAGGACCACCCGATAAATCCCATCTCCCAATATGGGGTATCGAAGCACACTGTAGAACATTACCTTTACCTTTACGCCCGTCAATATGGGCTCAGCTATGTGATATTAAGGTACCCCAATGTTTACGGTCCCAGGCAGAACCCCTATGGAGAGGCCGGGGTTATCGCCATCTTTGCCCGCCAGATGCTCAAGGGGAAGCGTCCCACCATCTTTGGCTCGGGGGATAAGACCCGGGACTACACCCATGTTTCCGATGTGGTGCAGGCCAACATCTCAGCCATGGAGTGGGGAAGGAACGCTATCTACAATATTGGAACGGCAGTGGAGACCTCCGATAAGGAGATATTTGATCTTGTGGCTCAGGCCATTGGCTATAAGGGCTCCCCAATCTATGCGCCGGTGCGACAGGGGGAGATTCAAAGGATATGCCTCGATTGGGACAAGGCTCAAAGAGAGCTGGGCTGGCGCCCAAAGACCCCCCTAAAGGAAGGGATTCAGAAGACGATAGAGGGCTACAGGCAGGAAGGCGATGAAAGCCGCCACTGATTGCTATGAGTGCCTGCGCCGATTGGTGCACCAAGCGGCAGCGCTGGCAACAACCGACCTATCGCTGAGATCGAAAGCGATACGGGAAGGGCTGAAAATAGTTGAGGAGAATTTCTCTTCCGACAGGATTCCCATCACCATTGCCACGGAGATTCATAGAGCGGTGAAGGAAATAACAAGAAACCCAGATCCCTACAGGGGGATGAAAGACGAGGAGATAAGGATTTCCAGGGAGTTGTGCCAGGAGATAAGCCTTGGTCAAGATTTCAAAGGCCTTCTTCAGCTCTCCGTTTTAGGAAATACCATGGATTTCTTCAGAGATTTCGATACCATTAGAAGGGACATGAGAGGGCCGGTGAAATTTGCCCGAGACGACTCAGCTAGGTTCGAAGGAAAACTCAAGCAGGCGACTAATGTCCTCTATCTAGCCGACAATGCCGGGGAGATATTCTTTGATTTGCCCCTTGTCAAATGGATGGAGAGGTTTGCCAAGGTGATATACGTGGTTAAAGAATCTCCTGCTGGAGATGATATCACCCGTGAGGATCTAAAGAGAGCCGAGGTGGAGGGCGAGC
The DNA here is from genome assembly GCA_004376075.1 of Dehalococcoidia bacterium. Lineage (GTDB taxonomy): Bacteria > Chloroflexota > Dehalococcoidia > E44-bin15 > E44-bin15 > E44-bin26. The sequence goes on along the minus strand of SOJQ01000100.1, from coordinate 1,560 downwards.
TAGAGCGGGTGATAACAACGGGCACCGCCACCCCCGGGGTGGTTCTCTCTTTGGCTTCCGCTGAATTCAAGAGGGAGCTTGAAGCGGCTGATTTGGTATTGGCCAAGGGCATGGGGTACTACGAGGCGCTTTCGGAGCTTCCCAGTGAGGAAAGGGTGCTCTTCTGCCTCATGGCCAAGTGTAAGCCGGTGGCCGATTCGCTAGGTGTGCCTCTCAATAGCTATGTGGCAATGCTTTGGTGAAGAAAGGTTATTAGTTGGTAGCGGAAAGCTTCATTTTCTATCCGGACGATTATCTCATCGCTGACCCCAGTGACTGGGGGATGCCTTTTGAAGACGTCTACTTCTCCACCGCGGATGGCTTAACCCTTAATGGTTGGTTCGTTCCTGGGGAAAAGGAAATGACGTGGCTCTGGTTCCCTGGCAACGCAGGGAACATAAGCTACCGGCTGGATAACTTGAGGCTCCTTCACTACAGGCTATCCCTTAACATCTTCATCTTCGACTACAGGGGCTATGGTCGAAGCCAGGGGAGACCCTCTGAGGAGGGGACCTATCTCGATGCAGAGGCCGCTTTGGACTACCTTCGCTCTCGCAGGGACATCGACCCCGATGCCATCATATTCTTCGGACGCTCCCTGGGATCTGCCGTTGCCGTGAATCTGGCAACCAAACACAATTGCCTGGGGCTTATTCTGGAATCGCCTCCCAGCTCACTGGTGGGGATGATGAAAAGGCTCTTTCCCTCGCTCCCACCTGAGGATCTCCCCATCAAATACGACTCCCTTTCCAAGATAAAGCGGATAAGTGTTCCTTTGCTTATTTTGCATGGGGATTGCGATGAGGTGGTCCCCTTCTTTATGGGAAGGAAATTATACGAGGCTGCCAATGAACCCAAGCAGTTCTATACCATTGAGAACGCCGGCCACAACGATACCTATATGGTTGGCGGGGAAGAATATTTCCAGGCAATTGAGAATTTCATAGAAAGTGTGGAGACGCATGCTCCCTGACAGCTTTGACTACCTGAGTACCGCAAAGGGAGACGAAGCAATATGAATAGCTACCCTGCGCCCGGCAATAACTCCTTGAGGGTCCGCGAGTAGGTTTCATAAGCGCTTACATCGAAGAGGACAAAGAAAACCTCTTTTAAAGAGGTATTCTCTTCAAGGAAGGATATCACTGCTCGAAGGGCCACCTGCGAGGCCAGATCGACAGGGTATCCATAGGCACCGGTGCTTATCGAGGGGAAGGAAACACTATTCAAGCGATTCTCAACAGCCAGCTTCAGGCTCTCTTGGTAGGCGCTGGCCAGAAGCTCAGGCTCCCCACCTCCGCCCCCATGCCAAATGGGTCCCACGGTGTGGATCACATATCGGGCCTTCAAATTCCCCCCAGTGGTGATGACCGCTTTGCCTGTGGGCAAAGGCCCCCTCTCCGCCCTTATCCTCTTGCATTCCTCGAGGATGGCTGGCCCTCCCGCTCGGTGGATGGCCCCGTCGACACCGCCACCACCCATGAGGCTTGGGTTGGCAGCGTTGACGATAGCATCGGTCTCCTG
>SOJQ01000066.1 GCA_004376075.1 Dehalococcoidia bacterium | reverse complement strand
AATGTGATGGCTCAGTACTATCCCTCGCATCGTGCCTTCAAAATCCCCCCGCTTTCCCGCCCCCTCACAAGGCAAGAATTTGCTGAGGCGGTGAACCTGGCCCGAGAGCACGGCCTGGAGAGGTTGGATGGGGTCAGACCCCGTTCCCTGGCAAGGCTCCTCTAGCTATAAAAAGGTTAGCAAATGTGCGAGCAGACAGATCTTCACGCAATTGTGCATGGTCTTGTTCAGGGGGTAAATTTTCGCTATTTTGTCCTGCGCCACGCCAGAGACCTCGGGCTCAGCGGCTATGTAAGAAACCTCCTCCTCGAGAGTGCTGTGGAAGTAAAAGCTGAGGGGGAGAGGGAGAAGTTGGAGCAGCTCTTGAGGCATTTGGAGGTGGGACCACGTGGGGCATGGGTGGAGCGGGTGGAGGTGAATTGGTCGGAATATAGCGGAGCCTATAGCCACTTCGAGGTGAGGTCTTAAAGCTAGCCATAGGCTCCCAGGTAGGTGAAACAGGTTCGCTTTGATTCGGAGGAACTTTGCCCTCACAGGTTGCTTACTTTGACTCCGATAACATATGGACATAGGTTGTGGTAAATATAGGCATTTGCCATTCTGATGGCCTCTTTCGCAGCGGAGAGTCTTGTGGGATTGAGACCCGCTGCTAATACTATCTCCTCAGGCACACAGGAGCAGAGCCAGCCAACCTGGGGCGTCGCGCTTTGTTTGTCTGTGTTCATCGCCCTCTCCTTAGCTTCCTCTTGGCGCCTGGCGACGCTGCTACACCTTTCAGGTTGATTCCCCCCGTTCCCTACCACTTGGCTATTCTGAAGACGATCTCGCAGGTTGGCTCTCCCCACAGCATGCTCCTCTCTATGGATACCTCGCCCTCGAGGCCGAGCCCGGCGAGCCAGCCCTCAAAGCGAGCGGCACAGGCACAATCGTAGACATCGGCGGCGACAGCTTGGAGAACCATGTCGGCAACAAAGCACTTGGTAACCGTGCTTCGGAAACGCTTTTTGTGCTCGATCCTTTGCCGGTAAACCTGCTGCGGGAAATAAAACTCCATCACCATATCGAATACCCCCAAGAGCTCCTGGATGTCGCTGACCTTCTCCACCCCGACAGCTTGAGCCAGCCTTTTCATTTCGGTCTTGCCCATAGACCTGATGACGATGTGATTCAATCTGTTGGCAACATCAAAGCCCAGCTCTTGGGCTACCTTGAGATACCATCGGGCATCATGGGAATTCCAGTTATCCCTCAGCATCTCCTCCCTTTGCTCGGCAGTTAGCTTGACTGTTGACAATTCTCTGCCCTCGTTCTTCAACAAAGCGTCATAAGGTTTATAACACATTGTCACAGAAGTGTCAATACTTTTTGTTGTATTTCTCCTCTTTTTGTGCTAAAATCAATCACACAGTGTGATAAAGGATTTAGGGGCAAGGAAGGTATGGGCTACTCGGAGATCGGCAGGAAAATTCAACAGGCGCGGGAGGAGGCAGGCCTATCGCAGGGGGAGCTAGCGGTAAAGATTGGTTGTACCCAGTCCGCCCTATCCAACTATGAGCTGGGGAAAAGAAGGCTGCAGCTCGCTAAACTGGAGGAGATCGTCCAGGCCCTGAGAAAACCCCTAAACTACTTCCTGGAGTCCTCTGCTGACAGGTATTGGCGAGACCAAGCCTTCCTCCTTGAGGATCCACGTCTGCGGGAGATAGTCATGCAGGCGGCAGAGCTCCCCTTGGAGGATAAGGAAAGGGTACTGGAGTACATCAAGTGGAGGAGGAGCAGAATCCTGTCAGCCTTGGGCGACACCATGGAGGTCTGGGAGGGCTCTAGGTTCTCCCTGCTGGGCTAGGCTCTCTGGGTCGGGGCAGGCATCAATTCTTCTTTCTCACAGAGACTTCCAGGCTCCTTATCTTCCCTACACCCCGAAGCGCCGATACCATGCCCATCAGGGTACTGCTGATGAATTGTTTGGCGAAGGGATTGAGGGGGACTGGGGAGCCATTTATAAAGAGCACCGTATCCTCCGCTGCCCTTTTAGCGATCAACCTCTCTTCGATAAGGCTGGCGATTGCTGAGACATCGCCCCAGGGGAACTGAGGCACATCGGCATCGAGGGGCTCATCGGTGACGATGGCAAGGAGCTCCTTGGGGGGGCAGAGGAGCCCTTCCTTTAGCTCCTTGCGGTGCACCTCGATCTTGGGGGCAGAGCCCTTTCTAAATCCCTCGGTGAGCACGATGTCAAAGTCTTCGCCGATGAGGCGCAGCACCTCGTCGATGGTGGCATCGTGGTCCACGGGCTTGATAAGGGCAATCTTTCGGGGGGAGCTGCTGACCACGGCATCGCTTCCCGATTGGGCGTGTCGCCAGCTATCCTTGCCCGACTGAGCCAGTTCAAAATCTCGAGGGATATGTTTTATGGTAGCAACGCGATAGCCACGCCCCTTCAGCTCATCAATCAGGCGTTCCACCAAGGTGGTCTTGCCTGCTTTCGATTTGCCCACTATGGAAACAACGGGTAGCATTTTTCCGAACTCTCCTTTCCCTGGCATCCTCGCCATCGCTTTGGTGTTTTTAGATCCTGCATAGAGTTGGTTTCGTTTATTCCTCCGTCCAATCGAGCATGAGCACCTGAACGCTTTCCCCCTCCTTGACTATCTTCACATCCTCTGGAACGATGACAAGCCCATTTGCTCTGGCCATGGAGGTAAGGATACCAGAGCCCTGGGGTCCGCTGAGCCGGGCGAAGTATCGATCGCCCTCCCTTCTCACCATCGCCCGGGCGAAGATGCGGCGACCGTCAGTATTTTCCACCCTGCCCTCCAGAATCGCCCTAACCATCGGCTTTGAGAGGTTCTTTTTCCCCATCATCTTGAGGATGGCAGGGCGAGCGAAGAGCTCGAAGGTGATCATGGAGCTCACAGGATTTCCGGGAAGCCCCATATGGGGCACCCTTCTCCCCATATCCCCTTTGATTACGCCAAAGGCCAAGGGTTTGCCTGGCTTCATCCGCACTGTCCAGAAGGAGATGTCCCCCATTTTTGCCAGAACATCCTTCACCAGGTCGTACTCCCCTACAGAGACCCCTCCCGAGGTGACCAGCATGTCTGAATCGAGGGCCTCCTTTATCTTGTCTTCGATCTCCTTAACCTCATCCCTGGCGATGCCCAGGATCCTGGGGATGCCGCCGTAGCGCAGCACCTGGGAGGCGATGCTGAAGCTATTGCTGTTATAGATCTTCCCCTCGGGGAGCGGCTGATCGATTTCCACCAGCTCATCGCCGGTGGCAAGGATGGCCACTACGGGGCGGCGAATCACGCCTACCGTCGCTTTCCCTATGGAGGCAAGCACCCCGATCTCTGAGGGGCGCAGAGAGGTCCCCTTCTCTAAAACCAACTGACCCTGGGCGATGTCCTCGCCAGCGCGCCTGACATTCAACCCCTTTGGCACTTGGCAGAGTATGCCTATGTGCGAAAGGGGGCGCTCACGGCGCAGGGCTTCGTCGGTGTCCTCAAATCTCACCACGCTATCGGCGCCTTTGGGCAGGGGTGCCCCGGTCATGATGCGAAGCGCCGTGAGCGCCCCCACCTCCTGCTCCGATATAGCGCCGGCACTAACCTCGCCGATAACATCGAGGAAGGCAGGTGACGACTCGGTGGCACCCAAGGTGCTCTCCGCCCGCAGGGCATAGCCATCCATGGCGGCGTTGTCCAGCGGGGGAACGTTTATCGGGGAATAGATGTCCTCATCGAGGACCTGCCCCAGGCACTCCAGGATGGGCTTCTCCTCCCTATCGAGCACCTGGACATAGCTAAGAACCTTCTCCAGAGCCTGTTCCACAGTGATCATCAGGGTTCTCCCAACTCGCGCCCGATCTCCCCATACCTCATCAACGCATACCTCATGCCGGTCTCTTCCTTCTCCAGGAGCGACCTCGCCCGCTCCAGATCGGCTTTAGAATTGATATTGAAAAAGCTTAGGCGCTCGGGGTCGAATTTTTCGACCTCAGCGTCCTCAACATATCTTACCTTTACTGCATTAAGGAGATCGCTGATCTTGAGCCTATCGAGCCTGAGCATCGCTTCGATGGGAACGAGGCAATTCTTGGAATAGACTGCATGCAGTGGCTCCATCTTCTCATCCACCTTGGGAATAACGACGTCGAAGGCGGGGCAGAGCTCTATAAGGTAACGAAGCAGGGCGATGTTCAAAAAAGGCATGTCACAGGCGACCACCAGGCTATGAAAAGAGGGTGATGCCTTAAGCCCCGAATAGATGCCCCCCAATGCCCCTTTACCGGGGTAAACATCGACCACCGTCTTCACCCCCAGGTCTGGGAGAAGGGACAGGTTGCTCTGAGCAGTTGCCAGGATAATCTCTGTGTCCAGCGGGTTAAGCCGAGCAATGACCCGCTCGATAAGGCTCTGGCCACCGATTTCCTCCAGAGCCTTGTCCCGCCCCAGTCTCAGGCTCTTTCCACCGGCAAGAACGATCGTTGTCACTGCCCTATTTTATCACCTTCTGAGCGGAAAGGGAAACGGTTAGAAAGCAAAAGCTAGCAGGCCCTCAATGGCCTGCTAGCCTGCCCTGGATGCCTTGCCCCTGAAAAAATCGGCGCCTAGCTGGGTTCAACCCCTAAGTTCCTTTTCTACTTCTGCCGCGCCGGCCACGGGCAGCTCCAGTACCGGGACGTGCCAGACCGTTACGCCTGCGAGCACCAATGGGTAGGCGGTTGCGGCTATCGCCTCATTGCTGTCGGCCTCGATGACGCTGACATTTACCAGAGTGTTCGGAGGAAGAAGAACTCCGGGAAAGGGGATTCCCTGACATATATAGTGAGCCAACATCTTTATCCCCGGCGGGGGGCTGGCCCACACCTTATCCGCAGCCTGCGCCACCTCCGCCGTCTTAGCCGCATCCCACATAGTGAAAAGCAAAAACTTCATCTTACTCCTCCTTTGTAAGTTTTGTACGAGAAGGGCAAGGCACCCGGGGGGGTAAATGGTATCTTATGGCAACCGCGCCCAAGAGTCAAGGGACTATACTCGTTTATATAAATTATTGACACATTGCCTCTCCCCATTGTCCTGCTGTCATTGCGAGCGAAGCGAAGCAATCTCATTACCATCGACCCAGATTGCTTCGGTCGCTTTAGGCGACCTCGCAATAACAAGTGAAAGAGAGGCGGGGTCAGGCTCTGAGGGTGGCTCCCAGCTCCCGGTGGAGCCTCTCCAGGATCTCCTCTTGAGCCTGTTTCACCTCTTCATCGGTTAGGGTACGAGTCGGCGATTGATAATGGATCCTGAAGGCGAGGGACTTTTTCTCCCGAGGCACTTGCTCCCCGATGTAGACATCGAAGAGGGTGACCCTGGCCACCAGAGGAAAGCCCTCGATGATATCCTGCACCCTTTTCGAAGGTATCGCTACATCCACGACCAAGGCGATGTCCCTGAGAGTGACGGGAAATCTAGGTATGGGGCGATATTTATGAGGCTCTAGGGCGGCAGGGAGGAGCCTCTCCAGGTCGATCTCGAAGAGATAGACGGAGCGAGAGGAGATGTCGAAGTCCTCCGCCACCCTGGGATGAAGTTCCCCTAAAACCCCCACCTCCTCACCCCCAACCACGATCTTTGCCCTTCTTGCGGGACTGAGGGTCTCATCCTCCGCAGGCTCGAAGCTAATCGCCACACCGAGGCGCTCAAAAAGAACCTCCAAAACCCCCTTGGCGTCGAAGAAATCCAGCGCCTCGCCCTCACCATGCCAGCTCCGGTCGAGGCGGGGACCGCTGAGCACCCCCGCCAACATGTGGCGCTCCTCGGGGAGGTCCCCCTCCCTGGGCAAATATACCTTGCCCACCTCAAATAGCCTGATGCTACCCTCCTCGTGCTTCTCATTTGAGGAGAGGGCTTGTAGGAGCCCAGGACGCAAGGTGGTGCGCAGGTACTCCTGTTCCGTAGTTATCGGGTTGGCAACTCGTAGCGGGAAGAGCTGGGAATCGGGAACTACCTTGCGCATTATTGCCAAGCTAGTCAATGAATAGGTGATGACCTCCTGCATGCCGCAGCCTGCGAGGATTTCGCACACCCTTTGCCTCAGAGCCCGCATCGGGTTGGGCTCGTATCTTGGCAGCGATCCGCTGGGTAGGGTGGTGGGGAGCTCATCGTAGCCGATGATGCGCGCAATCTCTTCAACGAGGTCGTCTGAAAGCCGAACGTCGGTGCGCCAGTAGGGGACGATGACCGAGAGCTCCTCAGGGCTTACCCTCTGGCATTGAAACCCTAAAGAGCTTAGCACCTTAACCATCTGGTCCAGGCCTAAGTCCACCCCCAGGATGCGTCTTACCTGTCTCGTGGTCAGCGAAATCGGTTTCGGCTCTGTCTTTCCTGGATATATGTCAATGATGCCCTTTGCTATCTTGCCCCCGGAAAGGGCAGCCATTAGCTGGGTGGCGCGCCGGAGCGCTAGCAAGGGAAGCTCGGGGCTAATCCCCTTCTCGAAGCGTAGCGAAGCTTCGCTTCTGAGGCGCAAAGCCATCGAGGTACGCCTAAGGCTCACTGGGTTGAAGTTCGCCGACTCAATCAAAACTGAGGTGGTGTCCTCGGTGACCTCGCTCTCCGTGCCGCCCATGACCCCAGCGATAGCCACCGCACCCTCCCCATCAGCGATAACCAGCATTTCGCTGGTGAGGGCCCGCTTCACCCCATCGAGGGTGGTGAGCATCTCACCATCTTGAGCCCGGCGCACGATTATCCTATTCTGGGCCAGCTTTTGGTAGTCGAAGGCGTGAAGGGGTTGCCCATACTCCAGCATGACGTAGTTGGTGACATCGACGATATTGTTGATGGGGCGCATGCCACAGGCAAGCAGCCGCTGCTCCATCCAGGGAGGGGATGGTGCCATCTTGACGTCGGTGACCAGGCTGGCGCAGTATCTGGGGCATAAATCGGCATCTGCGATCTCTACCGAGGCTTTTCGCTCTATAGGCTCCCCCGTTTCGTCATAGCTGACTTCTGGGAAGCGCACCGATTTCCCGGTTAGGGCAGCAACCTCCCAAGCGATGCCGATGATGGATAGGCAGTCGGGGCGATTGGGCGTTATATCCAGGTCGAGGATGGTATCGCCGAGGTATTCATCGAGGGGGACGCCCAAGGGGGCATCGGAGGGTAGGACCATGATCCCCTCGTGGCGGTCGGAGATGCCCAGCTCCCTTTCGGAGCAGATCATCCCTTCGGAGGCGATGCCTCGAATTTTAGCTCTCTTAAGCTTCACCAGTTCGCCGCTCTCAGGGTCGATGAGCTGAGAGCCGATTTTAGCGAAGGCGACCTTCTGCCCCATCTCCAGATTTGGCGCGCCGCAGACAGAGGTGAAGCGCTGGGTGCCCAGGTCGACGGTGGCGAGCTGAAGGCGTTCCGCATTGGGATGGGGCTCGATGGCGACCACCTCCCCCACCACGATGTTATCCCAGCCGCCGATGGTATCTATCCCTGCGACCTCGGTTCCGGACATGGTGAGCTTCTGCGCCAGCTCCTGAAGGGGCAGGGTGATATTTACATATTCGCGAAGCCATTTTAGGGAGGCTTTCATAATTAATCCTTAGAATTGCCTCAGAAACCGAAGGTCGTTCGAATAAAAGAGGCGGATGTCCTCGATGCCATATCTGAGCATGGGTATTCTCTCCACCCCCAGGCCAAAAGCGAAACCGGTATAAACATCGGGGTCATAGTTCACTCGCCTTAAGACATCGGGATGCACCATTCCCGCGCCCAGGATCTCGATCCAGCCTGTGTTGCCGCAGAGGCGGCAGCCGGAGCCGCCGCAGACGAAGCAGTCGATGGCCATCTCCACACCGGGCTCCACAAAGGGGAAGTAGTCGCAGCGAAATCTAACCCTCCTCTCAGCACCGAAGAGGCGCTTGGCAAACTCATAAAGGGTCCCCTTGAGGTCGGCTAAGGTGATGTTCTCGTCGACGGCGAGCCCCTCGATCTGGTAGAACATGGATTCATGGGTAGCGTCCGTTGCCTCGTAGCGATAGACCTTTCCCGGAACCACCACCCTCACCGGGGGTCTTGTCCTCTCCATGACCCTGATCTGCATCGGAGAGGTATGGGTGCGAAGGAGCATCGGCCGCTCCCCACTCTCGGTGTCGATCCAGAAGGTGGAAAACATATCGCGGGCGGGGTGATCGGGGGGGATATTCAGCGCCTCAAAGTTATAATAGTCCCACTCCACCTCAGGTCCCTCGATTACCTGAAACCCCATGGAGATGAAGATGTCGCAGATCTCCCGAACCATCTGGGTGGTGGGGTGGAGGCGACCGAGGGCAAGGGGGCGACCGGGGAGGGTGACATCGATTCGCCCCCGCTCTATCGATCTGGCGAGCTCCTCCTCTTTGAGCGCCGCCCTTTTCTGGCCCAGGGCTGCTTCCAGGAGGGCTTTGACCTCATTGGCGGAGGCGCCAACAGCCTTCCTCTGCTCCAAAGGCAGGGCTGCCAGCCCCCGCAATATCTGGGTCAAGGTGCTCTTCTTTCCCAGGTAGCGAATCCGCCAATCCTCAAGCTCGTTGAGACTTTGGAGGTTGCTCAGCTCATCGATAGCGTTAGACCTGATTTCGTCTAATTTCTCAAGCATCGCCCGTTATTATAGGCTAGAGGTGGAAAGGGGTCAAGGAGAGGATATATGGCTTGGGGGTTCACTTTTGGGGTCTAGGCTTCAGACCTCTCTTTGGCTATTGCCACAAGCTGGGAGAAGGTGGCGGGGTCTCTCACCGCCATATCGGCGAGCATCTTGCGGTCGACCTCAACCCCTGCCTTCTTAAGTCCATCGAGGAAACTGCTATAGGAAAGCCCCTCCTGCCTGGCGGCGGCATTGATGCGAACGATCCAAAGGCGCCTGAAATCCCCCTTTCTTTCCCTGCGATGACGATAGGCGTAGCTTAGGGACTTCATCAGCGACTCGTGGGCGACGCGATAGAGGGAGTGCCTCGTCCCTCGGTGTCCCTTGGTCTGCTTAAGCACCTTCTTATGACGACGCCTGGTTACAGTACCACCTTTTACTCTAGTCAAAGATGTCCTCCCTTATGCATAGGGCAAAAGCCTCTTTATGCGAGCCTTATCACTGGGGTGGAGAGGCAGCTTTTCATCGTAGAGCCTCTTTGCCCGCTTGGACTTCTTTCGCCTGAGGTGACTCTTGCCACCCTTGGTGCGCATTATCTTGCCGCTGCCGGTAACATGGAAGCGGCGGCTTGCTGCTTTATGAGTCTTTAACTTAGGCATTAGACTCCTTTGTCGCTCTGGGCTGCTTGGCTGGGGCGAGGATCATGATCATGCGTCTCTCATCCATCCCCGGAGCCTTTTCCACGGTGGCTGCCTCCCCTATCTCCTTGGCCACCATCTCCAGAAGCTCCTTGCCCAGCTCGGGATGGGTTATCTCACGACCCCTGAAGAGGACTGAAACCTTAACCTTATCGCCTTCGTCAAGGAGCTTCTTGATGAGGCGGGTCTTAAACTCGATGTCGTGGCCGCCGATCTTAGGCCTGAAGCGAACCTCTCTGAGGAAGACAGCCTTCTGTTTCTTTCTGGCCTCGCGCTCTTTCTTGGTTTGCTCGTATTTAAACTTCCCGTAATCGAGGAGGCGACATACCGGGGGGACGGATTGGGGGGCAACCTCCACCAGGTCATAGCCTCGCTCCCTAGCCAACTGCAGCGCCTTGCCCACAGGCATAATGCCCAGCTGTTCACCCGTTTCACTTATCAGTCGCACCTCTCTGGCGAAGATCCTTTCATTAACGCGGTATCTTTTAATTATGTTTAGTCACCCCCCAACAATCCCTAGAGAAAGGCAATATACTATATCTTTCAATAAAAATCAAGGTGCTTTACTCTCTATGGCTGCCTTTGCCATGGCCTTGAATTCCTCCAGGCTTCGCCCTCTCAGGTTCTCACCGCTTCTCAGCCTCACTGAGACCGTGTCACCCTCGATCTCTTTATCCCCCACGACCAACATGTAGGGGATCTTCTGAAGCTGGGCCTGGCGAATCTTGAGGTTCATCCTCTCAGGGCGAGCATCTGCCTGGGCGCGCATCCCACTGGCCTTGAGTTCCGCTTCCACTTGAAGGGCATAATCCAGATGGCGATCTGCTATGGGGATCACCACCGCCTGAACCGGCGCCAGCCAGACAGGAAAAGCACCGGCATAATGCTCAAGGAGGCAACCGAGAAAGCGCTCCATGCTGCCCAGAACGGTGCGATGCACCATTACCACAGGATGCTCCACCCCATCCATGCCTATATAGTTGACCTCGAAGCGCTGAGGAAGATTGAAATCGACCTGGGTGGTGGGACCCTGCCACGCCCTTCCCAGGGCATCCTTAAGGCGGATATCGATCTTTGGGCCATAAAATACCCCCTCCCCTGGGTCTACCCGGTAAGGGAGCTCGAGGCGCTCGAGAGCCATCTTTAGGGTCTGTGTAGCCTCTTCCCATATCTCGATGGTGCCGGCATACTTCTCAGGCCGGGTGGAAAGGAGAACCTCATATTGCTCAAACCCGAAGGTGTGCATCATGAATAGGGCCAACTCCATAACCCCCACCACCTCATCCTCCAGCTGATCGGGGCGACAGAAGATATGGGCATCGTCCTGAGTGAAGCCACGCACCCTGGTTAAGCCATGAAGAACGCCGGAGCGCTCATAGCGATAGACCGTGCCCAGCTCGGCCCAGCGCAGAGGGAGCTCGCGGTAACTGCGCAGCTTTGTCTTATACATCAGGATATGGGCCGGGCAATTCATCGGCTTAATGAGGTACTCCTGCCCCTCAACATCCATTGGGGAATAGAGGTGCTCGCGGTAAAGCTCCCAATGCCCGCTCCTTTTCCAGAGGTCGATCTTGGCGATGTGGGGGGTGTAAACGATCTCATACCCCCTTTTTAGGTGCTCCTCGATCCAGAAATGCTCGATGATGCGGCGCACCACCGCCCCCTTGGGGTGCCAATGAACCAGCCCCGGTCCCGCCTCCTCATGAAAGCTGAAGAGGGCAAGCTCTCTCCCCAGCCTTCGATGATCTCGCTTTGCCGCCTCGGCAAGCCTCTCCAGATGGCTCGCCAGCTCCTCCTCGGTCTCGAAGGCTACACCATAGATTCGCTGGAGCATAGGGCGCTTCTCATCGCCCCGCCAGTAGGCCCCGGCGATGCTCAGCAGCTTAAAGGCCTTGATCTCCCCTGTCGAGCCCACATGGGGTCCCTTACATAGGTCGGTGAAGGAGCCCTGGCGATATATGGTCATCCTTTCATCGAGGATTTCATCGATGAGCTCCAGTTTGTAAGGCTGGTCGATGAAGATTTGCCTCGCCTCCTCCTTTTCCACCTCCTCGCCGGAGAAAGGCACATCTTGAGCGATGATCTCCGCCATCTTGGCTTCAATTATGGGGAGGTCCTCTGGGGTGAGGGAGCGAGGCAGGTCGAAGTCATAGTAGAAGCCGTCCTCGATGATGGGTCCAATGCCAAACTTGACATCGGGAAAAAGCGACTGCACCGCCTCAGCCATCACATGAGATGCCGAGTGTCGCATCTTTTCGATTTTTTCGCTCTTTTCGGCCTCTTCGCTGTGGTTACAAGTCACTCCTGTCCCCTCTCGAAAACAAGAACCTCCCGACCAATGCTAGGACGAGGGGCTCTATGGCTCATTGCCTTAAAAGCATGGTGGGCGGTACTGGACTTGAACCAGTGACCTCTGCGATGTCAACGCAGCACTCTTACCAACTGAGCTAACCGCCCTCTTCATTATGTCTCCACAGATTCTAGCAAAACGCCTAGGCAAAGTCAAGCGCTAGGAGTCCACCCTTGAATTTTGAGGGGCATTATGCTAAACTTTGATGCGTTCTGGGGCTGTAGCTCAATTGGGAGAGTGCTTGACTGGCAGTCAAGAGGTAGCGGGTTCGAATCCCGCCAGCTCCACCACGCGTAGAGAGGAGTGATAATGCAAATCACATGCCTAGTTTGTGATCAAAAGTTCCCTCTATCCGAGGAGTTACATGAGGAATTCGACGGCGAGGTAAAGTGTCCCAAGTGCGGTTCAAGGCTCCATGTAGCCTTGAAAGGGGGCAAAATTCGCCGGCTGAGAGTGAAAGAAGAGGGGACAAAGAAAGTTGAAGAGCTGCTTGAGGAACTGCGGAGGATCCATGAAGGTAATTCTATTACCTCAAATTAGTAACTGTATGCCGAGTTAGCATAATGAATGTCCTTTGGAATTGCAGCATTTTTGTGTGTAATTATTTCGTTTCATAAATATGTGGAGGGAGACAAGCATGAGATGAAGCCTTACTTGTTAAGAGTCGGAGCAGATTCTACACCCGCTGGGGGTAAGTTCTACAGTCACATATTCGAGAACGGGTCGTACATATTTATACCTATCCCTGAAAAGAAAGAGAAGTTGATATTAGGCAAGGCCCGCAGATATAGAGATTTCGAATGGCGAAACAACTCTATTGTTCCATACCTTCCTACTAACCTTTACCCTAGAAAAATGTGGACTGATGACCCACCCCATCAATTCATCCATAACGACCCCGAATTCCAGACATTCACATATGGCTCCCCTATGTACAATCAAGACAATTCAAATGGTAGGAAGGAAAAGAATTACAATACCCTATTGAAAATGGAAAAAGGTGACATTCTCGCATTCTACGCAGCCTTTTCGAGAGATGGCGCTAATATACATGGGTACTATTTCTTTGCCTATTTTATCATTCACTGTGTTATACCGTATGCCTCCACAGACAGCCTCAGCCAAGAAAAACAAGCCTTGGTGAGAAACAACCATCATTTCATACATAAACGGCAAAACCAAGTCGTGGTGGTCGGATGTCCTAATAATAGTAGGGTCTTCAATGAAGCGGTTCTGTTAAGTTTGCGCCCTACAGACGTTAGAAAGGGAAATAATTACTATCCCTGTCGGTCCATACAGGATTGCTTGGGCAAATACGATGTAGCCATGAACCGCTCTACAGTAAGAAAACCACCATGGATTGGAGCAGCTTTCAAAGAGCATCTCGACCTTCATAGTGCATAATATGATTACGTTATGGGTCTTGTTGTACAGAAAGTAAGCAATTCCTGCAAAGCAGGAATCAGCTGCTTCCTCTCAAATAGGAGTTCGGGAACTGTCCACAGTGGCTCACCACTTGCAAAGTTCGCCCTTCGTCCCCTGGGGGATTAAGGGCTTTGTTTTTTTGCCCCGTTGTCTTATAATCTGTGAAGGCAAAGACTCCTAAGATGCCATAATGAGCGAGAAGAAGGTAGAGAGATATAACCCCCAGGAAATAGAGCCAAAATGGCAGGAGAGGTGGGCTGCCGACCACCTTTATGAGGTCAGGGAAGATGACGCCCGCCCCAAGTGGTATCACCTCACCATGTTCCCCTACACCTCGGGGGACCTCCACATCGGGCACTGGTATGCCATGGCCCCCTCCGATGTCCACGCCCGCTTCAAGCGGATGCAGGGCTACAATGTGCTCCACCCCATGGGCTTCGATGCCTTCGGGCTCCCCGCGGAGAATGCCGCCATCAGCAGGGGGATCCACCCCTTCACCTGGACCATGGAGAACATCGAGAGGATGAGGGAGCAGTTAAAGAGCCTGGGCGCCATCTACGATTGGAACCGAGAGGTGATCACCTGCCTCCCCGATTACTATAAATGGACCCAGTGGTTCTTCCTGAAGCTTTATGAGGCGGGCCTCGCCTACCGAGCGAAAGCCCCGGTGAACTGGTGCCCCCAGTGTCAGACGGTGCTTGCCAATGAGCAGGTGGTGGGCGAGGGGGTTTGTGAGCGCTGCGGGACCGCGGTGACTAAGAGGGATCTGGAGCAATGGTTCTTCAAAATCACCAACTACGCCGAGGAGCTCCTCGACCACAGCCACATTGAGTGGCCTGAGCGAATAAAGGCGATGCAAAGGAACTGGATCGGCAGGAGCGAGGGGGTGGAGGTTGCCTTTGGCATCGAGGGAGGGGAGATTCGCGTTTTCACTACCCGCGCTGACACCATCTTTGGCGTCACCTTTGTTGTTCTTGCCCCGGAGCACCCCTTGGTGGATAAGCTCATTGGAATTCCCGCGCCGTCGACGGTGCTCGCCGCC
>SOJQ01000076.1 GCA_004376075.1 Dehalococcoidia bacterium | reverse complement strand
CGCCCACGCCTACGCCTCCCCCAACGCCGACGCCCACGCCGACACCGGGTGCGCTCACCGGCGAGGGGACTGTGCCACCCGCAGGGGGCTCGGTCTCAACGACCGATGGCAGGGTTGTCCTGGATTTCCCGGCGGGGGCAGTTACCGGCGATACCGAGGTGAGCATTGCGCACACGGCTGCGCCAGGCGATGCGCCCACGGGCTTCAGATTGGGCGGCACCATCTTCTCTATAGAGGCAATATGTAGTGGATGTGGCGGCACACCGGTGACGGAGCTTGGCGAGCCGATTCAGGTCTGCGTCGAGTACTACTCCACCGATATTGCGGCAGCCAGTGGCAACCCAGAGCTCTTGACCCTGGCCTACTACGATGCGACCGCAGGCCATTGGGTAGTGCTGGAGACAGAGGTGAATACAGCAGCAGGGATCGCCTGCGCCTGGACAAGCCACCTGAGCGATTGGGCCATACTTGCTGGGGCTGTGGGCGGCGGTCTGGCGTGGTGGGTCTGGCTGGTGGTGGTCGGTATTAGCGGGCTGGTCATCGTCCTGGTGGTGATACTCATCTTCAGGCGGCTGCGGGAATATTAAGCCTCGGCGCCTAGTGCAGCCTGATGCCTCTTCTGGCATGAGGGGTGCCATTGCTCCAGCCCGCATGCTTTGCACTGGCCGTAGCGGCAGTCCTCGGTTTCCTCGCCCTTGAAGGTGCGCTGGTATTCGCTTTTGAGGAAGGCAGCGCTCACCCCAATATCGATGTGAGCCCAGGGGAGTAGCTCCTCCAAGGGGCGCTGACGGTGGTTATAGAAGGAGGGGTCGAGGCCGGAGCGGTCGAAGGCGGTGAGCCATTTCTCATAGTCGAAGCGCTCGCTCCAGGCATCGAAGGTGCAGCCGAGCTGCCAGGCGTGGTAGATGACCTGAGACAATCGGCGGTCGCCTCGAGCGAGCACCCCCTCAAGGAGACTCATTCGTGCATCCTGCCATGAAAGGTGTGCCCCTGACCTTTTCAACCCATGCCTCAACGCCTCAACCTTGGCACGGAGCTCCTCCTCAGTGTGCTGGGACACCCATTGAAAGGGGGTGTGCGCCTTGGGCACAAAGGGTGAGGCGCTCACCTTTACCCGAAAGGGTCCTCTCCCAGTTTTCCCCCCCACCCGGCAAATCTTTTGCACAAGCTGGACGATGCTTTCTACATCCTCGGCGGTCTCCGTAGGCAAGCCAAGCAGGAAATAAAGTTTAACGCCATTCCATCCCTTTTCCGCAGCCGTCTTTATGGTTTGGAGCATTTCCTCCTCTGAAACGCCCTTGTTAATCGCTTGGCGCAACTGCTCGCTTCCCGCTTCAGGGGCGAAGGTCAAACCGGTCCTCTTTCCAGAAGGAAGTGAAGCTATCAATCTTAGCGAGAAGTTATCGATGCGAAGGCTGGGCAGCGATAGCTTAAGGTAGTGCTCCCGATAGCGCGCTGCTAGAGCATTAACCAGGCTATCGATGCCTGAATAGTCGCTGGTGCTCAAGGAAAGCAGGGAGAGTTCGTTATAGCCGCAATTCTTGAGCAACTCCCCCGCTGCCTCTAGAACCTCCTCCTTGGGGCGCTCCCTGAGCGGGCGATAAATTGTACCCGCCTGGCAGAAGCGGCAGCCCCTGGTGCAACCCCGCTGGATCTCGATGGCTGCCCTATCATGTACCGCCTCAACGAAAGGAACCACGGGCCGGGTCACCGCTGGAGGCAGCTTGGCTACGAGACGCCGCACGATGCTCGGGCTGGCCTCTGGAGCGGTGGGCACGATAGCCGATATGGTGCCATCATCGCCATAGTCAACCCGGTAAAGGCTGGGTACATAGACCCCGGGAAGAAGCGCTAGTTCGCGGAGCAGCTCCTGCTTCTGCCGAGTACCTTCTAACTTCCACCTTCGAAAGGTTTCCAATAGCTCTAAGAGAACCTCCTCACCCTCGCCAAGGACGAAGAGGTCGATGAATTCCGCCATAGGCTCCGCATTGAGGGTGCAACTGCCCCCAGCAATGATCAAGGGGTGGGAGTCATCCCGCTGGGCGGAAAATAGCGGTATCCCGGCCAGGTCAAGCATATTGAGCACGTTGGTGTAGGTGAGCTCATAGCCCAGGGAGAAGCCAAGGATGTCGAATTCCTTCAGGGGGTGCCTCGATTCCAGGCTAAAGAGGGGGAGGGATGCTTTCCTCATCTCGGCCTCCATATCGAGCCAGGGGGCGCAGGCTCGCTCAGCGAGAGCCCAAGGCTGTCTGTTGACCACATCGTAGAGGATGGATAGCCCCAAATTGGAGGTGCCGATTTCGTAGAGATCGGGGTAAATGAGAGCCAGCTTAACATCGATGGCATCCCAATCCTTGGTGATGCTGTTCCACTCGCCCCCGGTGTAGCGGGCGGGCCTTGTTACCTTAGGCAGAATAGAATCCAGATGGGTCATGATGCTCCTTTGCCCCTATTATATCAAAGCCTTGCCTGTTTGACATCCTGAAAAGGAAATGATAAAATTCATTCTCGATAGGAGGCATACTGATGGTTAAAAAAGTGGTTCCTTTGCTCTTAATCGTCGCTCTTTTCGTCACTTCGCTTATTGCGGTGGGCTGCGGACCAGCTCCAACTATTGTAGCGATAGATTTAGTGCCACAAGAGGCGAACCTTGTTGCTAGTATACAGATAAGCAGAATCTTAACCGACGCAGATCTCATAGCGGCCTATGATGGCTGGGAAAAAGACCCCGAAATGCCTCAAACCTTTGAACAGGCAATGGATCTGGTTGCAGATGAGATTGGCATCGATCTCAGGGATTTCTCCGAGGCAGTGATATTTGGCGATACTGAATCTGAAGATTATTATTTTGGGGCTATCATAACCGGCACCTTCGATAGAGTGGCATTGATTGAGAGCATAGAAGGGGCCATCGGCGAAGAAATGATCACTACCGACTACAGAGGCTATACAACGTACACAATAACGATTGAAGGTGAAGAGGGGGCAATCTGCTTCCTCAACGATGACAGCTTCGTTTTCGGTTCCATAGATGCAGTGAGGGATGTCATCGATGTCAAAGAGGGTGAACCTAGCCTCAGTGGAACCTTGGCTGAGGCCTACATCTCATTAGGCGATGTGTGGATCAAAGTGGCAGCGGAGGTGCCTGAGGGGTGGATGGGCGAGATCCCCGAAGAGGGAGTTCCTATCGGTTTGGAGGCCCTTGCGGATGTCCAGGTGGTTGGATTCGGCTTCAATAAGGCGGGACAGATCCTATCCGCTCAATTGAAGCTATATTTCTCCACTAGTGAATCGGCAGCCGATGCTGAAGGCACGATCAGCGGCCTGATAAGCTTCATCTCCATCCTGCCAGACATTCCACCCGAGGTTATGGACCTGCTTGATGGGCTTAACGTGAGCAGAAGCGGCCCCTGGGTAACGATATCGCTGACGACCACGATGACAGAGATCGAGGAGCTGGTGGAAGCGATGGAGGAGACGGGGCTTTAGAGCCACTGAGCACCAATTGACAGCTTTGAGCAAGATTAGAATTAAGCGATAAAAGGCTCACTAAAGGGGGAGAGGATTTACGCCATCGTTCAAACAGGAGGAAAGCAGTATAAGGTCTCGCCAGGGGAGACCATCGATGTGGAGCGCCTTGCCGCAGAGGAAGGGAGCACTATCGAGCTGGATAGGGTCTTGCTGGTGGCAGACGGGGAGAGGGTGACCGTAGGCACGCCCACCGTCGAGGGGGCGAAGGTCATCGCCGAGGTTCTCGGTGAGGGCAAGGGAGAGAAGATCATCGTCTTCAAATACAAGCCAAAGGTGCACTATCGCAAGAAGACGGGGCACCGCCAAATCTATACCAGGCTTGCCATAAAAGAGATAGTGTGTTAGCATAGACATAGAGGGCTGATTTCAAATGGCGCATAAAAAGGGTGGCGGCAGCACAAGGTTAGG
>SOJQ01000111.1 GCA_004376075.1 Dehalococcoidia bacterium | reverse complement strand
AAAGTGCACACCTCTCTAGAGAGGTGTGCACTTTCTATGCTGGCTGCTATTTATGGGCAGCAAAAAAACTATTGACAAATTATTGTCATTCTGCTATTTTAAGTGAAAATCGATCTTGCAAAGACTGTGAACAGGACTAGTAGGCACCAAGCGCGGGCCAGAGAGTCGGGTTAGGTGTGAGCCGATCCCAGCGCGGGTGACTGAATGGACCTGGGAGTCGCAAACCTAACTCCCCGATTTATCGTGGGTAGTAGGCTTTGCCGGAGCGGGCACCGTTATCAGAGCCTAGGGTATCGCCCCCGCAGGTCGGGGCCGTACCTGATAGAGATAGTCGGCTTTCACTATTGAAATAGCAAAATCAGGCTTGTCGACTAATAAGGGTGGCACCGCGAAGTTAAACCCTTCGCCCCTTAAAGGCGGAGGGTTTTTTTATTAGCTCAAAGAGGATGAAATCTCATGTACAATCCTACATTAAGTGAGGTTCAACAACTGAAGAAATACGGCAACCTGGTGCCCATTTATCGCGAGATTGTTGCCGATTTGGAGACCCCGGTCTCCGCTTACCTCAAGGTAGCTCGCGGCGCCCATTCTTTCCTTCTGGAGAGCGTCGAAGGTGGGGAGCGATTGGCACGCTATAGCTTTATAGGTACTGAGCCCTATCTAACACTCAACACCGGAGGCGGAGAAAACATCGATCCCCTGCTAGCGGTGGAGAAGGAGCTCAACAAATATAGGCTAGTTTCGGTTCCCGAGCTGCCTCGTTTTCATGGCGGAGCTGTGGGGTATCTGGCTTATGAGGTGGTGAAACACTTTGAAGAGCTGCCTTCGCCGCATTGCGACCCTCTAGGTCTACCGGAGTCGGTTTTCATGTTTGCCGATACCGTGCTCGTATTCGATCACCTGACCCACAAGATCAAGATTGTCAGCCATGCCCATCTCGATGGCGATGTGGAGCAAGCCTATTTGGGGGCAGTGAAAAAGATCGATTCTCTGGCGGAAAGGCTGAGCCAGCCTATGGAGCAAGGCCCAAGGGAAAAGGGGATGCCGGCTCGCCCATCTTCCGTCCGGTCCAATCTTTCCCAGGCTGAGTTTGAAGCTAGGGTCGCTCAGGCGAAGGAATATATCTGCGCCGGTGAGATCATTCAGGTAGTCCTGTCGCAACGTCTTAGCCGAACCACCAATGCCAGCCCTTTTGACATCTATCGAGCGCTGCGCACCGTCAATCCCTCACCCTATATGTACTATCTTCACCTGGAAGACTGCCATATCATCGGTGCCTCGCCAGAGATGTTGGTACGGGTGGAGGATGGGGTAGTAGCGACCCATCCCATCGCCGGAACGCGACCTAGAGGGGCCAACCCGGCCGAGGACCTGATTCTGGAGGAGGAGCTTCGCAGCGATGAGAAGGAATGTGCCGAGCACATCATGCTATTGGACCTGGGGCGTAATGACATCGGGCGGGTCAGCGAGCCGGGCACTGTCCAGGTCACCCAGCTCATGGATGTGGAGCGCTACTCCCACGTAATGCACCTGGTATCGCATGTTCAAGGGAGGCTGCGCCAGGGTCTCACTCAATTCGATGCCCTGAGAGCTTGTTTTCCAGCGGGCACTGTTTCCGGCGCTCCCAAGATCCGCGCCATGGAGATCATTGCTGAGCTGGAGCCGGATACGAGGGGACCTTATGCTGGAGCGGTGGGCTATTTCAGCTTCTCGGGTAACCTCGATACGGCGATAACCATTCGAACGATTGTAATGACCGAGGATACCGCCTATGTGCAAGCTGGCGGGGGAATTGTCGCCGATAGTGTGCCCGAGCGTGAGTATCAGGAGAGCCTGAATAAGGCTCAAGCCCTGCTCAAAGCCATCGAGCAGGCGGAGGGTTATGATGCTTCTGCTTATCGATAACTATGACAGCTTTGCTTACAACCTCTTCCAATACCTTAGTGAATTGGGTGAAGAGGTGAGGGTGGTCCGCAATGACAAGGTGACCATCGATGAGATCGAGGAGATGTCGCCTGAGCGCATCGCGATCTCACCCGGGCCTGGCACCCCCGATAGAGCGGGCATCTCCAATGAGGTCATTCGTCACTTCGGTGTCAGCATCCCCATCCTGGGCGTTTGCCTGGGGCACCAATGTGTGGGCTATAGCTACGGGGCTGTGGTAGAGCAGGCGGGCGAGATCATGCACGGTAAGTCCTCACTAATTTATCACGATGGCCAAGGGGTGCTTGCCGGACTGCCCAATCCTTTCCCCGCCATTCGCTATCACTCCCTGGCGGTGATGAGGGAGGGTCTCCCCAACTCTCTGGAGGTGACCGCCTGGACCCAAAATGGTATCATTATGGGGCTCAGGCACCGCCTATACCCCGTGGAGGGGGTTCAGTTTCATCCCGAATCCATCATGACCGAGGTGGGGAAAGATATACTCAGAAACTTTCTTTTTCGAGCTATAGCGTCGGCTACATAAAAAAGATGAATTGCTTTCGGTGGGGCTGATAGAAACGCAGCGCTAGGGGGTAGGTCTAATGATTCGTGAAGCTATCGACACCTTAGTCTCAGGGCAGTCGCTCACCATGGAGCAGGCGGCGGCCGTGATGGAGGAGATCATGAGCGGGGAGGCCACCCCGGCCCAGTTCGGTGCCTTTGTCACCGCCCTCAGGCTTAAGGGGGAGACGGTGGAGGAGATCGCAGGCATGGCAAGGGTGATGCGAGAGAGGGCGATCCCGGTAGTTGTCTCTGGGCCGGTGGTCGATACCTGCGGCACCGGCGGCGATAGCTCGCATAGCTTTAATATCTCCACCGCTGCCGCCTTCGTGGTCGCTGGCGCCGGGCTCAAGGTGGCCAAGCATGGCAACCGAAGCATGAGCTCCAGTTGCGGCAGTGCCGATGTGCTGGAGACGCTGGGGGTGAAGATCGATCTGGGTGCCCAAGAGGTGGAGAAGTGCCTTGAGGAGGTGGGCATAGGCTTCATGTTTGCCCCTATTTTTCATCCTGCGATGAAGTACGCCGCCACCCCTCGGCGCGAGATCGGCATTCGCACCGTTTTCAACATCCTTGGCCCCTTGACCAACCCTGCTAGAGCACAGGCTCAAGTTTTGGGGGTGGCCGATGGCTCGCTGACGATGAAGATGGCACAGGTGCTAAAGCTGCTCGGTTGCCATCATGCATTGGTGGTGCACGGCGAGGATGGCCTGGATGAGATCACCCTGGGCGGGCGAACTACGGTGTGCGAACTGAAGAAAGGCACGACCAAAAACTATTCTATAACCCCGGAGAGCCTTGGCTTTTCCAAGGTAAGCACGGAAAGCCTCAGAGGCGGATCGCCTCAGGAGAACGCAGAGATACTAAGCCGCATCCTAAAGGGCGAGAAAGGGCCGCGCCGCGATATAGTGCTTGTCAATGCGGCAGCGGCACTGGTGGCCGGCGAAAAGGCGGAAACTATGGAGCAGGGGCTTGACCTGGCTG
Organism: Dehalococcoidia bacterium; assembly: GCA_004376075.1. Lineage (GTDB taxonomy): Bacteria > Chloroflexota > Dehalococcoidia > E44-bin15 > E44-bin15 > E44-bin26. The sequence continues at coordinate 10,946 of SOJQ01000111.1, read as the reverse complement.
GGGAGGCGGTAGACAGCGGCAGAGCATTGGAAAAGCTTGAGGGGCTGATCGCAATGAGCCAAAGCCTTTGAGAGGAAACGCCAATATGCTTCTGGACCAGATAATCGAGGCGAAGGCGGAGGAGCTAGCGAGAGGAAAGCAGAATATACCCCTCTCCAGGCTGAAGGCACTTAGATCGAAAAAGGCCCCACCGCTGGACTTTGCCTCAGCCCTTCGGGGGGATGACGTGCGGCTTATCGCTGAGGTCAAAAAGGCCTCCCCCTCCAAAGGTCTAATGTGCCCTGACCTCGACCCAACAAAACTAGCCAAGAGCTATGCCGATAATGGGGCCGCTGCTATATCGGTGTTGACCGAGAGCAGATACTTTCAGGGCAGTCTGGAGCATCTGGCAGCGATCAGAAAGGAGCTTGAGAAAATCCCCTTGCTGAGAAAGGACTTCATCTTCGATCCCTATCAAGTCTACGAATCTCGCGCCTATGGCGCCGATGCCCTGCTCCTCATCGTATCTATTTTGAGCAATGAGCAGCTAAAGGAGCTCCTTTCACTAAGTCATCAACTTGGCATGCACTGCCTAGTAGAGGTTCATAACGAGGCTGAGCTGGAAAGCGCTCTTGTAAGTGAGGCAAGAATCATCGGCCTCAATAACCGCAACCTGAGAACCTTTTCTCTTGACCTCAGCACCACGAAGCGGCTTCGTCCCTTGGTGCCGCTTGACCGAATAGTGGTCAGCGAAAGTGGGATCAGGAATCGAGCTGATGTCCAGAGTTTGCGGGAATGGGGTGTTGATGCCATTCTCGTTGGTGAGGCACTTGCTACCGCCAGCGATGTGGTAGCAAAGATGAGGGAGCTTCTATGACCAGGGTCAAGATCTGTGGCATCAGTGAAGCTGCCTATGCTCTAGCGGCAGCGGAGGCTGGCGCCGACTTCATAGGATTGGTCTTTGCCCCTAGCAAACGCCAGGTGACCGTGGATAAAGCAGGGGAAATAATCCTGGCGCTGAAGCGATTGCCATCCCCTCCCCTGGCGGTTGGCGTCTTTGTCAACACCCCTGCCCATGAGGTGAACCGGATCGCTGAATGCTGCAGGCTCGATTGGGTGCAACTGAGTGGCGATGAGTCCTGGGAGTACTGCAAGGATATCGAAAGACCCATTATCAAGGCTATTCACGTGCCAAACTGGAAGCATGAAGAAGAGACCCTCGATGACCTAAGCATAGGCCACAAATTGCTGAAGGGACGAGCTTTTATCTGCCTTCTGGATTCCCATGTTGAAGGTAGCTACGGTGGCACGGGGCAAACCTTTGACTGGGGGCTGGCAGGGCAGGTTTCGCAAAGATTCCCGGTGATTATTGCCGGTGGCCTCTCGCCGGAGAATGTAGGCCAGGCAATCAAATTGGTCCGACCTTGGGGTGTGGATGTCTCCAGCGGCGTGGAAACCGAGGGCGTAAAAGATGTAGCCAAAATCAAAGCCTTTATCCGGGCGGTGAAGAAAGCAGATAAGGAACGGCAGAAACAGGGTTTAAGAACGAAAAAGGCGGAGGAAGATGGCAGATAAGGAACGGCAGAAACAGGGTTTAAGAACGAAAAAAGAGCTCCCAGATGAGCTTGGTCGCTTTGGGCAATTCGGAGGCAGGTTTGTGCCCGAAACCTTGATGTCTGCGCTGGAAGCCCTGGAGGAGGCCTACCGGGAGGCGCAACGGGATGACGACTTTCAAAGGCGTCTCGCCACGCTTCTCAGGGATTATGCAGGCAGACCAACACCCCTCTATTATGCCGCTAAGCTCACCGAGCACTGTGGCGGGGCGAAGATTTTTCTCAAGAGGGAGGACCTGGCCCACACCGGTGCCCACAAGATCAACAACACCCTGGGTCAGGGGCTATTGGCTGAACGCATGGGAAAGAGACGCATTGTCGCTGAGACCGGCGCCGGCCAGCATGGCGTGGCCACGGCCACTGTATGCGCTATGCTGGGGCTGGAGTGCATAGTCTATATGGGGGAGGAGGATATTCGCCGCCAATCCTTAAATGTCTTCCGTATGAAGCTCCTTGGTGCAGAGGTGCGGCCGGTAGCTAGCGGCAGCCAAACGCTCAAGGACGCTATCAACGAGGCGATCCGTGACTGGGTGACCAATGTCGATTCCACCCACTACCTTCTGGGCAGCGTCGTTGGACCTCACCCCTACCCGATGATGGTGCGCGATTTTCAGTCGGTCATCGGAAGGGAAGCTCGCCAACAGCTTCTCGAGGCTACCGGTCGCCTGCCCGATTACGCTATAGCCTGCGTTGGTGGTGGCAGCAATGCCATGGGCCTTTTTCATCCCTTCGTTGACTCCGAGGTGAAGCTCGTCGGGGTTGAGGCCGCTGGCGTGGGTCTCGATACCGGGAAGCATGCCGCCAGCCTGGTGGCAGGGAGCATCGGCGTGCTGCACGGGACAAAATCCTATGTGCTCCAGGATAGGGCGGGGCAGATAAGGGAGACACATAGCATCTCAGCAGGGCTTGATTACCCTGGGGTGGGCCCCGAACACAGCTACTATAAGGAGAGCGGGCGGGCAAGCTACGTTGCCGTTAATGACGAGGAGGCGCTTGAAGGGTTCCGCCTGCTCTGCGAAAAAGAAGGGATTATCCCCGCCCTGGAGCCCGCCCATGCTATCTACTATACTACTAGACTCGCCAGCCAATTATCGAAGGAGCATATCATCTTGGTCAATCTTAGCGGGCGTGGAGATAAAGACCTGGATATCGTAGCCCAAACACTAGGAGTTCATCTATGAGGCGCATCGAATCCGTCTTCGCCAAGCCCGCACATAAGGCACTAATCGCCTACCTGACTGTTGGATACCCCAGCATCGAAGCAACATTGGAACTGGTGCCCGCCCTAGTGGGCAGCGGATGCGACATGGTCGAGCTCGGTATCCCCTTCTCTGACCCTCTGGCTGATGGCACAACCATTCAGCGAGCGAGCTACCGTGCTCTTCAACAGGGAGTTACCCCCGAGTCATGCCTGGAGGTTGCTCAAGAGCTGCGTCAAAAGGTTGACAGCCCTCTAATATTCATGAGCTACTATAACCCTTTGCTGCATTACGGATTGGAGCCCTTTTGCTGCGCCTGTGCCCAGGTAGGCATAGATGGGCTGATTATCCCTGACCTGCCACCTGACGAGGGGATGGAGCTGGAGAGGCTGACCGAGAGATACCAACTGGACCTCATCTACCTGCTAGCTCCCACCAGCAGCGAGGAACGCATTGGCTTGGTGGCCGCTAGATCCCGTGGCTTCATCTATTTGGTATCGCTTTCCGGCGTTACCGGTGCCAGGGATACCTTGCCCGCTCAACTCGAAGGCTTCGTGGCCAAGGTCAGGCGCATAACCTCTCAGCCGCTCTGTGTTGGCTTCGGCATCTCCACCCCGGAGCAGGCTCGCCGAGTTGCCAAGGTCGCCGATGGAGTGATCCTGGGCAGCCGAATCATTGAGATTTTGGAGAGCAGCGACCAGCCTGCGCTGGCAGTGGGCTCGTTCATAAAGCGAATTAGAGATGGGATGACCCCGAGAGAAGCCGCCAATGGTATGTGAGCATGAGTCGCTTCTTTGACGCCCCCAGCGAAATCATATTGTATATTGAAAATCACCTGAAAAGTAAGAAATAATTTTGGCTCCCCGAGCTGGATTCGAACCAGCGACCTAGCGGTTAACAGCCGCCCGCTCTACCGCTGAGCTATCGGGGAATGGCTGCCGAGCCAGGATTCGAACCTGGGCTTAGGGATCCAAAGTCCCCCGTGCTACCACTACACAACTCGGCAATAACACCCGTGAAAAACTTCGTTTTCCACGGGAACCCCTTCCTTTCGTGCCGAAGGCCGGGATCGAACCGACACGGGAGTCGCCCCCCAACGGTTTTTGAGACCGTCGCGTCTACCTGTTCCGCCACTTCGGCCTGCCGAGGAGCGGAGTCGAACCGCTGACACGCGGATTTTCAGTCCGCTGCTCTACCACCTGAGCTACCTCGGCCCAAGGTTATTTTAATCCCCCCCCCATAGCGATGTCAAGGCGAACCCCGTCTTGTGCATCCCCACAGAATGTGGTAGAATACCCAAACATCCGCCAACATGAGTCGAGTGAATACATATATCAGCCGCAGCGGGCAGATCCTTAGCCACCCTTACCTGACCCTGGCCACTCGAATAGCCCTGGGAGGAACGTTTATCTTTGCCGGGGTGGCCAAACTGGTGGATATAGGGCTCTTTGTAAATCTTGTTCAGGAATACCGCCTCCTCCATGGCACTCTGGTCCAGATCTATGGATATACGCTGCCTGCGGTGGAAGTGGCGATAGGGGTTCTCATAGTGCTGGGACTCTTGCTGAGGCTCAGCGCCTCGATTAGTATTTTGGCCATAATAAGCTTCATTGTAGCCAAGAGCTTTGCCCTGTATCATGGGCTGGAGATTCCCTGCGGCTGTTTCGGGCCGCTGGGTGGAGCTGCGCTAGAGCTAGGCACAATGTCTCTAGCGCTGGATTTTGTCCTTCTCGCCCTGGCCCTTCAGATCCTCCTCCACAAGGGGGATTTCCTCACCCTCGGCCCCTGGCTCTTAAGAAGGGGCGAGGCTAATCATGAAACCACTCCCTCGCCTCCGCCAGACGACCCAGCTCCACCAGGGCAATCCCCTTATTAAGGCGTGCCTTGGTGTAGTTGGGGTTTAGCCTGAGTGCCTTATCATAGTTTTCGATGGCGCTATTAAGCTTCCCCTGCTCAAAGAAGCTATTTGCCATACTATGGTAGATATCGGCGACAAGCTCTCTAATCCCCCATTCGTTCCTCTGGGGATCACCCTTATGCCCCCGGTAATCGAAGCCATGAGGGAAGATGTTTTCTATATCAATGGAGCGCCCTCCGACATATAGTACAGAAAAAACATGGGGGCCTAAGCCAAAGGCATGCTCTAGTTGAACTGCCTTCACCTCCAGTCCAAATCTTTGGGCCAGCACATTGTAAAGAAGGGTAAGCCCGAGACAGTTGCCCACCTTATCCTTTTCACCCAGTTGTGCATCAAGGACATCGGTTAGTTTGAAGCTACTTCGATACTGATACCGATAGGGCTTTGTCCTCCATAGCCAATGGAAGATTTCCCTTGCCCTTTCTACATCACTGCCCTTAGAGCGAAAAGCCTCGGCGGCGATTCTGTGGCAAAGTTGGTCAATCCTGCCAAGGTAGCTATTGAAGACATGCTCAGTCTCGACCCCTGAGGCGATTAAAGCCCCTTGATCCAGCTCCATCCTGCCACCCTCTAGAAGCATTGCCTCTAAGTTAGCGAGTTCCCGTTGCATTCTGGCAGCCCTCTATCGATGGTAGCGAATGTGCAAGTAAATGAACAAACTCAGGCGTGAACCCATGCCCTTCTATTCTAGCATCATGCTTGCAACCTGTCGCCTTTACACTGAAAGCCTGCAACCTTGAACGGGCAAATATTGACATCGTGGTCAAAAGGAGTATGATTTGCCAAACAAGGAGGGAGGAATGATATGGTAAGGGTAGTTCCCAAGGAGGTTTCGGAGGAAACCCTAAGAGCGGACATTGAGCGCTACAAGGAAATAGCGCTGGAACTCGGAGCCTCGGCCTGTGAGATAATACCCGCCGATTGGGTATCGGTAGACGAAAGGGTCCGCCTAAAGTGTTTTGTGCCAAGGTGTCCTCGCGTTGGGGAGTCGCCCAATTGCCCGCCATATACCCCAGGGACCGATGAGGTGCGAAGGGCATTGATCAAATATCAATGGGCGATATTGTTCAAAATAAATGTTGAGCCGCTTTCAGATTACCTGATTAGTCAGAGTCGAACACCAGCTGAGCGTCGCCGAATATTGCATTATCACCGCAAGACCAACGAGGTCGTGTCTGAGCTAGAGGGACTAGCCTTCAGGGATGGCTACTACCTAGCAATGGGCTTCGGCGGAGGCTCGTGCAAGGACTACCTATGCAACGGCTTGGTATGCCAGTTTTTGGATAGCGGGAGGTGCCGATTGCCGCTAAGAGCACGCCCGGCAATGGAGGCCATGGGGATCAATGTCTTCGAGCTGATAACTAGGGTAGGATGGGAGGTCTACCCCCTCACCTATGCTGAGGAAGACCCAAGTTCGATTCCCTGTGCCATTTCGGTAGGCATCGTTTTCATACATTAGAGGAGGCGACCAATGACTAAAGATGTAATAAAACTGGTGGAAGAATATGCCGGGGAAGACCCGACAAGGTGGTCAAAGCTGGCCAGCACGATAAACTCCAGACGACTGGAGTTATTGTTACTTAAGGAGATACTCCTCGAGCTCAGAAAGCTAAACCAGCGCCAAGCTACCTTAGCCTAGAAAAAGGATCGGGGACGGTTGATAAAATGGGTGATATTAGATAAAATCCTTTCCTGGGCTTCTGGTAGCCATTGCATTTTTAGCGGATCCCTTTTAAAGGAGGTAGCTGATTGGACGCCTTAGGGAAACACTTGCTCTTAGAGCTCAAAGATTGCAATAGGGAGCTTCTCAGCGACCTCGGCTTTTTAAGAAACACCCTCCTCTCTGCTGCTAGGGAAGCAGGTGCTACCATCATCGAGGAATCCTTTCACCCTTTCGATCCTTACGGTGGTGTCAGCGGCATGGTGATCATTGCCGAATCCCATCTCGCTATTCATACCTGGCCCGAGTTTGGCTACGCCGCTGTGGATATCTTCACTTGCGGCAACTCGCTTCACCCAGAAAGGGCGGTAGAGCTGCTGGTCAATGGGCTTCAAGCAAGGAACCCCTCTATTATGGAGCTAAAGAGGGGGATTTTCGACTCCTCAGAGGAGCTATGAAAGAAAATAAATGGTTCTATGATTATGTCAACCCTGATATGGTCCAATTGCATAGCATCAGGGAGATAATCTATTCGGGGAAGACAGAATTTCAATCCATCGAGATCATCGAATCCAGCGGCTTTGGTACATGTTTGGTCTTGGATGGCAAGATTCAGTCCAGCGAGGCCGATGAGTTTATCTACCACGAGGCCCTGGTTCATCCCCCGATGATCGCCCATCCCCATCCCGAAAGGGTGTTCATCGCTGGCGGTGGCGAGGGGGCTACCCTCAGGGAGGTGCTAAATTATCGATCGGTAAAAAGTGTGGTCATGGTCGATATCGATAAAGAGGTGGTCGATATTTGCCGAAGGTTTCTCCCCTCCTTTCACCAGGGTTCCTTCGAGGATAGTCGCCTGGAATTACTCTATGTAGATGCGAAAAAGCACCTTGAGGGGTGCCAGGAAAAGTTCGATGTTATCATCATCGATTTGCCTGAGCCGGTGGCGGGAGGGCCAGCCTATCTACTGCATACCAAGGAGTTCTTCGAAATCCTCCGAGAGAGATTAGCTCCTAAGGGTATCCTCTCCCTCCAAGCTGGCTCCAGCTCCTGGGGCAACCATGAGATATTCACCGCGATCAGCCACACCCTAAAAGCAGTGTTTGCTTTGGTTTTCCCCTATCAGACCCATGTCCCCTGCTTTGGTGGCATGTGGGGATTTGCTGCCGCCTCCCAAAAACTGAATCCTCTCCACCTTCCTCCAGAGGAGGTAGACCATAGGATTTCCTCCAGAATGAGAAGAAGCCTCAGGTTCTACGATGGGCTCACCCACCAGGGTCTTTTCTCCCTCCCCAAAAACCTCAGAGATGCAATAGCTAAGGAGAGAAGGATTATCACCGAAAAGGAGCCCCTTTTCATCTACCAGCCTTCGGGAGCCAGTTGGCATCAGGATTGACCGCCTTAGCCATGCTCCTATGGTATTGGGATGTAGAATTCGATTTCGTGACTTGCGATGACCGCCTCCAACTTCGGAAAGAGCGCCTGCATCTCTGGATCTGCGCCCATCTTCTCGGGGTGAGCTTCAAATGCGGCGAGGCTATCGAACTCGGACTTGGAAATGATGGTATTCATAACGTCGCCGCCACCACTAAGGGGGCGGTAGCGCCTCGGAGATATCCCCAACACGCGACTCGCGATAGCCATGTGCTTTTCTTCAAGCTCCATCGCCTCTACCATCTTGCCAGGGACGGCTTTCATAATGCTTCGCACCATTACTTTCATAGTACCCTCCTTTCTTTTGTGACTATGGTAGTCGCCTCCCCACTGTTTGCGTGGGGCAATATCCTACTGCTTCTAAGGAGTGGTGTCAAACACAACCGAGCGGAACCGGCATGCCTTTTTTCGAACATTGCACTTCAGCACGGCTATTCTCTGCTAATATCTGTGAAGATGCCAAGGAGGTGCATCCCTTCCTTAGGGTAATCCATAGTGTTATAATCTAAGCATGGATGTTCTTGATGGGCTGAACCCGGCGCAAAGGGAGGCGGTGGAGGCGATTGAGGGGCCTCTGCTCATCCTGGCTGGTCCCGGCAGCGGCAAGACGAGGGTGATCGCTCATCGGGTCGCCTACCTGATCAAGGTATGGGGCGTCAGTCCCTATCGTATTCTGGCAGTCACCTTCACCAACAAAGCGGCAAGGGAGATGAAGGAGCGGCTTTACCACCTTCTCGGCAGCTCGGTGGAGGAACTGACCCTAGGAACCTTCCATGCCATCTGTGCTCGCATCCTGAGGAGAGAGGCAGCCCATATATCGCTGGACCCAAGGTTCGTCATTTACGATGATGATGATCAGCTCAGCCTGGTCAAGCGCAGCCTTCAGGAGCTTGATCTCGACCCCAAGCGCTATTTCCCCCGCGTTTTCCTTTCCGCGATATCGGCGGCGAAGAGCCGCCTCTTCACGCCGGAAGATTATGTCAAATATTCTCGGAGCTATTTCGATGAGGTGGTGCAGCGGGTATATCAGCGCTACCAAGAGCTCCTCGGTGAGAGCAAGGCGCTGGACTTCGATGACCTGCTTATGAAGACTGTCTATCTCTTTCGCCATTGCCCTGAGGTCCTCTCCAAATATCAGCAGCGCTATCTCCACGTCCTCATCGACGAATTTCAGGATACCAACATCGCCCAGTATGTTCTGGCAAAGCAACTGGCGGGGAAATACCGCAATATATGTGTGGTCGGCGATCCGGACCAATCGATATATTCCTGGCGCTTTGCCGACCTCAGGAATATCCTCAGCTTTGAGGGCGATTATCCTGATGCCAGGGTGGTATATCTTGAGCAAAACTACCGCTCCACGAAAACGATCCTCGAGGTAGCGGAGCACGTGATCTCCGCCAATCGCCAGCGCAAGGAGAAGAGGCTCTGGACGGAGAAGGAGATCGGGGTGCCCATAACCGTTGCTGAGACCTACAGCGAGCAGGAGGAGGCCCAGTTTGTGGTCAGCGAGGTGGAAAACCTGGTAAGCCAGGGGCTCTTTAAGCCCGTTGATTGTGCCGTGATGTATCGCACCAATGCCCAGTCGAGGGCTGTTGAGGAGTCCTTCCTTCGCTACGGCATGCCTTACAAGCTGGTGGGTGGCATCCGCTTCTATGAGCGGCGCGAGGTCAAGGATGTCATCGCCTACCTCAAACTGATCCACAACCCCTATGACAGCGTCAGCCTTTCCCGGGTCATTAACGTGCCCCCTCGAGGAATAGGACAGCGCACCCTGGAGGAGCTTTCGCGGTGGGCTAAAGAACTCTCTCTACCTGTTTATGCTGCTCTCCAGATTGTCGCCGACGAGAAAGGCGATGAAAAATCCCCTTTTAACCCACGCACTTCCCGGGCTTTAACCAGTTTTCTGACCATGCTTAACGAACTAATCACGAGAAGCGATGAGCTAAACGTCGTTGAGCTTTTCGACTTAGTGATGGAGTGTTCCGGATACAGGGAATACATCTTGGAGGCGCAGGATGGTGAGGATAGGTGGGACAATATTCTTGAGCTTCGCACCGTAGCCGGTGAGTATCGCCATTTACCGCCGCAGGAGGGGCTTTCCTCCTTTCTCGAAGGGGTGACTCTAGTCTCCGATGTAGATAGTTTCGATGAGAAGGTTGATGCGGTGACCCTGATCACCCTGCACGCTGCTAAAGGACTGGAGTTTCCCGTAGTTTTCATCGTAGGCATGGAGGAGAGACTCCTCCCCCATAGAAAGTCCTTCGATGACCCGGACCAGATGGAGGAGGAGCGCCGCCTATGCTATGTGGGGATAACACGGGCTAAGGAGCGGGTCTATCTCCTTCGTGCCTTCCGCCGCAGCTTTATGGGAAGCAGTGAGCCAACCCTCCCCTCGCGATTTCTCCTGGACATTCCATCCCACTTGATGATGACGGCCAGCCAATATACCCGCAGGGAAAGGCCTGTGACTGCGCAGCCTCCCTTCCCCAAGGCGCCCCTCAAAGCAGGGGACCATGTGCTCCACGCCGTCTTCGGCGAGGGGATCGTGGTAAACTGCCTCCCCACCAGGGACGACCAAGAGGTTACCGTGGCTTTCAAAGGGGAAGCAGGGCTCAAGAGGCTGCTTTTAAGCCTGGCTCCCCTGGAGAGGATCTAGCGGCAAGCCAAGAGAGGGGGTGAACTCCCTGTAAGAACCTTGACAGGAGCGCCGCAATTAAGGTAAACTTTTTCTGGCTTTGGCAGGGGAAGAATTTGTTTGTTGTTTTACTTAGGTTTTCCAATTCAGAGGAGAAGGGGGCTCCAATATAGCTTGAGATAAAGAGCCAAGTAGGTAGCAAGTTGGCTGAAGAGACGGTCATCACCGATGAGATGAGTGCAGCGATAGAATTCCCCCTCCTACAGATCCTCGATGGTGGCAAGTGGGGATTTTCAAGTAAGACTATGTAACCTTAAGGAGGTAGCGAGATGGCAATTACAGATGAATTGAAAGCATTGATCGGTACCACCACAGAGCCCGTCATCATGGAGGTTGAGAGGGGGGCGATAAGGAGGTATGCCGATGCCATAGACGACCCCAACCCCCTTTTCCGCGATGTGGAGCATGCCAGGAGCAGCAGGTATGGCGAGATGATATGCCCACCCGG